>JANNPJ010000435.1:0-13409 GCA_031400005.1 Kineosporiaceae bacterium | reverse complement strand
CGGAACCGCCCGAGCCGACTGCGGCACGCTGGTGGTTCCGGAGAACCGGCACAACCCCCGCTCCACCCTGATCGGGCTGCCGGTGATCCGGGTCCGGGCCACCGGCGCGAACCCGCAGGAGCCGATCTTCCGGCTCCAGGGTGGCCCCGGAAGCTCCAACCTGTCCTTCCCGCAGGCGAGCCGGATGACCGACAAACACGATGTGGTGCTGGTCGGGTACCGCGGGGTCGAGGGCTCGCGGATCCTCGACTGCCCGGAGGTGGACGCCGCGCTGCGGACGACTGTCGACATGACCGGCAGCGAGTCGTTGCGGCGCTCTTCCGCGGGCTTCGCGAACTGCTCCAAGCGACTCACCCGCTCGGGTGTCGATCTGGCGGGATACTCGTTGTCCCAACGGGTTGATGATCTCGAAGCGGCGCGCGCGGCCCTGGGCTACCAGCGGATCAACCTGATCAGCTCGAGCGCGGGAACCCGCACCGCGATGATCTACTCGTGGCGGTTCCCGGCGTCGATCCATCGGTCGGTGATGATCGGGGCGAACCCGCCAGGTCATTTCGTCTGGGACCCGGCGATCACCGACCGGCAATTCGCTCACTACAGCCAGCTGTGCCGTCAGGACGACGGGTGCGCGGCCCGCACCGACGACCTTGCCGCCTCGATGCGGAAGACTTCGGCCGCGATGCCCCATCGCTGGGGCCCACTCCTGATCAAGAACGGAAACGTGCGGGCGGCGTCCATGTTCGGAATGTTCGTGACCACCCGAGAGGCCTCGCCACTCAACGCACCGACGATCCTGGACGCCTGGCAGACCGCCTCCGCCGGAGACCCGAGCGGGTTCTGGGCCATGTCCGTGCTCGGTGACCTGACCTTCCCCGGGCAATTCGTCTGGGGCGAGTTCGCCTCCTTCGGCATGATCGACGCCGCCGCCTTCGACCGGTACTACGCCGCCGGCGGTGATCCGGGCTCGATCCTCGGCAACGCTGCCGCTGACCTGCTGCTGGCGGGCGGGCGCCTGCCCGAAGTATGGCCAGCTAGTCCGGACGACCAGGCGTTCCAGCAGGCCAGGACGACGAACGTGGAGACCCTCATCATCAGTGGCACGGTCGATTTCACCACCCCTGCGGAGCTGGCGACCGACGAGTTGCTCCCCAAGATGCCGAACGGGCAGCAAGTGAAACTGGCCGAAATGGGCCACACGAGTGACTTCTGGGAGTTGCAGCCCGAGGCCGCGAAGCGCTTGGTGAATGGCTATTTCGACGTCGGTGTGGTGGATGCCTCCGGATTCACCCCGCAGAAGGTCGATTTCGAAGTGGGTACTCCGACGATGGCTGCCATTGCCAAAATTCTGCTCGGTACCGTGGCTGGTGGCGCCCTGATGGCACTGGTCCTGCTCGGCTGGATGGCGCGACGAGTGCACCGCCGGGGCCGCTTCGGGCCCAAGACCAGTGTGGCGCTACGCGCTCTGACACCGGTGATCCTGGGGCTCGGTGGTTGGTTCCTGGCCATGCTCACGGTGTGGACGCTGTGGCCGGCTGCCTTCATCGGCGGCCCCCTCGTGGCCGTGCCGTCGATGGGGATCTCGATCGGTCTCGGGATCTACTGGGCCTGGGTTGATCAAGACTTCTCGGCCCGGATCCGCTGTCAGGGTCTGGTGCTGGCGATAGCCGGATCGCTCGTCGGGGCCGGGCTTGGCTTCGGGGCGACCGAGGGCTTCGCGAGCGCCCTGACCACGATCATCGGTGCCACCATCACCGCCAACCTGGCCCTGCTGATACTCGACCTCAGCCAACGCGTTCCGCGTCGAACCACCGCGGCAGGGTGAGTTTCGCGGCACCCTCCATGGGAGTTCACCGCTCTGGACAACGGATTCGCCGCCCTAGACGATCTGGAGGATCTGCCCGGCCGCGGCCGGCCTACCCGACGTGGATGGCGGACGGGCTCGCCCTGGACCCGCGCCGGGTGCTCATGGCGAGGCGGTCTGGGGGCCCTCTTGGCGAGTCGGCCTTCGGTCCCTGGCGTGGGATCGAAGGTCGACTGCCTACAAGGCTCAGCCCGTCCGAACGCCCCGATGAGGGTTTGCGTCACGGTGCTGCCGCGCGTGTCGACCGACCGTCGGTGATCTGCGTCAAAGCGCCAAGGGCATAGGCGAATCCGTGTGGATCGAACCCAGCATCAGCGTTGCTCGCCAAGGCCAGAAGCTGCTCGTGGGTGAAGCGCCCCGAGGTCACGATCGCATCGACATCGAGGAAAACCCTGGGAAGCGCCCGCCCATAGAGCGCGCATCTTGTTGGCCACGGCATCATCCAGATGCAGCACAGGGCCCACCTCCAGAAGAACCGGAGGATGAGCTCGCCAATCGGCCGACAACTCAAGCTTGTCCGGCTCGCTCTGGCCGCAAGCATCCGGCGCCGTAACGAGAAGGCGCGCGAAAGTCTCGCCTCGCGTCAGGATCTGAACGCTGTAATCGTGCCGCTCCAGCCCAGCGAGGCCAGCCAGATCTTCCACCCGCTCACCCGGACGTTCGAAGCTACCCTCCTGGTCGAGGGTCCGTTGCTGGCCGGGCGCAGATTGACCGGGTTTTCCGGTCGCTGGTGGCCGAGGGTTTGATGGTCACCTGCATCGCGTTACCGGCCGCCCCGCCGGTCTGATCGGTGTCGGCCTCCGACCTGGTGTTCGGACCGAGATCCAATGCAAGGCTCAGCGTTCGATGATCCGGACGCCCGGCAGCGGTCGGACCTCTTGGAGGGGTAGCCGACCGAGGCGAGACGGGCAACGGGATACCCATGACGTACGGGCGCACGTAACGTAGACCTTTCCAGCGGTCTACCAGAAGGCAAACAGCGGATGAGCGTGACCATGGAGGCCACCCGTGGCCTTCTGATGGCCCGGCAGTTCCTGAACGGACGGCGAGCAGCGGCTCGGATGAGCGCCGGTCCGGGTGTGCGCGCCGGCTTCCGGCCGGGCACGAACGAGGACGGCGAGCTTGTCGCTCTGCGTTCGCGTCGCTACCCTGAACCCGCCCCCGTACCTCGGTCCTTGCAGAATCGGTACGAGGTGAGTCGCTCTCTTGTTGCTGGCAACCCGGTCATCACCCTGACCCCGCATCGGCACCGGCGCGCCGGGCAGCATCTGATCTACACGCACGGTGGGGGTTACGTCTGGCCGCTGGGGTCGGCGCACTGGTTGCTGTTGGACCACGCCACCCGTGACACCGGCGTCACCATCACCGTCCCGCTTTACCGTCTCGCCCCTGAGAGCGGGGTGGACGCCGCCTATGTCATGCTGTCCGCCGTCTACACCGGACTGGCTGAACGCTGCGAGGTCTCGGCCATCACCCTGGCCGGAGACTCGGCCGGGGGCGGCCTCGCCCTGGGGCAGGCGATCGCCTACCGAGACTTCGGGCTGCCCGCCCCGAAGCAGGTCGTTCTTTTCTCCCCGTGGGTGGACGTCGCCATGACCCATCCGGCGCTAGCGAGTCTCGAAGCCGTCGACCCGATGCTGAAGGCGCGTCGTCTCATCGTCGCCGGCGGACTGTGGGCCGGCGACACCGATGTCCGCGATCCCCGGATCAGTCCGCTGCAGGCCGACCTTCGTGACCTGTCGCCGGTGCACATCTTCCAGGGCGGGCGAGACATCCTGGCCGCGGACGCCCACGTCCTGGCGCACCGACTACGCGAGGCGGGCAACCGCGGAACGTTCGAACTGGCTCATTCCGGGTTTCACGTGTATGTCGGCGCCGTGTGGACGCCGGAGTCGCGCGCCGCCCTGGCCCAGGTGCGCGGGCTGCTCAGCGCCGAGGCGTAACGACGCGGGCCGGCCCGGGCACGTGCTCTGCGCTCCGGCGCGAGCGTTCATCTGAACGGCTGCGCCCGTTTTCGCTGCGCCCGCCCCATGGTGACGTCCGCCGTCCAGGCTCATAGGGTGATCCGATACGTCGGCAACGCAGGCTTTTACCCGGTCGCACATCGCGGTGGGACTGGCTTGGCACCGGAGAACAGTCTCGCCGCCTTCGGCCGCGCGCACGCTCTCGGGTTCCGCTATCTGGAGACCGACCTTCGGGTCACCGCAGACGGCGTCTGCGTTGCCTTCCACGACCACACCTTGCGGCGGGTGTTGGGTGTGCCAGGCAGGGTACGCCGCACCACGTGGGCACAGTTACGCAGATTACGTTTTCAGGGTGAGATCGTCCCCACCCTCGACGAGTTGCTCGATCTCTTTCCCGATACCTGTTTCATGATGGACCTGAAGGATCCGGACGCGCTCGACCCGGTGATCGAGGTCCTGCGCCGACACCGGGCCATTGACCGGGTCTGCCTGGCCGGCGCCAGCGACCGGTGGCTGAGCGCGGCCCGTGACCGGGCCGGGCTCGCTCTGAGCACCTCTCTCGGCTGGGAGTCGGTGATCCGTCTGGCTGCCGCCGCCCGGACCGCAACTCCCGCCCGCCGGCTCATCGGTAGCCTCCCACGGGGTGAATTTCTCCACGTCCCCAGGTACTACGGTCTCCTTCCGGTGTACTCACGGCGCCTGGTGGAATTGGCCCACGACCTCGGCCTGCGGGTGATGGTCTGGACGATCGACGATCCTGCTGCGATCTCCAGGCTGCTGGACGAGGGCGTGGACGGCATCATCACCGATCGCCCGGACGTGCTGCGCGAAGTGCTCATCGCCCGGAACGTCTGGACGACCCCGGCGCCCACCATCGACGCCTGGGACGTGGATCGCCTCCTGCCGGGAGACCGACCATCCCCACCAGCGCGGCCAAGGCCATGATCGCAGCCATAACGAAGAAGACGCTCTCCATTGCCGAGGCGAAATCCAGGCGGATGAACGCCGGTACCGGCGCGGGGGCACCGAGGGTGGGTCCGGCGCCGAGGTGAGCGATGCTCCGGGCACGGCGCTCCGCCTGCGCAGCGGGCATTCCCGCCGTCATCAGCGAGGCCGTGAGGCGAGAGGTATTGATGGACAGCAGGATGGTGCCGAGAATGGCCAGGCCGAGGCTGCCGGCGAAGTTGCGTACCGTTTGCGTGATGCCAACAACCTCGCCGTAGGACATCTCGCTGGCGTGATTGACCGCGTCCGTGGTCACCGGACCCAGCACGAGCCCCATTCCCGCTCCCGTCAGGACGATGAACCAGCGCTGGGAGTCAAGGTCGAGTTCGGTCACCTCCCCCGCCCAAAGCCCGAGACCTGCGCCCGCCATCACACAGCCGAGAACCACCGTCTCCTTGACCCCGGCCCGGTCGAGCATGCGTCCGCCCGCCAGTGCCGCGATCGACAACCCGACGAAGAAGTACACCAGGATGATCCAACTGTCCGCGGCCGACCGGCCCAGGCAGACCTGAGCGTACTGACTGGCGAACAGGAACAGCGGGACGAAGACCATCATGGATAGCGCAAGAATGGTGCTGTCGACCAGGAACGCCCGGGTTCGGAAGATGTCGACCCGGATGAGTGGTGACGAGGTGCGTCGCTCGACCGCGACAAAGGTCACGAGGAGCACGACGCCGGTCGCGACGCTGAGCCCGGTAGCCGGGTTGGCCCACCCCCAGATCGCCGACTGCTGGAATCCGAAGACGCTGAGCGCGATCCCGGCAGCGATCAGGACCAGGCCCCGGTAGTCCAGTCGGGCCGGGCGGTGCTCGGTCGTCACGTGCGAGCGCAAGGTCAGGGCCACGGCGATCACCGCCACCGGAACGTTGATCCAGAAGATGGCCCGCCAAGTCCATTCTGCGAGAAGACCGCCCAGAACCGTTCCCAGAACGGTGAACACGCCGGCGACCGCAAAGAAGAGCGCCAGCGCCTGACCTCGCTCGCGCAACGGAAAGGCACTCACCACGATTGCCAGTGCGGCCGGGTACATCACGGCCCCGCCCGCCCCCTGGAGCACGCGGAAGGTCACGATCCACGCCTGGGTCACTTCGGGCACTCTCGGGGTGAGTCCGCACATTGCCGAGGCCACCGCGAAGAGAACGACCCCGGACACCACCATTCGGCGGTGGCCCATCGTGTCCGAGAGCCGTCCACCGCACGCGAAAAGTGCTGCCATCGCGAGGATGTAGGCGTTTACGGTCCACTGGAGCCCAACGGCGCTCAGTCCAAGATCCGCCTGGATCTGCGGTGCCGCGATCGACACGATCGTCTGGTCGATGAGCGTCATCGACACCGCGAAAATCATCGCCGCGAGCGCCCGATACCTCGACCCGGAGGTCGCCGTGCTCAGTGCCGGCGCTGCCAGATCGTCGTGCTGACGTTCTGGGGATCTCACAGCACTCCCTCGACCCGTCGCTACATCAGGCTCACCTTGATCTACTACGAGTGTCCGTGCTGATCCCGGCCCATGGGTTGTCCTGGGATGAACTGCCGATTGCCGGTGCCCCCTGGACGGGAGGCCACAGGGAGGGGCACACCCGCACCGCTACTTCGGGATGCTGTCGAATCGCTGCCGGACCTGCCACTTAGGGCCGGTGAGAAGCCGTGATCCGCCGTAACACGGTGATCTTTTGCAGCTCGAGGGGCGAGCGCGTCTACCCTCGAACGTGAGCTTTCTGCCACCGGCAAGTTCGCTGGCTTACTGCTTTGACGAGGAAAGGTTGTCACCGTGGTTGTTTCGTCGTCGTCCGGCCCATCCGCGTCGCCTCTGGCAGCCGGTACCACGGCGGGCGCTGACCGCGAGCGGCATATCAACGAGGTGGTTGACCGGCTGGCGATCCGGTTCTCTGGGATGGGCGTGTCGCGGGCAGATCTCGAAGCCCGCACGCGCGAGGTTTACCGTGCTTGCACCACGAGCCGGATCGGCGACTTTCTGTCCATCCTGGTTGAACGCCAGGTGCGGCGCTCGATTAAGAACCCGACCGTCGAGGGTCGAGCCTGAGATCGGACCTCATTCGACGGGGTTATCACCACCCTGTCGGCCGAGTTCCGTCGGAACTCGGCGCCTCCGCAGGGCGTTCTCGGTCCAGTCCGACAGAAATCCTTGCCTCCGCCGGACGGAAATGCGTCTTGCCCGCCGGCCACGGTCGGCGTCTACTGATCCCACGCCAAGCACCGGCGTCGGTGAGGAGAGCCGTGCTCAGATCAGCATCAAGCACGTTTCGACATCACCACAGGTCCAGACAACAACAACTTGCCCACCGAGCCATACCCATCACACAAAGCAACCTGGAATCAGGGGACGCAAAAGTACACATATCGACGCTTGCAAAAGCGAGTGTGCGCACCACGTGCGCACCATGAAACAAAACGGACAGAAAATCGGCCAAAAACGGACATAAATTTCAGCCGATCTCACGTCCCGTGAGCCGACACACACCGCTGTGACCTGCGGTTTCTTCCAAAAGTGGGCCCGGCCGGACTCGAACCGACGACACCCGCGGTGTAAAGGCTTCTTCATCCTGCTGGCTCGTGTTGTTGAGTGTTGCTCAGTCGTATTCGTGCAGGTCAGCGATCCTTTCCGTGCTGCGCAGTCCATTGAGTGCTGGCTACTTGCCTGCCGTCCGTGCGCACCTTGTGCGCACCACAAGATCCACTCAGCAGGCCCTTGCACACCTCCGTCGACTACAGTGCGTCACATCACGCGATCCGCAGTCCAGATCGACATCACCGCACTACATTCCAGCCAGCGCAGCGCCATGATGCAAGACCCGAAGATCAGGTGCCCGGAACCAGCGGTTCCGGGGCACGGAGACGAACGTGACCCGCGATGCGTCTCGTCACCCAGTCCTCAGTCCCGTACACCTGGGCCAGGTACATGTGGGAATCGCGAGGCTCGCGAAGGAAGCTCTCGTCGTCATGGCCAACCGGGGCAACGGAGTCCAAAGAAATCGCGGGTGACCTGTCGATCTGGGCGGATCCTGTTCGTAGCGGGGTGAGAGGCTGGGACGGCCGGCCTGAGCGTGAGGAGCACGACCATGACGCAGTACCTGCTATCGGTCCATAGCGGCGTCCCAGGCGAGGCCAGTGAGCCGATGACCGGCGAGCAGATCCGGGAGATGACCGGGCAGGTGATGGCCTTGCAGGAGGAGATGAAAGCGGCCGGGGTCTGGGTCTTCGGCGGGCGGCTGACCGAGCCGGACACCGCCACCGTCGTGCGCCTGTCCGCCGGTGGCGTGCAGATCACCGACGGGCCGTTCGTGGAGTCGAAAGAGCATCTCGGCGGCTTCTACATCCTCGAGTGCGAAGACCTCGACGCGGCGATCGGCTGGGCGGCCAAGACGATCGCCCTGATCGGAGCCCCGCTCGAGGTTCGCCCGTTCTGGCCTGAGCCCGGAGCCTGAACCGGATGGCCGAGCCGGACGTCGAGGCTCCGGCCGAGGTGGATGAGGTCGGCGTCGGTCAGATTTTCCGGGCGGAGTCAGGCCGATCGGTAGCCACCCTGATCCGGATTTTCGGGGACATTGATACGGCCGAGGACGCCGTGCAGGACGCGTTCGCGTTGGCGTTGCGGAGGTGGCCGGTCGAAGGTCTGCCACCGAATCCCGGAGGGTGGATCACGACCACGGCCCGCAACGGCGCGATCGACCGTCTCCGCCGCGAGGTGCGGGGGCGAGCGCTACTTGAGGAGGTCGCGGTGCTGTGGCCGGTGGCAGGTCAACCGGTGCCGGAGGAAGTTCCCTCGGTGTCGGACGACCGGTTGCGGCTGATCTTCACCTGCTGCCATCCGGCGCTGTCGATCGATGCGCAGGTGTCGCTCACGCTGCGACTGCTCGGCGGGCTGAGCACCGCTCAGGTGGCTCGGGCGTTCCTGGTCACCGAACCGACCATGGCTCAGCGCCTGGTCCGGGTCAAACGCAAGATCAGCGCGGCCCGGATCCCGTACCGGGTGCCGCCGGAATCCGACCTACCGGACCGTCTGCGACCCGTGCTGAAGGTGGTCTACCTCATCTACACCGTGGGCGCCGATCAGTCAGCCGATCAGTCGGTCACCGCGAACGGTGACGGAGAAGATCTGCGGCAGGAAGCGATCCGGCTGGCCCGGCTACTCGCACGGCAGCTCCCCGATCAGCCGGAGGTGTCGGGCCTGCTGGCGCTGTTGCTTCTGAGCGAGTCCAGGCGCCGGGCCCGGATTGCGGCCGATGGCTCGCTCGTCCTGCTGCGCGATCAGGACCGCAGCCGCTGGGATCGGGCAATGATCGACGAGGGCCATGCCATTGTCCGAGCTTGCTTGGTGCGCAATGAGCCCGGCCCGTTCCAACTTCAGGCCGCGATCAACGCGGTGCATGCCGACGCAGCATCGATCGAGGACACCGACTGGTCGCAGATTGTGGCCCTCTATGACCACCTCCTGACTCTTACCCCAACCCCGGTCATCGCGCTGAACCGGGCCATCGCCATCGGCGAGATCGAGGGCCCGGCCGCCGCAATCGCGCTGGTCGACGGCCTCGACCTCAACAACTATCACCCATTCCACGCCACCCGGGGCGACCTGCTGCGCCGCCTGAACCGCACGGAGGAAGCCATCGACGCCTACCACCGCGCGGCAGCAATCGCCGCGAGCGCACCCGAGCAGACCTTCCTGCACGAACAGGCTCGGCGGCTGTCCGGATCATTCATCGAGACCGGTCGTTCGCGCCCCCGGCGCTGACCTCGTGGTCCGGTTGGCCGAGGCGCCGGCCATCCCGGTACGCACAGCTGATGAACAGCGCCCGCAGATCGCGTACCGTCGGGGGACGCCACGGAGTCGACCTGAAACATCGCCAAGATCAGCCGAATTCGGGAGGTGCGTACCGCTCACCGACTACCTGGAAGGCACCCTCGACCCGGCCACCATGCGGGCCGTCGAAGCCCGTCTGGCCGGCTGCGATGCCTGCCGGATCTACGTCGACCATTTTCGCGAGACGATCGCACTGCTCGGGCACGTTCCGGTCGCCACGCTCAACGCCCAGGCGTAGGCCGGCCTGATCGGCGCCTTCCGCGCCTTCCGCATCAAGGGGCGCCCGTCCGACCGCAGCCCTTGACCGCCTGGGTTCAGGGAACCACTACCTACCGGCCGCTCCACGAGGCCGGAAGGTGTCCGGGGCCAGCTCGGAGCTGGCCCCGGACGGGACCGTAGCCGGCCCGGCTCGCAGCAACGATGAGAATGAACGCCCCGGCCACGGCGTAGGCGATCCCCGGCACGAACGGGAGCCGGGTGCCCGCGTAGGCCAGGTACCCGGCCACCGCCACGGCCAGCCATTCCAGACGACCGGCCAGCACCGCGAGCGCTACCAGCGGCAGGCAGTACCAGGCATAGGCGGGCGTCGCGATCAGCACGGCGCCGCCGAACAGCCAGACCGCTGTCCGCTCCGGGCGATGCAGGTCACAGCGCCAGAGGGCCTGCAGGGCGATGGCGGCGCCCAGCAGCACCGCCACCGGTTGGTGAGCCGGCCCTGGCACGACCAGGGCGAGCACGCGGTATCGGCTGCCGTCTGAGAATCCTTCCTCGCTGAGATAGGCGGGAAGGTATCCCAGCACGAGCGAGCCCACGGCGAGCAGGTGCGGCAGATAGGTCAGGCCAAAAGTGACCAGCGCCGTCACCGGAACGGCGAGTTGGCGCGGCCCGCCGCCGTTGCGCCGCCGAAGCACGGTCACGGCCGGTAGCAGGAGCAATGGGATGATCTTTGTGGCGGCGGCGAGTCCGAGCAGAAGTCCGCCCAGGAACCGTTGTCGGACAAGACTTTTCCCGTTTCGGCCAAGCATCGCGAACGACCCGACCACCAGGACTGCCGCCAGGATGTCGATGTGGGCCCCATTGCCGGTCTCCAGCACCACCAGTGGGCACCAACCCCACCACAGTGCCTGCGCCGGATCGTTGCCGCGACGTCCGAGCAGCAGCCCCAACCCCAGCGTCAGGCCGACCGCCAGCAGCGCGGCCGCCAGTTGAAGCCCTTGAGTACCCCGAGACCTTGGGGTCACCGCCGCTACTGCGGCGAACCAGGCCTGAGCAACCGGCGGGTAGATGGTGGGCACCCGGGGTCGGTTGATCCGGGTCCGCGGGTCGTTCCGGGCCAACTGGAGGATGTCGGCGCGCGCCTGCGGAAGCTGGTCCAGGGTGCGGACGCTGCTGGCCTGCGACGGTGGGAGCCCGGGGAACAGCAGCGGGTCTCGCAGTTGCGCCACACGGTCGTCGAGGGGAACGTACCGGTACGGTGAGATGCCGGACTGTTGCACCCGCCCGTCCCAGACATATCGGTAGGCATCCGAACTGGACTGCGGGGCAACCAGAATGCCGGGCAGTTGACAAGCGGTGGCCATCAGGACGACGAGGGTCAGCCGTTGCCCGTTTCGTCCCGGGCCGGGTCGCGGCGGTGCGCCGACCGTGGTGGCGGCGACCGGCGTGGGCCTGCGTTGTAGCGCCATCCGGGCGGACACTCCGAACACCGTCCAGGCACCGAGCACGACGACGACGACGGCCAGTCGACCGCGATGTCCGTCCAGGTCGCCGGTCCGGGAAAGGAGGGCATAGGTGACGACGCAGACCAGGCCGGCGGCGACGATCGGCCACTCGTCCCGCCACCGAGTGGGGCTCGCCCGGGTCTTGGGCTCCGATTGCATGCCCCTACACTGCCCTGCTCCTCCGGCCTGGACGGCGGTTCGCGGCCCGCCGTTAGCGGTCCGTAAGCACGGCGATCGACCCCGGAAGAGGTGTGGCTGCCTACCGTCGCATCATGGCCACACCTCTGACGACGTCCAGGCCCCGAGTGCGACCGCCCACCGAGACGGACTTCCATTCCCCGTTGCACGACGATCGGGTGGTTGCCCGGATCGGGGTATGGCTCGGCCTGAGCCTGAGCATCTGCTTTGTCACCGGGCTGTTCAGCCACTACCAGCAGCATCCGGTGAGCTGGCTACCGCTGGGCCCGAACCCGGCCTGGGGCTACCGGGTGACCCAGGGCTTGCACATCACGACCGGCACCGCGATCCTGCCGCTGCTGCTGGCCAAGCTGCACTCGGTCTACCCGAGGTTGTTCCGGCCACCTCAGCGCAGCCTCGGCTACCTGCTGGAGAAGCTGAGTATTGCCGTGCTGATCGCGGCCACGTCGTTTCAGCTGATCACTGGGCTGATGAACGTGGCTCAATGGTACCCATGGGGTTTCGGGTTCACCGGCGCTCACCACGCGGCGGCCTGGCTGGTGATCGGTGGCCTTCTCGTACACATCGCGGTGAAGCTGCCGCTCATTCGATCGGCTCTGGCGGCGGCATTACCGGACGGCGGCGCGCCACCAGGCCGGTTCGGGTTCGACCCGGACGGCGCGACCCGGCGTGGCTTCCTGATCGCGGTGCTCTCTGTCACCGGGGGAATCGTTGTGTTGACGGCCGGGCAGACGGTCGCTCCGTTGCGCCGACTGGCTCTGCTGGCGCCGCGGCGGCCCGATGTCGGCCCGCAAGGTCTACCGATCAACCGGACGGCGAGCGCCGCGGGAGTGACGGCGGCCGTGACCGGAGCGAGTTGGCGGCTGGAATTGGCCGGACCGACCGGCACGCGTTCCCTGAGCCTGGCCGACCTCGCGGCCCTGGGCCAGCATCGGGTCGAGTTGCCGATCGCCTGCGTGGAGGGGTGGAGCGCGCAGGCCCGGTGGACCGGCGTCCGAATCCGCGACCTGGTCCGGAGCGCGGGTGGTGACGAGCGCAGTGCCGTGCGGGTCGAATCCCTGGAGAAGTCAGGGAGTTACCGGATCAGCACGCTGCCCGCGGCCTTCGTCAACGACTCGCGCACCCTGCTGGCGACCGGTCTCAACGGCGGCGTCCTAAATCTGGACCATGGATATCCGGCTCGGTTGATTGCACCGAACCGTCCGGGTGTGTTGCAGACCAAATGGATTCACCGGCTGACCGTGCTCACCGAGGAGGCATCGTGACCTTCGAAACGGTGACGCGAGGTGCGTTGCTCGGACTGGGCGCGGCGGGATTGGCCCGGGGCTGCCATCTGGTGCTTTTCGAGCTTCCCCCGAAGGTGTGGTTTCCGATGCTGATCTGGCTGGCCGCCGGGGTGGTGGTCCACGACGCCCTTCTCGCCCCCTTGTCATTGCTGCTCGGCCGGATCCTGGTTGGGGCGCTCGGGCGGCCGGTAGCCATCCGGGTGGCTGGGAACGCCTTGCGCGGTGCCTGGCTCGGAGTCGGAACCGTCCTGCTGGTCGGCCTTCCCCTCCTCGTTGGCGCCGACCGACGGCACAATTGGACGGTGATCCCCGGCCGTCCGGTACTCAACCTGCTCCTCAGCCTGGCCCTGGTCATCATCGGCGCCGGACTGGTGATCCTCCGAAATCTCTTCACCGTCACCGCTGACCCGAAACCGGCCGCCGAGTCGGCGGTGTCGGCACCGGTCGATGCGTCCGGCATTGCGGCAAACGTAGTTAGTATTCGCGCAGAGAGAATCCCTCTAAATCGCGGCAAAATCTCCGGTTACATTTTGGGCGTAGCGGAGTCGCCCCGTG
>JANNPJ010000182.1:0-3439 GCA_031400005.1 Kineosporiaceae bacterium | reverse complement strand
CCCGGGCGGACGGTCCGCCGTCACCCTGACCACCGGCGCCATTCGTTACCCGATCAAGACTTTCTTCGGTTACGACGTCCTGGCTGCAGTGTCGTGGGCGGTGTACTGCACCCTCGTCGGCTATGTCGGTGGCGCGGCGTTCGAAGAAAACCCGCTCTACGGTGTGCTACTCGGGCTGGGCCTTGCCCTCGGCCTGGCAGCCCTGATAGAAGCGGTCAGAGCGTGGCGGACCAAGCCATCAGTGCCCGATCCAGCGCCTGAACGATCCTTCTCCACAGCTCCGTAAGGAACGGCGATCCTCAGTCAATAATTCGGTCAAGGAAGCCGAAAAGATTGGTGCGCGTACGATCGACAGCGAGCAGGCAAGGTCGGAGCAGATGTAAGTGCCGACCGAGTTGCCGTCCCGGCCACGGGCACCGGCCTGGCGAACCAAGCATTACGTTTGTTTGGGGACGACGATCTGCGCGGCCGGGTCGAGTTGGCCGGTGAGTACCGCCGGGGCCTGCTCCAGGCTGGGCCCGTACCAGGTCAGGTAACGACCGCTGACCAGCGCTACCGGCGTTCCGGCGAAAGCCTCCGGGCCGTCGTCCGCAGTGAACAGGTACGGCTCATCCGGCAGCACCACCAGGTCGGGACGCAGCGCGCGTAACTCCTTGAGCGACACCTTCGGGTAGCGCTCCGGGTGCGCTTCGAAAGCGTTTCGCACGCCGAGCCAGCGTAGGACGTCGCCGGTGAAAGTGTCCCGGCCGACCACCATCCAGGGACGCCGCCAGATCGGAACGATCGCCGTCCCCCGGTTCGAGTCACCTGGCAACCCGTCCGGCAGTCCGTCCCAGGCGGCCTCGGCCCGGGCCAGCCAGTCGGGCGACTCGCGGCGGCAGGCCAGCGTGAGCATCCGGCGCAGGGAACCGAACGCCTCCGGGACCGTCCGGATCTGGGTTACCCAGACCGCCAGTCCGGCGTCCCGCATCACCTGCAGGTCGACCGGACGGTTCTCCTCCTCGTTCGCAACCACGACGTCCGGGGCCAGCGCGAGGATCGCCGCAACGTCCGGGTTCTTGGTGCCGCGAATCCGCGCCACCTCGAGGTCGGCCGGATGCGTGCACCAGTCCGTTGCCCCGACCAGCAGCCCGGGTCCGGTGGCCGCGATCGCCTCGGTCAGCGAGGGAACGATCGAGACGACGCGACGTACGTGCGCCGGTACTGGCACCTGGTGGCCGAGATCGTCCCGCAGCACCTGCACTCCCGCCTGTCTGATCACCGCTGAGGTCCGAGATTGTCAGAAATCGCCGTGCGCGGCGCGGAACCGGGTCAGAACCGTGACCACGGAGTCGACATCCTCGCCGGTGAGCCCGAGGTCGGCGAAGACCTCGCGGTTCATGCTCTCGGTGGCCTTGACGACCAGGTCGCGACCGGCTGGGGTCAGCTCGGCAAGCGTGGTTCGCCGGTCACTGGGGTGCGGGATGCGCCGGACCAGCCCTTTCGCCTCGCAGCGATCCACCGCGTTGGTGATGCTCGCCGGGTGCACCTGCAGGCGGGCGCCGATCCGGGACAGCGGCAGGGCACCGGTCCGGCTGAAGAACAGCAGGGTCAGCAGTTCGTATCGAGCGAAGGTGAGCTCATGTGGCCGGAGCACCTCTTCCACCCGGGCCATCATGATCTGCTGCACCCGGACCACTGAGGTGACCGCCGCCATCCCCGCCGCCGCGTCGTCCCAGCCGTGGGCGTGCCACTGCCGGGTCGCCTCGGCGATCGGATCGAACGGCAGTCGTCCGCCGGGTGTCACACTGCACCTCTTCCTTGGTCGTCACACATTGCGCCGGTACTGGCCACCCACCTCGAAGAAGGCTTCGGTGATTTGACCGAGCGAGCAGTGTCGCACGGCGTCCATCAGGGCCTCGAAAACGTTGCCGTCCTCAGCCGCAGCGGCCTTCAGCCGTTCCAGCGCGATCGGGGCCTCCGCGGCATGGTCTGCTTGGAACGATCGGAGCCTGGTGAGCTGGGAGTTCTTCTCCGCCTCGGTGGCTCTGATCAGCTCCGGCTGCCCGGTCAACTGCGAAGACTCGTCGCCCGCGGGGGCGGTGAAGGTGTTCACTCCAATGATCGGTAGCGAGCCGTCGTGCTTGCGCTGTTCGTAGAGCATCGACTCGTCCTGGATCCGCCCGCGCTGGTATCCGGTCTCCATCGCGCCGAGGACACCGCCACGCTCGTTGATCCGTTCGAACTCGACCAGCACCGCTTCTTCGACGAGGTCGGTCAGCTCGGAGAGGATGTACGAGCCCTGCATCGGGTTCTCGTTACCCGACAGCCCCCACTCCTGATCGATGATCATTTGGATCGCCAGCGCCCGACGCACCGACTGCTCGGTCGGGGTCGTCACTGCCTCGTCATAGGCGTTGGTGTGCAGTGAGTTCGCGTTGTCGTAGAGCGCGCAAAGGGCCTGCAGCGTGGTTCGGATGTCGTTGAAGTTCATCTCTTGCGCGTGCAGCGACCGGCCGGACGTCTGGACGTGGTACTTCAGCTTCTGACTGCGCTCGTTCGCACCGTAGCGCTCGCGCATCGCGACCGCCCAGATCCGCCGAGCCACCCGCCCGAGCACGGTGTATTCGGCGTCCATCCCGTTGCTGAAGAAGAACGAGAGGTTCGGTGCGAAGTCATCGATCGCCAGCCCTCGGGCGAGATAGCTTTCCACGTAGGTGAATCCGTTAGACAGGGTGAACGCCAGCTGACTGATCGGGTTCGCCCCGGCCTCGGCAATGTGGTATCCGCTGATCGAGACCGAGTAGAAATTCCGCACCGCGTTGGTGATGAACCACTCCTGCATGTCGGCCATCGCCCGCAGCGAGAACTCGGTGCTGAAGATGCAGGTGTTCTGCCCCTGGTCCTCCTTCAGGATGTCCGCCTGGACAGTGCCGCGGACCGAACGGAACACCCGAGCGCGGACCCGGGCGGCTTCTTCCGGCGTCGGATCTTGGCCTTCGTGCTCGCTGCGGAAGACCTCAACCTGCTGGTCCACGGCGGCATTGAGAAACATGGCCAGCAGCGTCGGCGCCGGACCATTGATCGTCATCGAGACCGACGTCGTGGGTGAGCACAGGTCGAACCCGGCGAAGAGGTCGCGCATGTCCGCCAGCGTCGCGATCGAGACCCCGGAGGTACCGACCTTGCCGTAGATATCAGGGCGTTCGTCCGGGTCACGGCCGTAGAGGGTGACCGAGTCGAACGCCGTCGACAGCCTCGTGGCTGGCTGCCCTTGGGAGAGCAGGTGGAACCGTCGGTTGGTGCGCTTGGCGTCACCTTCACCAGCGAACATCCGGGCCGGCGCCTCGGCATCCCGTTTGAACCGGAAAACCCCTGCGGTGAAAGGAAAGACACCGGGAACGTTCTCGTCCCGGAGGAACCGGACCAGCTCGCCACTGTCCTTCGTCCGGGGCAGCGC
>JANNPJ010000169.1:0-3669 GCA_031400005.1 Kineosporiaceae bacterium | reverse complement strand
GTTGTTGACTAGGACGTCGATGCGGTCGAAGCGCTGCTCGATCTGGTCCATCATGGCCAGGATCTGGTCGGGTTCGGTGAGGTCGGCGCAGATCGGCAGGTGCGCTGGGTCGGCGGCAGGTAGCTCATCGACCAGGGCTTTGGCCCGGGCATCGTCCAGGTCGACGATGACCAGGCTGGCACCGCGCCGGGCGGCCTGGCGGGCGAATTCGCTACCGATGCCGCCGGCACCGCCGGTCACCACGATGACCTTGCCGGCGTAGTCGAAGGGCGCTCGATAGTAGGCCCTCGTAACCTCTTGCAGCAGCGCGCGAATCACGAGGCGACCTGGTGCGATCCGGCATTGGTCAGGTCGCGTTTCACCGGATGAGGTCTCCCATCCGAGTGGTCGCCGGCCGGTTCGACCTTCGTCTGCCAACCCATCCGGGTGAAGATGGTGTCGCGATAGTGGCTCAAAGCGTGCGAATCGACGTACCCCTGATGCCGGGGCGAGTTGTCAAACGTGATTCCGCCGCTGAGATCGGGCCGGTCGTCGGTGATCAGGGCGGCGAACTGGCGAGCCCGATCGGGGCGGTGCTTCTGATCATCGAGGTAGCTGGCGATCATCTGCCCGAAGGCGTCGAAATGCTGGTACGCGCCGCTGTTGGTCTCGGTGAAGCCGACCCCGAACAAGCCCTGGTGCTCCCGGGAGAAGCTGGTCAAATACAGATCCGGGTGCTGGCTGTTGCCGAAATACTCTCCGGCGTAGGGGATGTCGTGGAGGAATCCGGTGGCGTAGATGATCAGGTTGAATTCTTCGCTGCTGCCGTCGACAAAGGTGACGGTGGATCCTTCGGTGGTCTTGATCCCTGGCTTGGGGGTGACATCGCCGTGCTGCAGGCTCAGAAACAGGTTGCTGTTCAGCACCGGATGGGTCTCGAACAACTTGTGATCCGGGCGTTGCAGGCCGAGCCGCTCGGGCTTGCCGTAAATCAGGTTGAGCAGAAAGCCGAACACGCGCTGTTCCAGCCGTTTCGGTAATGACGGACCGCCCTCGGCGAACACGTCCGCCGGGACGCCGAAGATGTGCTTGGGGATGAACCAGTAGCCGCGGCGCATGCTGATCACCGCCCGAGAGGCGACCCGGCCGGCGTCAACAACGATGTCACAGGCGGAGTTTCCGCCACCGACGACGAGCACCCGCTTGCCCCGGACCTGCTCCAGATCCCGGTAATCGACGCTGTGCATCACCTCGCCGGTGAAGTTGCCCGGCGTCGGGGGCAGGTTCGGCGTCCACTGCACCCCCGAGCAGCACACCACACCCCGGTACCTGGTCCGCGACCCATCGGAGCGAGTGACGACCCAGGTGCCGTCTTCGGACTTGGCCACCGCCTCGACCGAGACGCCGAATTCGATCTGCTCGCGGAGGCCATAGGCGTCGGCGAAGTCCCGCAGGTAGGAGAGCACCTGGCGGTGCGAGGGGTAGTCCGGGAAGCTGTCGCTCATCGGGAAACCGGAGAACCCGGACATGGTCTTGCTGGAGATGAAGTGCGCCGCTTCATACATCGGCGACCCGGGGGCATCGATGTTCCACAAGCCGCCGACCTCGGTGTATCGCTCCAACTGGTCGTAATCGATCCCGCGAGCCCGCAGTGCCCGTGCCGTGGCCAAGCCGGCCGGGCCGGCCCCGATCACGCAGATCGCCGTGCTGCGGTCGCGGATTGGCGCATCGCTTGCCTGGGCCGCGCTGTCGATAGCGCGGCCGGTGGCGCTGTCGATGGGGGGAAGGGCGTCGGCGGAGGGTTTTGCGGAGGCGGTCATGGGGTCACGCTCCTGGCGAGGTCGTTCGGGAAGTACGTGGAGAAGACCATCGGTCGTCGCCCCTCAATGTGATAACGCGCGGCGCCCCGAATTCCCCAAAGAATGCACTGGCCGATTGACTTGGTCAAGTGGCCAGTTCGGCTGACCAAGACAAAAACGATGATCTGTTAGCGTCGTCCCATGGCAACGGAACGCTCTCCGAAGCGCCGGCCTGTCGACGGTCGCCGGGCGCAGCTGATCGAGGCTGCCACCCGGGTGGTGGCCACGGACGGCGTAGCGGCCGCCACCACCCGGCGCATCGCCCAGGAAGCCGGCGTGCCGCACGGCCTGGTGCACTACTGGTTCTCCGGGAAAGACGAACTCCTCGAAGAAGTCGTGCAGAACATGCTTCGTCAGCTCGAGCAGGCAGTGGCCGAGCCGGTGGTCGCCAGCGCGCCGGCCAATTTGCCGGACGATCTCACCGCGCGATTCCGGTCCGCCTTCGCGGTCGTCCAGGGCGATGACAGCGGCCGCCAGATCGCCCTGTACGAACTGACGACCTGGTCGCTGCGGTCACGCCAATTCCGCGACGTGGCCCGGGCCCAATACGCGGCGTACCGGACCAGCGCGGAGGTGATGGTGCAACCGTGGCAGGCCGCGCACCTGACCGGGTTGCCGGGTTCGCCGGAGATCCTGGCTCAGTTCGTCGCAACGCTGTTCGACGGCGTCAATCTGGCCTGGCTCGCCGATCCCGAAGGAACCAAGCCCGACGAGATCTTTGCCTTCGTCGGCGCCCTGCTGGCCCAGTACCAGCAGCCCGCCGAAGCCAGCCAGCCCGGCCCTGAAGCCACCCCGTCGCACTGATCAAGACGCTAATCCAGAAGAATCCTCGGTGTCTGCCCGCAGCGGAGGTTGCGGCGGAGGTTGCGGGAGGGGGTACTCGATCTCCTGACCGTCGATCGTGATGACGACTCGGGCCTCGGACGCACCGGCGGCGCGAAGGTAGTTCGCCAGGGTGGACAGCAACATGTCCTCGCGCGCTTCCAGACCGCTGACAGCGGCTTGCTTGATTCCCATCCGCCGCGCGAGTTCGACCTGGGTGAGGTTGGCGGCCTTGCGGATGGACGCGAGATGCAGCGCGTACTCGCGATCTGCTTGTTCCATGTCGTTGCGGATCTTTTCGACCCGTTGGTTGGTAGCTAGATCGCTCAGTGCGCGTTCCAGCCGACTGTTACCCCGGAGGAACTTCTCTGCCTCGCTCATCGCTCGCCGTCCTTCCGCTCTTGCTGCTGCTGGCGAATCCACTGTTCAATCATCCCGTCCGCGCGCACTCCGACGCTGTCATAGAACACATCACCCATCTGTGCCTTGTTTCCTGCGAAAAGGGCAACCACTACAAGATCCTCTTGTTCCGATGGGAACCAGACGATCAGCCGCAGTGCCACGTCGGGGTGGAAGCGGTGTGCAACCCGCCAGACCGGGAAGCGCCGGGACTGTCGCACCCGCTTCAGCGTCGCCGATTCTTCCTCTGGTTCGCGCTTCAGATCCGCGAGCACCGAAAGTTCGGCCAGGAGGAAGTCCAGTTCAGCGCGAGCCCTCGCATTTCCCTTCCCCGCTGCCACTTCGAGGCGATCCCAGAAGCGCCCGAAGGACTCGTGCAAATCGATGATCACCGCTAGAATATTACTTCAGAGCGATATCGTTTGCAAGCAATATCTACCTTCCGGATCAAGTGGGTGAGAAGACCTCCGCTCGTCGGCGAAGACGATGCCCGGGCGGGTGACGAGAGCCCGGGCGATCGCGACCCGCTCCATCTGCCCACCGGACAGCTCACCGGGCCGCTGCTGCTCACATCCGTCGAGACCGAGCGGCGCGAACCAGGCGCCGGCCT
>JANNPJ010000157.1:0-67968 GCA_031400005.1 Kineosporiaceae bacterium | reverse complement strand
GAAGACGCCCTTCCGCTTCGTCGTCATCACCTGGTAGGTGGCGATCGTGACCGGGCGGATCTCCTTGCGCGAGCCGGAGTACTCGCCGATCTCCTCCTCGGTCAGGCTGGTCCGGGCGAGAAGCTCGTCGCGCCATTGCCGGGCCGAGACCGTGTTCGTCACCAAGATCAATGTCGTCGTCCCGGACTGGGCCATTGCGGCCGCGCCGACCAGGGTCTTTCCTGCCCCACAGGGCAGCACGACGACGCCCGAGCCACCGTGCCAGAAGTTCTGCACCGCCTCGTCCTGGTACGGGCGCAACACCCAGCCGCCATCGGTGACCAGGCTGATCGGGTGCTTCTCGCCGTTCACGTAACCGGCCAGGTCCTCGGCCGGCCAGCCAAGCTTCAGCAGTACCTGCTTGAGGTTGCCTCGCTCGCTGGCGTGGACCTGCACGTTCTCGGCGTCCAGCCGCGCACCGACCAGCGGTGCCACCTTCTTGCTGCGCAGTACCTCTTCCAGCACCGGGACGTCGATCGCGTGCAGCAGCAGCCCGTGCTCGGGATCCTTGACCAGCTGAAGGCGGCCGTACCGGGCCATCGTCTCGGCGACGTCGACCAGCAGTGCGTGCGGCACCGGGTACCGCGAGTACTCCAGCAGGACGTCGACCACCTGCTCGGCGTCGTGCCCGGCGGCCCGAGCGTTCCACAACCCGAGCGGCGTCAGCCGATAGGTGTGCACGTGCTCGGGGGCGCGTTCCAGCTCCGCGAACGGGGCAATCGCCCGCCGGCAGGCGGCAGCCTGCGCATGGTCGATTTCCAGCAGCAACGTCTTGTCGCTCTGGACGATCAGTGGTCCGTCGTTCACTCAGTACATCCGTTCAGTAAGCACCCGATTATCCCGCACCTGACTTGCTGGCCAGGAACACGATCAGGGCAATGGTCGCAACCACGGCGAAGAGCAGCAGGTAGAACAGCAGGTTGGTACCCAGAAATGCCCAGGACCACCGGACCAGCCGATCGGCTCGGTGCAGATCATCCGGAATCGCCCGTAACGCCATCCCCGCGGCGATCGCCCCGGGGATGCTGAGCAGTCCGAAACAGCAGAGGGCAACGACCACGTTGATCACCAGGGCCAACCGGGCGCGCCGGTGCAGCGCCTCGACCTCCGGTTCCGCAGTGGCCCGTCGAACGCGCCGCGATGTTCGGCTCAGTCTATCCGGCACGCCTATCCGGTGCTCTCCGCAGTAGCGATGGGAACGGCAGCGGCGCTGGGAACGGATGTGGCAGCCGGAGCGATCGGCGAGCCGTCCACCGGACCTGCCTCGACCGGACCTGCCTTCACCGGGCCCACCTCGACCGGACCTGCCTCGACCGGGGCGACCGCGATCACCCGATGCACCGAGTAGCTGCGGATTCGCCCGGACTGACGTTCCAGGGCCCGGACCCGTCCAGCCTCCACGGACAGCGGCTCAACGATGTGCCGGACCGGACGCCCGGCGTCCTCCAGGTAACCGATCCAGACGTCCTGTCGGGCAGCGACCGCGTCCCGAAGCACCGCGAGGGCCCCGGCCGGGTCCATCGGCACCAGCGCGGGAGCATTCCCATCCGCTTCCGGAACCGGCCGTCGAGCATTGGCGTCGATGGCTCGCATGCCCACCACCGCGGCCAGCAGGCCGGCTCGGGTGGCGGTCGGCGGCGGCCAGCGCCGGGCGCCGGACGGTCGCCCGGCGCTGGCCCGACGGGCCGTGATCTTGCGGATCAGCAGCTCACCTTCGGTAGATTCGGCGGCCGGGGCCAACCCCATCCCGCGCAGAACGGAGAGGACGACGTCCGGGCCGGCCTGGGCGGCCAGCACGGTCGGAGCCAGCCGGCGCAGCCGCAACGACGCTGCCCGCTTGTCCGCCAGCACCTCCGCCAGCACCGACTCGTCGTCCGCTCGCAGGTACGCGCCCGCGGCGCCAACCCGGAGCCGGCCATAGCGTCGGGCGCTGTCCGCGATCAGGTAGCTCAGCGGTTGTGGCACCGGCGTTCGGGAATGCGCGCTCAACCAGGTGAGGATCTCGTCACCGGTTCGTCCGGCGTCAAGCGCCCGCCGGATCGAAGGACCGGTGAACCGGTAGACGCCGGCGCCGCCGCGACTCTCGATCTCGGCCATCAGGGTGAGTTCGTGCTCCAGTTCCGGCAGCAACCGGCCGGGAGCGACAGCGGTCAGATCGGCTTGCAAAAGCACATGGTCAACCGGGTCCGGCAGGGTCGCATCGAGCATCTCCGCGGCCGGTCCGGGGTCCTGAGGGGTCGTCACCAGGGCCCGGCCAAAGGTCGACAGCGCACCCAGGCCGGTGATCCCCAGCCAGGCCGCTTCCTGCAACGTCCAGCCCAGCAACTGGGCCCGGGCGGTACTGGCGCGCCGCGGGGCCGCCCAGTTCAGCCTGGCCAACACATCGGCACCGGTTGGGTCCGCCAGCGCGGAGCTGATCGCCCCGGTGCTCGGCGGGCTGGCGGTGGCCAGTTCGGAGAGGGCCTGCTGGCGGACGGTCCGCGCCTGCGGCCGCTCAATCTCCGGACCGAGCGCTGCGACCAGCCCGTCCTTGGGTCCGCGCGATCCGATCAGACCGGGCGCGCGTGGGGTCTCAAGCCAGCCACTGGCCAACTGGGTCCACCGCTCGCCGGTGCTGCCGGTCCGCCACAGGTCGAACTGCGGAGTGGGCAGCCAGGTCGGATCGGCCTCGCCGTCCTCGGTGATCAGCCCGGCGGCCAGCGCGACCTCGGTGACCAGGGCAGCCGTCGGTTCATCCAGGTCCAGGACGCTGGCCAGCCGACGGAGTTCACGGACGCCGATCCCGCCGGCTCGCAGGACCGGCAGCGGCGCGGCGCTCCACAGTTCACCCAGCTCATCGACCAGCCGGACGGCCTCGGCCGCGGCCTGGGCCGCCGTCCCCTCGACCTGCCGAACCGGTCGTTCCCGCAGGTTCAGGGCCGGGGGCCGCAGCTCCGGCTGGCGGTGTACCCGACCGCCGCGCAAGGCCAGGCCGATCTCCCGGGGCAGCACCACGTGTCCGGCATCGGCGACGGCGAGCAGCCCGTGGGCCAGTAGCCACTCCACGGCGGAGCCCGCGCTGCCGGTCCGGACCGGCCGGTCGGCGTCCCCGACCGCACCGATCGGTGGCCCCCAGACCAACCGGTCGAGGACCCGCTGGGCCTGCTCGGGTGCCTCCTTCAGCAGGGTCTGCACGGTATCGGGGTCGCCGAGGTGGGTAGCCAGCCGAACCAGACCGGTCTCCGGGTCACCTGCCGGTTCCAGGCCGAGGTCCTCGATCACGTGCGCCAACCGTTGCGGCGACCGGCGGCCGAGCGCATCGGCCAGCGGCGGCCCGAGCCCAGCGGGGTACGGGCCGACGCTGTCTCGCGCCGCCCGGACCAGGCGCAGCGACCTGGTCCCACCCCAGACCAGGGCCAACCCACGCAGCACGGCGAGCGGGCCGGTTGCCGGAGCCCCCCAGCGGCGCGACACCTCGGCGGCGGAGACCGGCTCGGGTAACACCGCCAGAACCTCCAGCACCTGCAGGGCGGTGGCGTCCAGGCCATCGACGGCGCGTTGAACGCTCAGTCGACTGGCGGCAGCCACCGCCAGGCTGCCTAGATCGGTGGGTACCGGAGCGGTCAGATCGGGTCGCTGTTCGAGGAGCGCGACAAGCGTCGCGTCGTCCCACCGGCGGAGTTCGTCGGCGAGGCTGCGCGGCGGGGGAGGAGGCACGCCCCCACGGTAATCGGCTCAGCCGGGCTGTCGCTCCGCTCGGGGGCTCCCGGTACTCCTCATGGTCATCTCGAAAGGCGGTATGCCCGATCGGTGGCCATTATCGCCGCAAGGCAGCGGACCGGGTCCAACCAGGTGCCCGGTCGCGCCTGCGTCGAAGGAGGACGCATGACAACAACCGTCACAGTGATCATCGTGGTGCTGGTGGTGGCCGTGTTGGCTGCCGTCGCACTTGTGATGTTTCAGAAACAGCGCAGCGCTCAACTGCGCGAACGGTTCGGACCGGAATACGACCGCGCCGTGGAAGGGGCCGATAGCCGCCGGGAGGCCGAGTCGCACCTGGCTGACGTCGCGCAACAGCGGGACAAGCTGGAACTACGCGACCTCGGCGAGGCCGAGCGGACCCGGTTCCGCACCCAGTGGGAAGGCATTCAGGCTCAGTTCGTCGACGAGCCTGGCCAGGCGGTGGACGCCGCTGACGCTCTGCTCACCACCGTGATGCACGAGCGCGGCTACCCCGTGGAGGACTTCGACCAGCGTGCCGACCTGGTGGCCGCCGATCACCCGGAGGTCGTTTCGCACTACCGCGAGGCACACGCCGCGCACCAGCGGCACCGTTCCGCCGGTGGCGTCGACACCGAGGACCTGCGCCAGTCCTTCGTGCACTACCGAGCCCTGTTCGCAGCCTTGGTCGAGGACAACGGCACCGATCGCCCGAATCCGGATTCCCCGTCAACGCATCACCAGGAGACCCGATGAGCTCGCATGATGCTCGCTACGAAGACACCCCGGCCCGCGACGAGTCGGGTGGAAGCACCCGGACGGTCCAGCAGTCGACCGATCGGTACACGACGGTGGACGGCGACCCGGTGCTGCTCCCGGTGGACGCGGGACCGGAGCCGACCTCCAGCGGCCGGGACACCACACCGGACAGTGCGCCGGTGACGCTGGTGGACGGCGACCGTTCGTCGGACTACGCCCGCACCGGCAGCACCGGCAGCACCGGCAGCACCGACGCGCGGATCAAGGACAGTGACGTCGGAACCAAGGACAGTGACTTCGGAACGAAGGACAGTGACTTCGGAACCAAGGACAGTGACGTCACGGCCAAGGACAGCGACGTCACCTTGGACCGCACTGACCGCGACCGCACTGACCGCACAGATGCGGACGCCAGTGTCGGGCCGGACATCGAGAGCGGCGCGCTGAAGGACCCGGTGCCGGATGGCACGTTCTCCACTGAGGCATCCGCCGGTTCGACCGGTTCGACCGGTTCGGGGACGGCACGTGGCCTGGACGCCGACTGGCGTGACCTGCAGGGCAGGTTCGTCGACGACCCGCAGGCCGCGGTCCGTGAAGCCGCCGCTCTGGTCGAGAAGGCGCTGACCGAGTTGCGTACCCGTGCCGAGAGCGGATCGACGGAGGACCTGAGGACCGCCTTCCGTCGCTACCGCGACCTGTACAGCGGTTTGCGCTGATCGCTGCCCAACGGCCGGCCCCGGGTGATCGTCTGCTCGGGGCCGGCCGCGGTTTGGCCTCGACCTTCTCCTACCCTGGGCAGGTGTCAGGTGATCAGCTCGTCGTCGGGTTCGACCTGGACCTGACCCTCGTTGATTCGACCGATGGCATCACGGCGACCTTCGCGGCCGCCGTCGCGGCCTGCCCTGGTGGTGAGGGGCTGCGGATCACCCGTGCGCAGATCTGGCCGTACATCGGGTTACCGCTAGAGGTCACGGTCGCCGGGCTCGTGCCGCAGCTCGATTCGGATCGGCTGGTCCGTGAATACCGCTCCCGGTATGCCCAGATCGGCGTCCCGCTGACCCGACTGCTGCCCGGCGCCGGCCAGGCACTGCGGGCCGTTCGGGAGGCCGGTGGCCGCGTGCTGGTGGTGTCGGCCAAGGCGGAGGCGGGAGTGCGGGACGTGCTGACCGAGGTGGGACTGGACCAGCCCGACGTCCATCCCGATCTGGTCGTCGGCGGGTTGTTCGGTGCAGCCAAGGGCGAGCGACTGATCCTTGAGAGTGCCGATGTGTATGTCGGTGACCACTCCGGCGACGTTCAGGCCGCGCGGGTGGCTGGTGCCCTCTCGGTGGTCGTCTGCACTGGTCCGGAGAGTGCGGCAACGCTCGCCACAGCGGGCGCCGACGTCATTTTGGACGATCTTCTGGGATTCCCGAAGTGGCTCGCTACCTACTTGCCCGGGTTTCGTCGTTCGCGGGTCGGCAACTGACAGCTAACCTGAGCGTACTGAATGATCGTGAACACGACCGGCAGCTTGCGGCCTCCGCTGCGATACCGGTCACGTGACAGGGGATAGACGTGCCGACTGGCAAGGTCAAGTGGTTCGACGCCGAACGCGGCTTCGGCTTCGCAGCGAACGACGACGGCGGCGAGGTGTTCGTCCACGCTTCGGCGCTGCCGGAGGGAACGGTGACGCTGAAGCCCGGAGCCAAGATTGAGTTCGGCGTGGCCGAAGGTCGGCGAGGGTTGCAGGCGCTGTCGGTCCGGCTGATCGAGCCGCTGCCCTCCGTCTCCAGGGCTACTCGCAAGTCGACAGACGAGATGACCGTCATCCTGGAGGACGTGATCAAGCTGCTGGATGACGTATCCAATGGATTGCGCCGCGGCCGCTACCCCGATCGTTCCTTCGCGGGCAAGGTCGCGACCGTGCTGCGGGCCGTCGCCGATGACCTAGAGGCGTGAACAGCGCGCCGCAGGGCTCGCAAACCATTGGCAGAGCGTGAGCGAGCGACCGACGCGCCGACCTCGCCTGCTCGATGCGTTGCGAGGATGGGGGAGACTTGGTGGCGTGTCTTCTACCAACGTGCCCGTGACGAAGGCTCCACCGACCCCGGTGGAGCCCGAACCATCCGCCGCCGAACCGAGCCCGCAGCCTGGGCTTGACGAGGCGGCTGCGGCAGCTGTGGACATCGCCCGGCAGGCCGCGGTGGAGATCGCCGAGCCGAACACGGTCGGCGAGCATCTCGGTGCCACCCTCGATGAGGGTGGCCTGACCATGCATTCCTTCCGTTGTACGGCCCGCGGGTACCGGGGCTGGCGGTGGGCGGTGACGCTGGCACACGTGCCCGGCTCGGACCGGGTCACGGTGTGCGACACGGTTCTGCTGCCGGGTGCCGACTCGATCCAGGCGCCCGTCTGGGTGCCGTGGTCGGACCGGCTTGCCCCGGGCGACCTCGGTGCCGGCGATGACCTGCCGTACCGGGCGGATGATCCACTGCTGGTGCCGGGTTACACCGTCACCGATGTGGATGAGGCCGACGAGCAGCTGTACTGGGAGTTCGGGCTCGGCCGGAAACGGGTGATCGGGCCGGAAGGCCTGCGGGCCGCCGCCGAGCGCTGGGAGCGTGGTCCGCACGGGCCGACGTCCGAGCTGGCCATCCAGGCCTCGGCCGCCTGCGTCAGCTGTGCCTATCTGGTGCCGATCTCGGGCTTGTTGCGCAGGCACTTCGGGGTCTGCGCGAACGAGTGGTCGCCGGCCGACGGAACCGTGGTGACCACGGACTTCGGTTGTGGCGCACACAGCGAGACGGACCTGGAGCTGCCGGTCTCCGAGCCGTTGCCGGCCCATATCCTGGACGAGACGGTCATCGAGCAGGTGTTCGTGGACCGGGGCGAGGACAACCCCACCGAGTCTGAGTCTGATCCTGATCCGGCTCCTGAGGCCGTCGAGTCGCCCGAGTCGTGACCGACGACCGGTTTGAGGCGGCCGGGATCCGGCATCGGGTACTGAGCTCCTGGTCGGCCTCGGCGGCCAGATTCCGCGAGGATGCCAATGCCGAGGAGGACCTGGTCCTCGGTGGATACCGGGACCGGGTCATCGTCGAGTTGGCGCAGAACGCCGCCGACGCCGCCACCCGAGCCGGAACCCCCGGCAGGTTGTTGCTGGCGTTGCGGGAGTCCGTCGACTCGAGTCAGCCCGGTGCCCACGCCGTCCTGGTCGCGGCGAATACGGGAAGCGCCCTGGACGGGCCCGGAGTGCAGGCCCTTGCCACGCTGCGGGCATCGGCCAAGCGCGAGGGCGACACCATCGGCCGGTTCGGCGTCGGGTTCGCCGCGGTGCTGGCGATCAGCGACGAACCGGCGGTGATCAGCCGGTCCGGCGGAGTGCGGTTCTCCGCCGCGGACACCCGGGAGCTGGTCCGGACCGCGGCCCAAGCCGCACCCGACCTGGCCGAGGAGCTGCTTCGCCGGGACGGGCACGTGCCAGTGCTCCGGCTGCCGTTCGCGGCCGAAGGAACGCCGCCGGACGGGTATGACACGGCGGTACTGCTGCCGTTGCGCGATCTGGCTGCCGAGGATCTGGTGCTCCGGTTGCTCGACGAGGTCGCGGATCCACTGCTGCTGGCGTTGCCGGCGCTGACCGAGATCATCGTCGAGCGACCAGGTCGACCAACCGTGGTGTTTCGCGATGCCGCGCAGCGCTGGCGGGTGCTGCGCAGGCAGGGCCGGTTGTCGGCCGATGTCCTGGCGACTCGACCGACGGAGGAGCGCAGCCGCAGCCGGTGGTCGGTCACCTGGGCGCTGCCGCAGGCCGGGGCGAAGGTGCCCGGTGTCCTGCATGCCCCGACCCCCAGCGATGAGCCCTTGCCCTGGCCGGCGCTGCTGATCGCCACCGTGCCGCTGGAAGCGTCCCGGCGGCACGTCGCGCCCGGCCCGGTGACCGATGCCGTGGTGTCGGCCGCCGCCGAGGCCTACGTCGACCTGCTGGTCGAGCAGGCGGCGGCCGGCGAGCAGGTCTGGCCGTTGATCGTCACCGGGCTGCCGGCCGGCCCGGTGGATGGCGACTTGCGGGCCGCCGTCACCCGGTTGCTGCCCGGTGCGCCGATCCTGCACTCCGCCGAGGACCCGGCGCTGATGCTGCGGCCCCGAGACGCGCTCGCGCTGATCGGCCCGGTCGGAGCGGACCCGACCACGGTCGCCGGGTTCGCGTCCTGGCTGGCCGGGCTGGTGCTGGCGCCGCGCGCGGCCACGGCTGCCTTCGAACTCCTCGGGGTGCGCCGGATCTCGCTCGCCGACGCGGTCGAGACCCTCCCTGCGGTCGCTGATCCGGTGCGCTGGCGGCAGGTGTACACCGCGCTTGCCCCGTTGGCCGGGGATGCCGGGGTCCGGGAGGCGCTCGCGTTCCTGCCGGTCCCGCTGGCCGATGGAACCGTGGTGCGGGGGATGCGGGGGTTGCTGTCGGCACCACCGAGCTCGGCTTCGCCGGACCAGGTCGAGCTGACGGCCGCGCTGGCGGTACTCGGGGCTCGGGTGGTGCATCCGGACGCCGTCCACCCGCTCCTCGAACGGCTCGGTGCGATCCCAGCCGGCCCGCGCGGTCTGCTGGAAATGCCCGCCGTCCGGGCCACGGTCCGGGGACTGATTGACGACGAGGGCGGTGAACTCGACGGGCCCACCGATGAGCAGGTGGTTGATGCCGTCCTCACCCTGGTGGCGGCGGCCGTGCGGGCCGGTGAGCTGAACGCCGGTGACCTGCCGTGGCTCGGCGACCTCGCGCTCACCGACGACACCGGTGACCTGACTCCGGCGGCTGCCCTCGCGCTGCCGGGAAGCCTTGCTGCGGATTGGTTTTCGGAAGCTGAGATCGGCATCGTCGATGCCGGTCTGGTGGCCCGCTGGGGCGCCGACACGCTGACCGCGGTTGGCGTGCTGCAGGGGCCCGGCCTGGTCCGGGCTCAGGACGTGCCGATTGAACCCGGTTTTGAGGACGATCGACTCGACAGCCCGGCGGGCGAACTGGACGGCTGGGACGACTGGGTGACCATGATCACCGACGAACTCGATGGCATGCCGCCGGGTGCGGTACTCAGCGAGCTCGTCGCCGTGCGGGATCTGGACGCGGTCCGCGCCGATGCCCTGCCCGACGTGGTCGCCGCGATCGCCGGGGACCCGATCTTGCGCCGTGCTCTGGTGGCACCGGCCCGAATCGTCGCCGATGGTCGACCGTTCGACGTCCCGTCCTACACCGCGTGGTGGTTGCGCACCGAGTTGTCCGACTCGCCGTCCTCTGCCGGACCGGAGGCCGACCCGGAACTGCGTGCGTTGCTGCCGGCCGCTCCCGAATGGGTGACCCTGCTCGACTCGAGCGTGCAGCGGGCTCTCGGGGTACTGACGAGGGTCGACGACCTTGATCCAGCGGCGGTACCGACCGTGCTGGACCGGTTGGCTGACGAGACGCTCGAGCTGTCCGCGGAATCGCTGATCTCCGTGCTGGCCAGGGTTGCTGTTCTGGCCGGGTCCGGGCTGGAGGTCGACCGGCCGGCGCGTGTCCGGGCGTTGACCGGCACCTCGACCGCCGTGGTGCCCGCCGACCAGGCGGTGGTCATCGAGGCACCGATGTACCGCCAGCGGACCGATCTCGGCCTGCAATTGCCGGTGGCGCCACCGTTCGCCGCGGCGCTGGCCGATCTGCTTGACCTGCCGCTGGCCGGAGAACTGGCCGCCGGTGAGGTTCAGGAGGACGCCGGTGGATCAGCCGCTGAAACCGCCGGTCAGCTGCAGGCGACCGCCGGCGAACTCCTCCGGTTGCTGCCTGCGGCGCCGAGGACCTGGTGCGAGCACGACCAGTTGCTGGTGGACGGTGTCGAGGTGGACTGGTGGGTGCACGGCGCCGGCCCGGACGCGGTGGTCCATGCCGCCACCACGGACGGCCTCGCGCTCGGACTGGCCTGGGCCTGCGGTCGGTGGGAGCTGCGCGGTCTGGCGGCCGACCTGCTGGCCGAGCCGGAAACCGCGGCCGACGTCATGATTGATCAGGTGTTCTCGGCTTCGCCGGCTCACTCACCGACCGCACCCTAGCCAGCAGGCGGACTTGCCTGCGCCGCAAATAGACGCACCCGAACAGACCAAGGACGATACCTGCGGCGGCCGACCACACCCACCAGCCGCGGCCGTCGTCCACCAGGGTGTCCCGGAGAAACAAGCCGATCACGAACAGCAGTGCCCAGACGGCGGTGCCGACGGCGACCGGAATTACTTCGCTGAACAGCACCGGAACAGGCGTCAGCGGCGGTTCTTGATCGCGCTCGCCGCTTTCTCGCACCTTTGTGAGACTACATTGCGTTGGGTGACGACCGGTGGCCACGGTCCTCGGCCGGTCAAAAGTCACAGCAGCGGGCTCAGCCGCTGGACCTCCGCCGCCAGCAGGTCAGCGTCCGGGCCCGGCCGCGAGCCGGGTTCGAAGTAGGTCAGCTCGGGCCGGCCGGACTCGGCCGCCCAGGTTCCGATCACCCGGCCGTTGTGGACGATCACGGGTGCGATCCAGCCGCCCGCCCGGCTGACCTCGGCGCGGTACTGAGCAGGTATGACCTGCGTATCCGCGGTTCCTGGGCCGAGGATGTACTGGTCGAAACCGGGAAGCAGGCGGACGACGGGATGCGGGCGGACGGCGGCCAGTCCCTCGACGTCGTCGGTCCGCAGGAAGCCGGTGCTGCCCTCGACGTCAACGGGGGTGATCTGCTCGCCGAGCCCGGCGAACCACCGGCGGAGCGTGCCGCGCGGCGTCGCACCACGCAGCAGCCACTGGTCGAACGCCTCCGGGGTGGCTGGCCCGAAGGCGCCGAGGTACCGCGTGATCACTCGCCCGGCAGCCTCGTCCGGGTCCGGTAGACCTGACCAGCTCGACAGCCAGCGGTCCGGCCGGATGAAGGTGACTTTGTTGCCCGAGGACAGCCCTTGGAAGATCAGACCCTGCCAGGCCAGCGGTTTCAGGATGGCACTCCAGCCGGACCGCATCAGCTCGGCCACGTGTTCGTCGCCGGTGACGGTGAGCACTCGATCGACAAGTTTGTCCCGGGTGAGGGCGGAGCCGTCGGCCAGCGCGTCGCAGACGGCTGCGGCCATCGTCTCGACCTGTTCGATGCTGGCGAAGCTGCGTTGCCAGGCACCTTTCTCCCAGGTTCGGGCCGCGGCGAGCAGGCTGAGCACGTCAGCCACCTCGTCAGCAGGCAGCAAGTGCAGGGTGCCGCGCATCGCCCAGGTCCGCACCAGCGTGCGCCCGGCCAGGGCCCGGGAGGTGGCGTACAGGTCCGGGGTGGCCTGCCGAACGGCGATGGCGAGCGCCGCGGCCGAGGGCACCTGGGCCTGAATTCCGCAGAGCCGCCGAGCGATCTCGACCGCACTGCCGCCATTCATCGGATCGAGATGCTGTCGGGACAGCCGCCAGCTGAGCACCTGATCCCAGGTGACCGACACCGTGGGCTGCCGCGCATTCATTCCCTCAGCCTACGAGCGTCCGGTCGTAGGGCGTTGGATGTGGTCGCCCTACGACCGGACGCTCCAAAAGCGTCAGCAAGCGGACGCCGCCGGAATAGTTAGCGATGCTAATGAGTTGTGGATCGATGTGACTGGTGTTCAAGCGGCCGAGCTGCGGATGTCTCTGCTGAGAGTGGCCCGCCGTTTGCGCGCCGAGAAATCCGACCAGGAGTTGACCGATGGTCAGTTCTCGGTGCTGGCGCTGCTAGATCGCAAAGGTCCGCTGACCCCGAGAGCACTGGCGGAGTACGAGCGAGTGCAGCCGCCGTCGATGACCCGGACCCTGTCCAGGCTGCTTGATCGCGGACTCGTGGATCGAGCTGGTGATCCGGCTGACCGGCGGCAGGTCATCGTCCGGCTGACCGAGTCCGGCACGCTCGCCGTGCAGGAGACCAGGCGGCGCCGCGATGCGTGGCTGGCCCGGCGGCTAGCCGATCTCGAACCGAAGGAGCGAGAGGTTCTCGCTCAAGCATCCGAGATCCTAAGGAGGATCGCCGACTCGTGAGTCCCACGTTCCGAGCCCTGCAAAACATCAACTATCGCCTGTGGGCCACCGGTGCCCTGGTATCGAACACCGGCACCTGGATGCAGCGCATTGCCCAGGACTGGCTGGTCCTCACCCAGTTGACGAACAATTCCGGCGTCGCCGTCGGGATCACCACCGGTCTGCAGTTCGCCCCGGTCCTGCTGCTTGCTCCGGTCGCCGGAATGATCGCCGACCGGTTCGAACGCCGCAAGGTACTGATTACCACCCAGGTGTCGTCCGGTGTTCTCGCCCTGATCCTTGGCCTGCTGGTGATCACCGACGTCGCCCAGCTGTGGCATGTCTACGTACTGGCCGGGTTGCTCGGGGTGGTGGCGGCCATCGACGCCCCGGCCCGGCAAGCGTTCGTCTCCGAACTGGTCCCGATCGAGGATCTGCCGAACGCCGTCGGCCTGAACAGCGCGTCGTTCCACGGTGGCCGGTTGATCGGCCCCGGCATCGCCGGATTGCTGATCAGCTGGATCGGTACCGGACCGGTCTTCCTGATCAATGCCGCGTCGTTCGGCGCGGTGGTCTTCTCGTTGACTCGGATGCGCAAGGCCGAACTTCGGGTGCAGCCGCGCAGTGGCGGCAAGGGGTCGATCCGGGCCGGCCTGAGCTACGTCCGGCATCGACCGGATCTGATCCTGATCCTGGCCATCGTCGGCATGGTCAGCACCTTCGGGCTGAACTTCCAGCTCACCACCGCCCTGATGGCTCGCCTGGTGTTCGACAAGGGTGCCAGCGAATACGGCATCCTCGGCTCGATCATGGCGATCGGGTCGCTCGGCGGTGCCTTCCTGGCCGCCCGCCGCGAGCGACCCCGCATCCGGCTGGTGATCGGTGCGGCGTTCGCCTTCGGGATAGCCTCGATCTCCGCTGCCTTGATGCCCACCTACTGGTCGTTCGCGATCTCGCTGATCCCGGTCGGCCTGTCGTCGCTCACCCTGATGACCGCGGCCAACGCCACCATCCAACTCAGCACGACGCCCGTCATGCGCGGGCGGGTGATGGCCTTGTACATGGCCGTTTTCATGGGCGGTACACCGATCGGCGCGCCGATCATCGGCTGGGTCGGGGAGGCATTCGGGCCTCGCTACACGATCCTGCTCGGTGGCGTGATGTCGCTCGTCACCGCGGTGGCGGCGGTGCTCTGGCTGCGGCACTCCCAGGGCGCCCGGATGCGGGTGCGTTGGCGAGGTGGTCCGCAGCTGCGGGTGTCGACGGCGCTCAGCCGGGCCGAGCATAAGCTACCGACGTAGGCCCCGCTTTGAGCTATTTAAGGCCAAGCACCCCGCCGAACAGGTCGTAACCGACAAAACTGACGACGTCGAGCACCGTGTGAGCGATGATCAACGGCAGCAGGCGACCGCCTCGCCGGAACCACTCGGCGAAGATCGCGCCCATCACCGCGTTGCCGAGGAACGGCCCAAAGCCCTGGTAGAGGTGATAGCTGCCGCGCAGCACCGCGCTGGCACCGATCACGGCGGGTGCCTGCCAGCCAAGCGCCTTCAGCCGGGTGACCAGATAGCCGACGACGATCACTTCTTCCAGGAGGGCGTTCTTCAGCGCCTGCAGGATCAGTACCGGGATCGTCCACCAGTGCGGATCCAGCGCCGCCGGCACGATCGTCGCGGTGATCCCCAATTCACGTCCGACGAAGTAGAGCCCGAGGCCGGGCAATCCGATCAGAGCGGCCAGCCCGAGGCCGTGCACGAGGTCACGTAGCGGCCGGTGCCGGTTCAACCCCAGTAACCGGACGACGTTCGGCAGGTTGGCGCTGAGTAGCCACAAGACCAAGGCAACCGGAACCAGGGTGAAAACGATCCCCACCAACTGATACGTCAGGTCCAGGTACGGTCGAGGGCTCTGCGAGGCGTTCAGGGTGGCCGTCTGCTGCGCCAGCGGCCGTCCGGCGGTGAGCTTGGCCGTCAGGCTGATCGCGGCATAGACCGCTGATTGCCCCAGCGACAGGCCGAGCACGATCCATATCTCCGCCCGTAACCGCCGCCGCGCGCGGGCATCGGTGACAACGGCTGAGTTCGCGCCCGTCGACCCGTCCGCGCTCGTCGGTCCGTCGGCGTTCTTCGGTCCGTCCATGGGCTGGCAGCCTAAGCGCACTACGGGGGCCCGGTGTGCCCAGGCCTGGTGTGCTCAGGTTCGGTCCCGGCCGGGCGGGTGATCGCAAGGTGGGTCGCGGTCGTGCCGGCGACGGCGGCCGGCAGGGTGTAGTTGGGTGGTGGCACGATGGGACCCGGTGCAGACGGTGGCGGGAAGCCCTTCCCATCGAGCGCCGCTACCCAGCCCGGAATCGGTACCTTCCGGTACTGCGCGGCTATCTGTTCATGCAGTTCAGCTTTCCGCTCCGGGGAGATGCCCGGCAACCGGTACTCCTCGTACATCGGGTGCGTCTGTTTGGTGGTGCGATAGCTTGCCGGGGTGTGGAACTGCACCTCGAAGGCGACCCCGTCCGCTGGATCCACCCAGCCGCTGTTGATCCCCCGGTAGCGCGGGCCATGCCAGGCATTGTGCACCGGTTCGGCATGAAATCGGTGCCGCTCCAAGGCCGCGGCGATCTCCGATACGGCACGCGCATAATTCTCATCCTTGATCACCACTGAGTACCGGAGGGTGTCGTCGGCCTGCGCCAACAGCGCCGGGAGCGGACGTGCGTTCGTGGCCAAGCGCCAGGTGGCGGTCGCCACCTTGCGTTTGGCCGAGTCCGGCGACTTCACTCGGTGATCGAGTCCAGCCAGCTCGGCCCGGGCGATCCTCGACACCTCGTGCATGATCGCTGTGAGAGATCGTTCCCGGGCCACACTCAGCGAGTGGTAGGCCTCGACGCCGGCATTCTGTAGTGCCGACAATTTGGCGCCGCCTGGGCCGTGCCAGGCCGCGACCTGGGCGGCGTTTGCGGTCCGGGCCAGGGCGTCGGCCTGCGCCCGTTGGATCAAGGCCTGCCGGGCGGACCTCGCGGCGTCACCGACAGCCTCCCGGCGCAGACTGTCGCGGGCCGCCGCGACCCGGGCACCGGCCCGCCCCTGGCCGGCGATCGTGGTGGCTCGCACGCCGGCGGCCGTACCGCCGCTGGCCGCCATCGCGACGGCGTCCGGACCGAGGTGTCCCAACGCCCGGAAGGGATTGGTCCGCCAGGTGTCCCAGTCCAGAAGCGCCTTGCCGACGTCGACCGGATGCTGGACGGCGTCGACCACAGCCGTCTTGGCGCGAAGGGCCTCCTCCAGGGGCGGCGGCCGACGGAACGGATTGACCGCCCGGGTCAGGAACTTCACGGCGATATCGGCCAGCTGCTCGGTGGACTCGGCCGCACCGAGCAGGAATTCGGCCCGCCAGGAGTCCACCTGGCTCAACCGGCCACGCCAGCCCTGCTGTTTCGCCGGCGCCGACTCGGCCAGGGCCAGCAGCGAGCCGGCCGCCCGGTGCGCGGACTCCTCCACCAGGCTGCCCGCCCGCCGCTGCAGCACCGCGGCGAGTTCGACAGGAGCCTGCTCGGATTGCCGGTTCAGCGCCATCACCGTCGTGAGCACCTCGGCATGCTCGGACAGTGTCACCGCAGCCGCTCGGCAGGCCACCGCCACGGCCCGGAACTGCTCCGGCCGGGCGGCCAGCAACCGGCCGACGGCCGAGGCCGCCGGACTGCTCCACCCGGGCGTGCCACCGGGCAGCGCTCCGGCCGCCGTCTCCATCCCGTCGGCCAGCACTCTCATCCGGGTCGAGAGCATCAGCGCGGCGGCCGCGCAGGCCGCCGGGTCGAGGCTCATCGCCACAGCCCGCCCACGTAGCTACCGGTCGCCGACTCGGCGTCCTGGTAGCTGCGGGCCGCCAGATCGATCGCATCGGCCAACCGGTGTGCGTCGTCCGCCAGGTCGGCCGCCGTCGTTCCCCAGCGGTCGAGGAACGTGGCGACCGCGTGCACCAACTCAGGTGTGCCCAGAGTGGTGACCGCCGGCTGCAAGGCCGCGCGATCAGCTCCACCGAAACCGGACTGCACCGCTTCCCGGATCCGGTCGGCGAGCAAACGCATCGCCGCGGTATCGATCGAGAGAATTGCTGTCATGCCCTATGACGGTAGAGCCCCGCACCGACACCGAGGCCGAGTTATCCACAGGATCCGCTTTTTCCGCCGATATCCACAGATCGCGTGTGGATTGACTCAGGGCCGGACGTCCTGCAGGTGGTGCACCACATCGTGCAGCAGATAGCGGGCGAAACTGTCCACCGTGAAGGAGGCCCCATCGCTGCGACGTCCGGTCCGGTCCCACTGGGTGCCGTTGACCGACGCGAACCTGCGGGCGAGAGTGTCTGCCGCCTCGAGGAGACTGCGCGAGACCAGCACCGGGTCTTGTTCCCCGTACCGGTCGGCAATCGCCGTGGCATCCTGATCCCAGTTCCCGAACAGCGGATCCGGCTCGTCCAGCATCAACCGCAGTCGTTCGTCGAAGAGCCGGAAGACGTCGCGAACATGGCAGCCGTACTCCAGCGGCGACCAGATCTGCGCCGCTGGCCGCCGCCGTACCTCGGGTGTCGCCAGCACGTGCAACCATTCGGCCGCGTTGTCCCGGATCATGGACGAGACGCTGTGTCGACTCACCGCCCTAGCGTCGTAACCACATTCAGCACAGACCCGGTCGAGGACCCAGGTCCAATCCTTGGTGTCCGGCACGATTTGCACACGGACACGATAACGCCTGGAGGAAACCGGCGAATTACGGATCAGTCGATCGATTCTCGATTAATCAATCAGCTGAGCCCGCACGATGGCCGGAATCGCGCTGACGGACAGGAAGGGACGCAGGGACCGAACCGAGTCAGACTCGGCCTCGGTCAAATCTGGCGTTTCGGCCACGATCTCGGCCAGCTGAGAGTCCGGTACGGCGTTGATCCAACGGACGGTGATCGCCTCCAGCGCAGACTCGTCCAGCTCGCCGAACAGCCGAACCCTGGACATCCCGCCGTCCGGGAAGACCTCCATCCGGACGTGGGTCACCGAGCCGGCGCCGATCCGGAATCGATGCAGGGAGTCCGGGCGCAACCGGGTCCGAGGCAGCAACTCCCGCCATCCTCCATCAGCGCTCTGGTCCTCCAGTTGGCTGGTCCGGGCATCGATCCCGACCAGCCGGGTGGCACCCGGCGCATTCCCGATGAAGTGGCTGGTGTCGATCTCGGCGCGCCGGATCCGGCCGGCGCCGGTCAGCGCGAACAGCACCCAGTCGTGGCCGTCGTCGCGCCGCCGGGCGGTCTCCCAGCCCTCGGCAATCGTGGTGGTGTCACCGGGTCGAATCAGGTTTCCGGCGGAGGAGTAGAACATGTCCGAGCAGCCGATCACCCGGCCACCGTTCACCAATCCGGCCAGATCCACTGTGCCGGTGAGGATCCGCGGATCGGGGACGACGTCACCGAGCACTCGCAGTCGGGCCACCCCGCCGTCCGGGTAGATGGTCAACCGGACGTGCGTCCAGCGTTGCTCGCTGACGATGTCGAACGGGTTGGCGCTGTCACCTTTCAGCGCCGACTTCGGCAGCAACGTCGTCCAGGCGTCCTCGGGTAGTTCCTGGGCAATCGGATGCCCCTCGCTCGCCAGGCCCTCGATAGAGGCGTGGGACGGGTAGTTGCCACGAAAATGCGCGGTGTCGATGATCACGGAGCTGATCACTCCCGGCGCGCCGAGCCGGACGATGGCGTAGTCCCGATCGCCGCCGTCGCGTCGTCGCCGGGTCTCCCAGCCGTCGTAGATCTTGCCGTCCGGTCCATAGGTCCCCGGCTGCCAGGCCGACGGTTCCGGCCGGATCAGATGCCGACGGTCGGCGAACAATTCGTCGTTCGCGTAGACAACGCGACCACCGATCGCACTCGAGGCCAGATCGATCGGTTCGGATCGGGGGGTACTCATCAGGCGGTGCCTCTCGTCAGTAGCCGGCCCCTGGGTGGGGCCCCGCTATCCAGGTCGATCTTGGTTCCCCGGAGCCAGGTTTCGCGGACGACACCGGCCAGCGCCATGCCGTCGTACGGGGTCACCGGGTGTCGGTGCTCGAGCGCACTGCCGAGGACCAGGTGCGCTCCGTCCGGAGCGAAAAGGCAGAGGTCGGCGTCGTAACCGAGGGCGATCCGGCCCTTGCCGGACAGTCCGGCCAGCGCAGCGGGTCGGGCGGACATCCACTCCGCGACATCGACCAAACTGACGCCATGCACCTGAGCTTGGCTCCAGACAGCGCGCAATCCCAGCTGCAACGAGGCGATCCCACCCCAGGCGAGGCCGAAATCCCCGACATCGAAACGCTTCAGCTGCGGTGTGGAGGGGGAGTGATCGCTGACGATGCAGTCGATCACCCCGTCCTGGAGTCCGCGCCAGAGCAGTTCCCGGTTGGCTGATTCGCGGATCGGTGGGCAGCACTTGAACTGGGTCGCGCCGTCCGGGATGGATTCCGCCGCGAAGCTCAGGTAGTGCGGGCAGGTCTCCACCGTCACCGCCACGCCCTCGCGCCGGGCCGAGGCCAGCATCGGCAGCGCGTCGGAGCTGGACAGGTGCAGGATATGCACCCGCGCCCGGGTATAGCGCGCGGCCTCGATCACTTCGGCGATCGCCACGTTCTCCGCTCCGCGCGGGCGGGACGCGAGGAAGCGCTGGTAGCGATCGCCCTCGGCGTCCGGGGCCCGGTCGATCGCCTGGGAGTTCTCGGCATGCACGATCATCAGGGCGCCGAAGTCGTGCGTTCGCTGCAGCGCGTGCTCGAACTGACTCGTGTTCAGGTGCGGGAATTCGTCCACCCCAGAAGGCAGGAGAAAGCATTTGAAGCCGAACACCCCCGCCTCATGCAGCGGGCGTAGCTGATCGAGATTGTCCGGAACGGCGCCGCCCCAGAAACCGGTGTCGACGTAAACTGCGCCCTCGGCGGCCTTCCGCTTGATTTCTAGTGCCGCCACGGTCGTCGTCGGTGGGATCGAGTTGAGTGGCATGTCGATCACCGTGGTCACACCACCCGCGGCCGCTGCCCGGGTCGCCGTCTCAAATCCCTCCCATTCCGTCCTACCCGGCTCATTGATGTGCACATGGGTGTCCACCAGGCCGGGCATCAGGACGACATCGTCGCCGAGCACTTCCTCACGAGAGGTTTCCAAGACCGCATCGATCGGTTCGATCGCGACGATCCGACCGTCCCGCACGCCGATCGCCCGAGATACCTCGCCCTCCATGGTGATCACCCGTGGGGCGCGGAAAACCATGTCAAGCATGAGCGGAACTCCTCAATTAGTGGTTGGCTGCGCGTTGGGTGAGCGCTGGGTCAGCAGGCACGCTTGGCCAGGGTTAGCAGGGCCGGCCGGTCGAGGCTTGTGGCGGCGGCCACCTCGGCGTCATCGCAGGCGCCGCAGTCCACCGCGCGCAGCACCACCCCGGCCAGCGCCACCGCGGTGGCCGGTTCGTCCAGGAAGCCGGAGGACGCGCGGCCGACGTAGTGCGCCAGCCGGGCACAACTGGGCTGGAATTCGCCCCGATAGAAGTCGTAGGTCGCCGCGTACCGGGTCACCAAGTGGCCCGGATGCAGGTCCCAGCCCTGGTAGATGGCCCGGCGCAGCGAGCGCTGGACCAGCCGGGCGTGCAGCGACCAGGCCTGGAGCACTGACGCGGCGGATCCGCTGGGGATGACGTTGGTGGAGCCGTCGCTGACCCGAATCCCGGTCTGGGCCGCTGCCAGTTGCATCACGGCCTTGGCATGGTCGGCCAGGGGATGCTCGAGCGACTGCTGACCGGCGACCACCCCGGCTGCGGCGCTGAAGTCGTAGGTGCCGTAATGCAGGCCTTCGCACCGGTCGGCTGCGGCGTGCACCAGTCGGGCCACGGTCGCCGCTCCGTCCGGCCCGACCACCGCTTGAGGCAGCTCGATCTGCAGCTCGAACCGCAACGAACCGGCGGCCAGACCATACACGTGCTCGAGCCGTTCACAGAGCCGGACGGCGGTGCTCACCTCCGCGACGTGCGCCACCTTGGGCAGCGTGACGACGAACCGCTCCGGCAGGCCACCGGCCTCGACTGCGGCCCGGACCAGCAGATCCAGGGTCCGCAACGCACGCCGTCGGGTGTCCGCCTGCAGTCCTTTGATCCGTATCCCGGCCAGCAGAGGGGCCTGCGATGCCCCGCCCGAGGCCGCATCCAATCCCGCCGGCTCTCCCGATACTCCCGCTGAGGTCCTTCCCGGCGCTCCTGCTGCCGGGCCGGCCGACTCGGCCAACGCCCGTCCGGCTGCCCGTGCCGCGGCGTCCTCGTCGTCGTCCGAGTGGATTCCGTAGCCGTCCTCGAAATCGACCCGCAGGTCCTCGATCGGCTGGGTCGCCAGCTTGGTCAGCACCCGCGGATAAACCTCGTCGATGAGCAGTGGGCTCAGGCCGGTCAGCTCGGCAAACCTGGCGGGGGTGGCAGCGTGCTCGCTGAGCAAAGCCAACGCCTGCTCGCCCCAGCGTGCCGGGGTGTCGATCCGATACCGGTCGGCCGGGACATAGACGGTGTGTACCGGCTGACGGCGGTCGGACTCACCTCGGTAAGCAGCCGCCTGGGCGTCGGCCGGCGCCAGCCAGCCGTCCACTTCGGTCAGGAACGCCTTGGAGAGGAACTGCGCACCCAAGGAGCCGTCGTCCATGTCCGCCACCCGATCTCCTTCGCCCCGCCGGTTCGCCGATGTGGTCCGAACTCTCGCGGCTCAACATGTCGGCGGGGTTAACGCCTCGGGTGTCGATGCCTGCTCAGGATCGGTGATCACGCTTGACCTTACGCCTTGGGCGGCGGCGGGATCGGTGGCGTTCCGCAGTGGATCGGTTGCTGTGCGCGACAATGATAGATCTGTCCGGTGTGCAGCGGAAGAGTTCGCTGCGGACGCGATCGATGTCCGAAAACTGGTATTAGCTGGGCTAAGTCGGACACCTGCGGAGTCTTGACAGCGTAGAGGGCGGCGCGTTGACTGGCCTCTACGGAGCCCTGAACGTTCTGCGGGCGATCTCGACAACCTACAACGACCGTTTCATCGGCGTCCACTTGGCCATGCCCTCGATTTTCTTTTCTATCGATAGCGTCGTGGCAATAACGGCCTATTCGAATAGGTGTCGGGCCAACAGGTGTGCAACGCCAAATGTCAACGTTGACTGAGGAGTGTATGCAGATGAAAATCATGGGTCTGATCGATGATGTTGCAACCGAAAAATATTGGGATGCAGCCGATCTAGTGTCCGGCAAACAATGGACGACGACACTCACCGATGTTGATCGGAGACTGTTGTGGCACGACGCGGCGCAGTATCGCTGGAATGCGGCCGATGACATTCGGCAATCGTTGCGCGAGTTTCTGCTCGGCAACCTCCGCACCATGGGCTTTGCACACGTGCGCAACCTCGCCGATGTGACCACTCCGGGAGTGCAGGTCCCACCCGGGTTCACCTTCCTGCTCCGACAGATCGGTCGCATTGTCGAGCAGAATGGCGATGGCCTGCTGACCCAGGTGCTGTGCGACAACGGGGACAACCGCGGCGATGGAGTTTCTGAGGTCGAATACCAGAGCGATACCTCCGATCTGCTGGTGCTGCTCTGCCTTCAGCCCGCCGCTGACGGCGGTGGGAAGACGAAACTGGTGCACGCCCGGACCGTCGTCGACCTGATCCGCGCCGAGCGCCCGGACGTGCTGGAGACTCTCCTGACTCAGGATTTCTGCTTCGATCGCCGAGGCCGAGCCGGGCCACAGATCATCATCCGGCCGATTTTCACCCTGCTGCCCGACGGTGCGGTCGACGTCTACTATCACTCCCGAACGGTGCGGGAAACGCCTTTCACGTACGGCCCACCGCTGACGATGATCCAACAGGAGGCCATCGCCGTCCTCGACGACGTCCTCAAACGCCCCGACACCGGCTATGGATTAGCGCTGCACGCCGGCGATCTGCTGGTGATCCGCAACAGCCGGGTGCTGCATGGCCGCTCGCCCTACGTCGACGCGCCTGGTCCGCTGTCCCGCCGGATTTTGCGAATCTGGATGAATACCAACGAGTTCTGACTGGCCCTCAGGTCAAGATCACAGCATCCCCCGGGTGAACGATGCCCCCGCGGATGACGTCTGCTTTGAGCCCGAACCGCACCTGGTGGATCCGGCCAAGCTCCTTCAGCAGCCGAGTGTCGGCAGGCAGACCCTCGTGCGGCTGTGGCAGGCCGACCATCACGCAGCGGGGCATCCCGCAGCCCAGGGACAACCGCACCTCGTTACCGAGGTCGAGGGTGCCCCCCTGCCAGCCATCCTCGATGAACCCGGTCCCATCGATCTCCAGGACGACGTTCGCCCGGAACCGTGCCACCTCGACCGGAGTGCCGATCACCTGTTCGAGCTGGCGCACCGCTGATGTGGTGATCACGTGAACGCGGGACTCGTCGTGGTGGGGTACCGCCGACTCGGCGCGCAATTCCAGCGGTTGCCCCAGCCGCGCGCTCAGGGCCGTATTCGCTGCCGGATCGTCGGCCCGAAATTGCCTGCCATCTGGCAACCACACGATGGGGACGGCAGGCCCCGGGGCAGTCAGCCGAGCCCGCAGATCGAACAACCCATCCACGCGCCGAAAACGTCGAGTGGTCTTGCCGCTGGCGATTCCGCCGTCGTCGGTGTACAGAGCCCAGCGGCGATCACCATCGATACCGAGCGGCCCGAACCGAGCCTCGGCAAGACATTCACCGGCCATCGATTTCACCGGGTAGCGGGCTAGCGCCGCCACTCGGCCCAGTTGGCTATTCAATCGATGAGATCGTAGGCGGGCACGGTCAGGAAGTCGGCGAACTCCGGAGCCAGGGCAACCTCGGCGAACAGCGTCCGGGCCTGGTCCAGCCGAGCTGCCCGCTCGGGTGTGGCCGCCGCGGCGAGAGCAGTGGATTCATCGTCCAGAATCTGCTGCACCACCTCTGCGGTGACCACCACGCCGGTGTCGAGTTCGACGCCGTAGTGAATCCACTGCCAGATCTGGGAGCGAGAGATCTCCGCCGTGGCGGCGTCCTCCATCAGGCTGTTGATCGCTACCGCACCGGAGCCGCCGAGCCAGGCGGCCAGGTACTGCAGCGCCACCGAGACGTTGGTGCGCAGGCCGGCTTCCGTCCGAGCGCCGGGGGTGGCGTCGAAGGCCAGCAGTTGATCGCGGGTGACGTGGACGTCGGGGCGCTGCCGGTCCAGCTGGTTCGGCCGAGTCCCCAGGACGGCCGAGAACACCTCGGTGCAGATCGGTACCAGGTCCGGATGGGCCACCCAGGAGCCATCGAAACCGTCTCCGGCCTCACGTTCCTTGTCCGCCCGGACCTGAGCCATCGCTCGCGCGTTCACCTCCGGGTCGCGCCGGCTGGGGATGAACGCCGCCATCCCACCCATCGCGAACGCGCCCCGCCGATGACACGTGCTGACCATGAGTTCGGTGTACGCCCGCATGAACGGCGCCGTCATCGACACCGAGGCACGGTCGGGCAGGACGAACTGCGGACCGGCATCGCGCAGGGTCTTGATCGCGCTGAACAGGTAATCCCAGCGACCGGCATTCAGCCCGCTGATATGCCGGCGCAATTCGTACAGGATCTCCTCCATCTCGAACGCGGCGGGCAGCGTCTCGATCAGCACGGTCGCCCGGATCGATCCGGCCGGTACGCCGGCAACCTGCTGCTCGGCGAAGCTGAACACGTCCTCCCAGAGCCGGGCCTCCAGGTGGCTTTCCATCTTCGGCAGGTAGTAGTAGGGCCCGCTGCCGCGGGCAAGCAACTCGGCGGCATTGTGAAAGAAATGCAGCCCGAAGTCGACAAGTGCACCGGGCGCGGGTTCGCTGTCCACCAGCAGGTGCCGCTCGTCCAAGTGCCAACCGCGCGGGCGGACCAGGGTGACGGCGAGCGGCCCGCCCTCGGCGACGTCCCGCAGCCGGTACTCCTTGCCCTCCTCGCTGACATGAGCCAGCGTCCCGCGGACGGCCGCGCGCAGGTTCAGTTGCCCCTCGATCACGTTGCGCCAATGCGGGGTGTTGGCGTCCTCCAGGTCGGCCAGCCAGACCTTGGCGCCGGAGTTCAGCGCGTTGATCGCCATCTTGGCCTCGGTCGGGCCGGTGATCTCGACCCGGCGGTCGAGCAGGTCGGCAGGCGCCGGTGCGACCGTCCAGGACGGATCGGCGCGGATCTGCGCCGTCTCGGGAAGGAAATTCGGGCCACCGGCTGCTGACCACGCGGCGCGGCGAGAGCTCCTGCGCTGCAGCAGTTCTCTGCGCCGAGCACCGAAGCGGCGGGTCAAATCGGCGACGAATGCGACAGCCTCAGGGGTGAGGATCTCCGCTTGGCCAGGGATCTCGATCGCCTGGATCAGCGTGCCCTCCACGGGTGTGCTGCTGATTGTCGTCCGGTCCGCCGTCATGCTGACTCCCTCGCCAAGGTTGTTCCGCCTGCGCCGATTCTCGCCTACTTGGGGAACCCGACGGTGCTGCCTGGAAAGTGGTTCCCGGTTTGCCCCGGCGGCTAGGCGATGCTCCGCTTTGACCCAAAAGGGGGTTCGCCGGGTTGCTGTGCCCTTGGAAAACCGGTGATCGAGGTAAGGATTCTGCCCTGAGGACCGGTTTTTGAGGGGCACAGCAGCGATTCCCGACGTCCCCCTTGGAGTCCACACCGGTGCTGGCCGCCTTCCGGTCTTGGGCTCTCGGAATTGACCAGCAGGGTTGCCGGCTGGGTCCAAACCGGCAGCCACTTCGCGGGTAGAGAACCCGGAGCGGTTAGACGAAACCGGGGACCGAATCCCAGGCCGACCCCGGGCCGATGGGGTCGTCATCGCGAGTGACCTGGGCCTCGATCAGGCCGTAGGGGCGATCACCGGCGATGAACACCTGGTTCGGGTTGTCCAGCCCGAACGGTGACAGGTCGGCCAGATAGTGATGCTTGTTGGGCATCGACATCCGGATCTCGGCGATGTCATCGAACGCCTTGAGGACCGCGCTACCCATCGCATACAAGGTCTGCTGCAAGGCCAGGCTGTGCGTGAGCGCGAAGGTCTCGAGCAGCAGGGCGCGGACGGCCGGGTAGACCTGCGCGTGGGCGACCTCGGCCCGGTAGCGCCAGCGCGCGGTGACGGAGGTCGCGAGGAGGCGTTCGGTGGTGTCGTGCAGGGTCGTATAGCGGTCCCGCGGGAATCCCCAGAACTCCGAGCCGGTGGTTTTCAGCACCACCAGATCGGTCAGACCAGAGACCACCCAGGTCTGGTCGCCGTCCACAGTGACGACGGTGGTCCGACGCTCGGCACCCGCCTTCACGAAGGCATGGTCGTGTTCGTGCCCGGTCGTCCCACCTACCGTGATCCGGTCCCAGCTGTACTGGTCGATCGCGATCCGAGCCCCCGTGATCTGCGGCAGGGAGGTGACGAAATGCGCGCCCAGGCGGAGCGCGAAGTCCTCCGGCTCGGCAACGCCGTGCTCCCGGGCGAACGCGTAGACGGTGTTCTTCTGGGTGTCGGTCGTCAGCACGGCGGAGTTGTCACCGGCCAGGTGGGCCGCCGCGAAGTCACCGCGCAGTTGGGTGGTGACGTTGAAATCCGTGACGACGTGCCGCGGTGTCGACCGATCGACGTGTACCAGCCGCACCTCGGCCTTGCCGTACTGGTTTTCCCCCAGAACGATGCCCATGGCGGATCAACTCCCTCGATAGGTCGAGTATGCGTACGGCGCCAAGAGCAACGGCACGTGGTAATGGCTGTCATCGTTGACAGTGAAGGTAATGCTGACTTCGGGGTAGAAACACTCCCGATCCCTAGCGGCGAACCAGCTTTCGGTATCGAACGTCAGACGGTACGTGCCCGGGCCGCTGAGACCGGGACCCCACTCGGTAAGCCGGCCATCCGGGTTGGTCCGGCCGACACCCACCGGACGCCAGAGCGGTCCCTCGTGGCGGTCGGCCTCAACTCTGGCGGACAACGTGACCGCCATCCCTTCGGCCGGCCGGCCGGTCGCGCTGTCCAGGACGTGCGTCGACAGTGAACTCACGCCGGGCCTCCGAGTTCGTCGAGCAGCGCGCCGAGCCGAAGCTGGGCGATTTGGGCAAGCTGATCACGGACGACCCGGACCTCGGTCTCCGGGTCGTTCGCCAGTCGTTCGGTCAGCGCAGCAAGAATTTCCGGACCGTCCCGACCGGCAGCCCGGATCAGGAACACCCAGCCGAACCTCTCCTCGTAGGCGATGTTTCCGGCGTGCAGACGTTGCGCGAGGTTCGCGTCGTCCGCGTCCACACCGCCCTGTTCGGCCCGGGAGTGCGCGGCGTCGATCCCGGGACCGGTCGGCCGCTCGCCGATGCGTGGGTGCGCCGACAACGCCGAGGCCAGGTCATCGTCGGTGAGCACGACGCCGAACCGATAGGCGGTGGCCAGCAGGCTCTCCGGGTCCGGATACGGCCTGCCCGCCAGCAGTGACGCCGCCCAGCCGGGGGCTCGCAGGCAGTCGGCCAACCGCAGGGTCGCCTGGTCATCGGCGAGCGTGTTGAACACCATAACACCAGCGGTCGAGTGCTTGATGGAACGCACGGCACCTCTTCTTTCTCCGGAAACTCACCGCGCGTGGATACGTCACCGATGGTGCCGCCACTTCGTCAGGCGCAGGTTACCGGCGCGGTTCACCATTCTTGCTGGGCGGCTCAGCGGCGGTGGCGGGTCTGGAACCTCAGCGCGCCGACAGTGAGCGCGATCACAGCCAGGCCACCGCCGATCACCAAGGCCCAGACCCGGAGGTTGCCGACGCCGACGAACGCGGGCTCGGCCGGTGATGACGCTGCCGAATCGGCGCTACTTTCAGCCGTTCCAGTGGGATCAGTAGCTGTGGAATCGGTAGCTGTCGGAGCGGGCGGCAAGGTGACCGCTGTCCCGCCCGAACTACCCTCGTCGGGATCACCCGGGACCGCTGGCACCGGAACTCGGAGCACGGGCTGGCGCCGGCCCTCGGAACCGATCAGCGCCTGCCGTCCGCCGTCGGTCACCGTGATCGACTCGCCTTGGTCCTGGGCGGGCAAGCTCTCGTCGGCCAGGGTGGCGATCCGGCGGTTGGTGACCGACTCCGGCCGGTCCATCACGAAGACCTTGCCGTAGCCGCGCAGCAGCATCCGGCCGTTCGGCAGGAACGTCCCGTCGGTGATCAGCCCGGCGCTCATGGTCGCCACCTGGGTCATCGTGGTCACCCGGGAGACCCGGCCCGACCCGGCCGGCTGATTCGGCCACACGCTCGTCGGCACGGCGAACAGCTCCGACCCGAACAAACCCTTGCTGACGACGTACAACCGGCGGGTGCGCGGGTCGGCCAGCAGCGCCTCAGCATCGCGGGGGCCGCCCGGATACCGCAACCGCAGCACCCGAACCGGAGTGACGTCGGCACTGCGCAGCTCCTGCGGTTCGCGGACCAGGGCGATCCGCACGCTCGGGTGCACGGCGTTGTTGTCCCCGATGTCAGCGACCGCGATCAGCGGCGCCCCGCGCTTACCCTGGGTGGCGGCGATCGCCTCCCAGTCCAGGTTCGGCTCGTCGCGCACCGTGAGGGCCGCCTTGGTGGCGCCGTCCGGACCGATCGCGTAGATCCGCGGCGCACTGCCCGAGTCGTTGTGCGTCCAGAGCACACCCGGATGCAGTCGGCTCGCGGCCAGCCCGGAGGACTCGGTGATCCGGCTGTCCTTGATCGTCCGGTCGACCTCCTCCGAACCGGCGGCCTGTGCAGCCGGGACGGCGAGTGGCCAGGCCGACAGTGCCAGCGCGGTGAGCAGCGCAGACCCGGCCAGCCTGGGCAGCCGGCGGGAGCTCCTCACGCCGGATTCTTCGACCTCGCACCGGTCAGCACCGGCGCGAGCTCGTCCGCCAGCAGTTCGGCAAGTGCCGGGTGAACCTGCCAGCCGGCCACGAGTTCGGTGTATTCGCCGATCCGGCGCGCGGTGGGGGACGCCTCGGTGCGCAGCGCCCGAATCAGCGCGTTTCGCGGGGTGTGCTTGGAGTCGATGAACTCGACGACGTCCACCCGATACCCGAGCAGGCGCAACAGGTCGGCCCGGACCGAATCGGTCAGGACGTCGGCGAACCGCTCACGCAGGATCGGATGCCGGGTCAGCGCGGCGAACGGCACCGATCCGGAGGATTGCGCGAGCTGACGTTGCAGGTCGTGGTGGCAGCAGGGGGCGGCCAGCACCCCGCGGGCCCGCCACCGGACGGCGAGCGCGAGCGCGTCATCGGTGGCCGTGTCGCAGGCGTGCAGGGCCAGCGCGATGTCGATCGGTTCGCTCGCCCCGCCGATCGTCGCCGCGGCGTCCTCAATCGACGCAGCCAGGAACGACAGCCCGGTCAACCCGAGTTGCGCGGCCAGGCCGGTGTTGCGTTCGGCCATCTCCGGGCGGATATCCACCCCAAGGGTGCGGGTGTCCGGGTCGATGTTCTGTACCAGGTACTGATGCGCTGCCATCGTCAGGTAGGCGTTGCCGCAGCCCAGGTCCACCACTCGAAGCGGCCGTCCGGTCCCGGTCGACGCTGCCAGCCGCTTGGCCATCGGCGCGAGCTGACGGAGGAAGGCATCCACCTGACGCCGCTTGGCGCCGTCCGCACCGAGGACCGTGAACAACGGATCCGCGGGATCGATCAGGTGCTGCCGGGCCCGGTCGTGGGCAGCATCCGAGCCGGCGTCGTCGGCTGACGGTTCGCGCTGCACCTGCTCTCGGTGCACCTGGGCCTCGCCGCGCTTGGTCACCCGCAACTGGACGATCTGCTCCTGTGTCTGCAGGTACCAGGAGCCGTACGGCTCGGCCAGCAGTTCATCGATCGCGGTGGCGGTCGGGTCACCCGGCTCAAGGTTTCGGGTGGTCGGGGTGCGCCCGTCCGTGGTCACCAGCTGTACCTGGCGGCCCGCCTTCAGCTGGACCGGTCGCAGCTCGGCCCGGACGTGACCCGGCGAAGCCCCGCGCCGTCGACCGGACGCCACCGCCTTGACCAGGTGGTCGACGTCCAGCAGGAGTGGGCGCAGTTCGGTCAGCGCGGCGTTCAATGGTTCGGGCACGGTCCCATTCTCGCCTACCAGCCGTGGCCCAGGCCCGTCGTCCTCGCCGGAGCGCCCGTCGTCCTTACCGGGAGAGCCAAGCCTCCGGGTCCTGAGCCATCTTCTGGACGTGGGCGGGCAGGTTTCCGGTCAGGACGGCCTCCAGGGTCGTCTCGTCCAGCACCGTGCGCAGGCTGGCCCGCATCGCCACCCAGACGTCAGGTAGGTGCTGAGCGACGCCGGTGTACGTCGTCTCGTGCGGCCGTAGCCCGCGGACCTCGGCCAACGGTCCATCGACAACGCGAATCACCGCACCGATGGTGATCTCGGCGGCTGGTCGGGCCAAGGCGTACCCCCCGTCGGCACCGCGCTGGCTGCGAACCAGCCCGGCCCGGCGCAGTTCGCTGAGGATCGCCTCGACGAACTTGCGCGGCAGCCGTTGCTGCTCGGTCAGCACATCGACCTTGACCAGATCGGGGGACCGGGAGGCGAGCAGGAGTAGCGCCCGGACGGCATAGTCGGTCTTGGCGGAGATCTGCACGTCCCTTATCTTTCAGTAGCTCCGCAACCAGACCGCGCCATCGGTGGCCAACTCCAGCTCCTCGGCTTGTCCCCGGGTCAGCTGCACCCACGGTTCGCTGTTGTCCGTGCGCAGTTCGGCGCGCACCTCGAAACCCACCCGCAAGAGTCGGACGATTTTGGCCGGGATGGTCCCGGGCGCGGGCTTGCGCAGGACCTCGATGTCGTGCGGGCGGATCAGCCGCCCGTCCAGCCGGGTCACCGGCCCGAGGAAGCTCATCACAAAGTCGTTCGCCGGATGGTCATACAGGTCGGTCGGCGACCCGACCTGCTCGATCTTGCCGTTGTTGATCACCACGATCTCGTCGGCGACCTCGAGGGCTTCCTCCTGATCGTGTGTGACGAAGATGGTCGTCACGTTCACCTCGTCGTGCAGTTTGCGCAGCCAGTCCCGAAGCTCCTTGCGGACCTGCGCATCCAGGGCACCGAACGGCTCGTCCAGTAGCAGCACCTCCGGCTGCACGGCCAGCGCCCGGGCCAGAGCCATCCGCTGCCGCTGGCCACCGGACAGCTGCGAGGGCAACCGATCGGCGAAGTTCTCCAGGTGCACCAGCTCCAGAAGTTCCATCACCCGCTTGCGGATCTCCGCCTTCGGCCGCTTGCGGATCTCCAGGCCGAAAGCCACGTTCCGGTACACCGAGAGGTGCTTGAAGGCGGCGTAGTGCTGGAAGACGAAGCCGACACTGCGCTTCTGCGGCGACAGCCAGGTGGCCGGCTTGCCCTCGATCTCGATCTGGCCGCTGTCCGGAAACTCCAGCCCGGCGATGATCCGCAGCAGGGTGGACTTGCCGCCACCGCTAGGCCCGAGCAGCGCCGTCAATCCGCCCCGCGGCACTTCAAGGTTCACGTTGTCCAGCGCCACGAAGTCGCCGAAGTTCTTGTTGATGCCAGACACGATGATGCTCATCGATTCATCCCCTTCGGACTCAGTTCGGCGTCCTTCGGACTCATTTTTCGGCGTCCTTCGGACGGAGCAGCGCGATCACGATGATAAAAAGGACGGCGATCAGCATCAGGGCGAAGGCCGCGGTGAAGGCGGCCTGCTCCGCGACCGGCCCGAATTCCTGGTACTGGTCGTTCACGAACAGCGTCGGAGTCTGGGAGACCCCGGGCACGCTGCCGCTGACCACCCGAACCGCGCCGAACTCGCCGAGCGAGCGGGCCAGGCTCAGGACCACGCCATAGGCCAGCGCCCATTTGATCGTCGGCAGGGTGATCCGGAAGAACCGCTGGACGGAGTTCGCGCCGAGGGACTGCGCGGCCTGGTCCTGCTCGGTGCCGGCCTCTTCCAAGGTCGGGATCACCTCACGGACCACCAGGGGCAGCGCGACGATCACGGTAGCCATCACGATTGCCGGGGTGGCGAAGATGATCTGGATGCCATTGGCCTCCAGCCAGCCACCGAACCAGCCGTTCTGCCCGTAGACCAGGATCAGCGCGACCCCGACCACGATCGGTGAGATCGACACCGGCAGGTCGATCAGCGCGTTCAACAGCCGTCGGCCGGGGAATCGATAGCGGACCAGCAGCACCGCGATGCCGACGCCGAACACTGTGTTGATCACCACCGCGGTCACCGCGACGAACAACCCCAGCTTGGCGGCGGCGAGCAGATCCGGGTTCTGCAGCGAGTCGAGCACCGACTGCAGGCCGTGTGCGAACGTTCGCTGAGTGACCGTCACCACCGGCAGGGCGACCAACCCGAGGACATAACCGACGGCGATGATCCGCAAGGTCCAACGGACGGCGGGATTGCCCCTGCGGTGGCGCTTGGCCGCCCGGGAAACCTTGGGTGGCGGGGTCGCTTCGGGTGCCTTTACCAGCGTCTCAGTCACGGCGGGCCGCCACTCGTTGCAGGGAATCGAGGATCACCAGGACGACGACCGCCACCACCAGCAGCAGCGTCGCCACCCCGGCGGCGCCCACCGTGTCGTCGGACTCGATCAGCTTGAGCATGTAGGCCGAGGAGACCTCGGTCTTGCCGATCAGGTTGGCGGAGATCAGGATCACCGAGCCGAACTCGCCGAGAGCCCTGGCGAAAGAAAGCGCAGCGCCGGCCAGGATCGCGGGGGCGATGGTCGGCAGGATGATCCGCCGGAAGGTTGTGAAACCGCTGGCGCCCAGCGATGCGGCCGCCTCCTCGACGTCCCGCTCCATGTCGATCAGCACCGGCTGCACCGAACGGACGACGAACGGCAGGGTGACGAAGAGCAGCGCCAGGAACACCCCCTTGCGGGTGCCGACCAGGTCGATGCCGAACGGGCTCTGCGGGCCGTAGAGCGAGATCAGCACCAACCCGGCGACGATCGTCGGCAGGGCGAACGGGATGTCGATGATCACCTCGATGATCCGCTTGCCGGGGAACTGGTCACGCACCAGAACCCAGGCGATCAGCGTGCCGAAGACCGCGTTGATCACCGTCACCAGCAACGCGGCTCCGACGGTCAGACGGAGGGTGGCGAGCGCCTCGGGCGCGGACACGCTCGCCCAGAAGCTCGCCGGGCCGTTCTCGAACGACGTGACGACGATCGCGGCGATCGGGATCAGCACGATCAACGACAGCCAGAGCACGCTGACGCCCAGTCCAAGGCCGGACACCGGAGTGAGTCGGCCGGAGGCGACGCTGCGCGGTCGTCGGCGCGGGGGCGCTGGAATCGCAGCGCCCCCGGTCCCGGCCTCCGGGGCTTCCGTTGTGCTCATGGTTACTTCCGCAACTGGGCGACGAGGCCCTTTTCCTTGTCGAACAGCGAGTCGTTGACGGCAGACCAGCCGCCGAGGTCGGCGACCGTGGTCAGCGTGGTGACCTTCGGGAACGGGTTGGCCGGGTCGTTGGCGCCCTGCACGTCGGTGACTGTCACGCTCGGGTCTATCGGCCGGAAACCCTTGCTGCCTAAGATTTTTTGGCCATCAGTGCTGGCCACGTACGTGAGGAACTCAGCTGCCGCCGGGGGAGCGGTCTTGGTCACCGCGGCCGGGTTTTCGATCAGGAAGGTGGAATCCGGGACGATGTAATCGAGCTTGACGCCGGCCGCCCGAGCCGCGATCGCCTCGTTCTCGTAGGAGATCAGCACGTCGCCGGTGCCCTTGACGAACGCGTCGGTCGCCGTCCGGCCGCTGTCGTTCCAGCTCACCACGTTCTTCACGAAGCTGCCGAGGTAGTTCTTGGCTGCGGCTTCGTCCTTGTCCGGGCCGAGCGCCTGGGAGTAGGCGGCCAGCAGGTTCCACTTCGCCGAACCCGACGTGCCCGGGTCAGCGGTGACGATGTCGACCCCGGGCTTGGCCAGGTCCGCCCAGCCCTTGATCTGCTTCGGGTTCCCCTCGCGGACGGCAATTGCGACCACCGAGGTAGAGACGATGCCCTTGGTCGCACCCGAATCCCACCCTGCGTCGATCAGGCCGTCGTCGGCGATGTTCTTCACGTCCGGGCTGAGCGACAGCGCGACGAGGTCTGCCTTCTGGCCCGCGATGACCGCCCGGCTCTGCGCACCACTCGCGCCGTAGGACGCCTTGAAGGTGACACCCTTGCCGGCCGGGGTCTTCGCGAACGAGGTACCGAGTTCGTCGTAGGCGGACTTGATCACGGCGAAGCCGACGAGGTTGAGCTGCTTGGACGAGCTGCCGGTGGAGCCGCTCGCGCTCGACCCGCAGCCGCTCAGTCCGAGTGCGGCGGCCGCGACGACGGTAAGCGCGGTAACCACCCGGCCACGATGCTGGCGGAGAACGTTCATCGGCGGAGCTCCTGTCTTGCGCGAGCGCTGAGTACTATTCCTATCGGACTAGTAGACAATAACCGATCGACCTCCCCGCCGCCAGCAGTTCCCCCGATCGGCCGTCACCCTCCCCGGTTGCTCCGAGCTGAGCTGGCTCAGCTCAAATCCACCGTGAGCATGCGCAAGATGACCGTCCCGGACGGGGAGTCAGCTCCGCTTAAGCCGGTGAACCAAGATCATGAAGACCGGTTTTGCCGGTTTAGCCGGAGCTGACCGAAGCCGTAGCCCCAGGGGCTAGGTGAGTTGGCTGACGATGTGCTCGACGCAGGTGGTCAACGCGGTCACGTCGGTCGGATCCACGGCGGGGTACATCCCGACCCGAAGCTGGTTGCGGCCGAGCTTGCGGTACGGCTCGACGTCTACCACTCCGTGGGCGCGCAGCACCTTGGCGATCAGCGCCGCGTCGATCGCGTCGTCGAAATCGATGGTGCCGACCACCTGGCTTCGCGCGGCCGGGTCGGTGACGAACGGCGTGGTGTACGCCGTCCGTTCCGCCCAGTCGTACAGCCGGGACGACGAGTCGAGGGTCCGGGAGACCCCCCACGCCAGCCCGCCCTGGGCAAGCATCCACTCCACCTGGACGGCGAGCATCGCCAGCGTTGCCACCGCTGGGGTGTTGAGCGTCTGATCCTTGCGGGAATTGTCGATCGCGGTGGCCAGGTCCAGGATGTCCGGGATCCACCGGCCGGACGCGGTGATCTGCTCGACCCGCTCCAGGGCGGCAGGGGAGAGCACCGCCAACCAGATCCCGCCGTCCGAGGCGAAGCACTTCTGCGGCGCGAAGTAATACGCATCGGTCTGGGCGATGTCGATCGGCAGCCCGCCCGCACCGGACGTCGCATCAATCAGGATCAACGGACCGCCGTCCGTGGACGACGCGGTCCCCGGAACCCGCTGGACCGGCGCCATCACCCCGGTGGAGGTCTCGTTCTGCGGCCAGGCATAGACATCGACGCCGTCCTCGGCGGTCGGCGCCGCCAGCTCCCCGGGGGCGGCCTTGATGATCGTGGCCGGCCCGAGGAACGGCGCCCGGTCGGTGACCTGGGCGAACTTGGCGGAGAACTCGCCGATCGCGAGGTGCTGGGCGCGCTCGCGGACCAGGCTGAAGGCCGCGACGTCCCAGAACGCGGTCGACCCACCGTTGCCCAGCACCACCTCGTAACCCTCGGGCAGGGCGAACAGCTCCGCCAGGCCGACTCGAACCCGCCGCACCAGGTCCTTGACCGGTTTCTGGCGGTGCGACGTGCCAAGCACAGAGGTCGCTATCGAAGTCAGGTAGTCCACCTGCTCGGTCCGGATCTTGCTCGGCCCCGAGCCGAACCGGCCGTCGGTCGGCAGCAGACTCGCCGGGATGGTGATCGTGGCGGCATCGGTCGAGGCACTCACGGCACACACCTTCGGTTCGGCAACGGTGGGCGATCAGTGTTTCAGACCTAGCAGACGCCTTCCTCCGCGACGCCGACATTGCCCTTACCCCAGGCTACGTACGGATCGTGCGAGTGATGCGCCAGCGCCCGGGAGATCGTCCTCCGGGCCTCGGTGTACTCCTCGGCGGTCGAGAATCCGGTACGGATTGCCGCGCCGAAGCAAGCCGAAGCAAGCCGAAGCAAGCCGAAGGAACCGGATGAATCCGTACCCGGCTCGCGGTGCGCAGTCTCACACCGCGAGCCTCGGCTCCACGCTCAGCTGGCGGCGCGCTCGGCGTCCCAGCCGGCCACGCTCTCGACCCCGCGTGGGCCCTCGCCGACGTACCTGGCGGACGGCCGGATCAGTCGTCCGGTGGCCTTCTGCTCAACGATGTGTGCAGACCAGCCTGCGGTCCGGGCACAGGAGAACATCGGGGTGAACATGCTGGCCGGAACCTCGGCGAAGTCCAGCACCACGGCGGCCCAGAACTCGACGTTGGTGGCCAGCACCCGGTCCGGGCGGCGGGCATGCAACTCGGCCAGGGCGGCGTCCTCGAGCGCCACGGCCACCTCGTAGCGCGGGGCTCCGAGCCGCTTGGCGGTGTCCCGCAGGACCCGGGCCCGGGGGTCCTCGGCCCGGTAGACCCGATGACCGAAGCCCATCAGCCGCTCGCTCCGGTCGAGCACGCTCTTCACGTAGGTCAGCGCGTCCCCGGTCTGCTCGACGCCCTCGATCATGTGCAGTACCCGCGACGGCGCGCCACCGTGCAGCGGACCGCTCATCGCCCCCACCGCACCCGAGAGCGCGGCCGCGACGTCGGCGCCGGTGGAGGCGATCACCCGGGCGGTGAACGTCGACGCGTTCATCCCGTGTTCGGCGGCCGATACCCAGTACGCATCGACGGCCTCGACGTGCCGCGGATCGGGTTCACCACGCCAGCGGATCATGAATCGCTCGGCGATCGTGCTGCCCCGGTCGACCTCACGTTGCGGCACCATCGGAGTGTTCTGGCCCCGGGCCGACTGGGCAACGAAGGACAGCGCCATCACCGAGGCGCGGGCCAGGTCCTCGCGGGCCTGGGCGGCATCAATGTCCAACAGCGGGCGGAAGCCCCACAGTGGGGCCAGCTGGGCGAGCGCACTCTGCACGTCCACCCGGACGTCTCCGGTGTGCACCGGCAGCGGGAAAGGTTCCGCAGGCGGCAGGCCCGGGTTGAAGGCGTTATCCACCAGCAGGCCCCAGACCTGCCCGAACGAGACCTTGCCCGCCAGATCGACGAGGTCCACCCCCCGATAGCGCAGTGCACCGCCGTCCCGATCGGGTTCGGCGATCTGGGTCTCGAAGGCCACGACGCCTTCGAGTCCGGGCACGAAGTCGGTCATTGATTACTCCTTGGCTTTCGTCGAACTCACCAGTACTTGGTGGAGTCATTCCAGCGCAGATCGTCGTCCAGCTGCGACCCCAGGTCCAGACTGGTGACATGTCCATCCCTCCGGGCCAGGCCGAATCAGACAATCCGTCACTGAAAGTAATCGACCATCTCGATCCAGTGTTTAGCGCCCAGCGAATCTCCTACGCTGACACCGGGTTGGACGTCGTCGACCTGCCACCGGCTCCGCTGGAGATGTTTCGGCGCTGGTACGACGACGCCCTGGCCGCCCGGGTGACCGAACCGAATGCGATGACGCTCGCCACCGTCGACTCGGCAGGCATTCCGACCGCACGGACCGTGTTACTGAAGCACGCCGACGCCGATGGATTCGTGTTCTTCACCAACCGGCGCTCGCGCAAGGGGATGGAGCTTGCCGCGCATCCGGTCGCGGCGATCGTGCTTGCCTGGCTTTCCCTGCATCGACAGGTGTCCGCCCGCGGCCGAGTCGAGCAGGTCAGCGCCGCCGCAACAGCTGAGTACTTCGGCACCCGGCCCTGGGGTTCGCGGATCGGTGCCTGGGCCAGCCACCAGTCGCGGCCGGTCGACTCCCGGGCGGAACTGGAACGGCGTTGGGCGGAGCTGAGCGCGCGCTGGCCGGATCGCGGCCGGTCGGACGACGTTCCGGTACCACCGCACTGGGGCGGTTACGTTGTCCGCCCGTTCGAGATCGAGTTCTGGCAGGGCCGGCCCTCCCGGATGCATGATCGTCTGGTCTTCCTGCCCACCCAAGAACTACCGCCCACCCAAGATCTACCCTCCACCGGGGATCTTCCGTCAGATCTGCCCACTATGGACGACGTCGGCCGGTGGCGGGTCGAGCGCCGAGAGCCCTGAATTCTCCGAACCGGGTGAATTCTCCGGACCGGGTGCCGGTTCGGAGAAACGTAGCCAGGCCGCTTCGGCCTCGGCTTCGCGACCGGCTGCGCCGAGAACCGTGGCCAGTCGCTCGCCGAGGCCTTGGGCCTGAGCCGAGTCGCCGGCTTCCGCAGCCTCCTCGGCCGCCCGCTGAAGATCTTCCAGGGCGCCGGCCAGATCGCCGAGTTCGGCCCGGAGTTGCCCGCGCAGGCCCAGGAGATCGCGGGCTGACCAGGGGTCACCGAGTTCGTGGTACTGCCGCTCCAGGCCGTCCGCCTCGGCCATGGCGTCCCGATATCGGCCGCCGACGGCCAGCAGGCGAGCCCGCTGCTCGGCCACCGCCAGTCGGTGCCAGCGAAGTTGCCGGCCGGCTAGCTTCTGCTCCGCGTCCGGGGCGCGCCGCCCGGCCGGACTCCCGGCCCGGGCGGCGAGCGCGGCGTCGGCCTCGGCGAGCGCAGCCAGGGCCGCGTCCATTCCCTCGGCGTCCTTCAACGCAATGATCCGTTCCCGCCGGCAGGTCGCGGCCCGGACCCAGTCACCACCCGCCTCGGCCAGCTCCGCTGCCCGGGCGAAGTCCGCGGCCACTCGAGCCGATGGTCCGCCGAGCCGGGCGGCCAGCTCCCAGGCTTCCGCCTGGGCAACCAGGTTTTGGTTGACCCGGTGCCAGTCCGCACTGCGCAGGGCCAGTTCGCGGGCTCGTTCGGTGGCGCCGACGGCGTCGTTGGCCTCGGCACCGACGTACGCGAGACAGCCGGCCACATGCGCCTCGGCCCAGACCCCGCCACCCGGACCCGCGCCGCCGCGAACGCCACCATCGGTGCCGTCACCGCCGTCCAGGTCGTCCGGCCCGACGCCCTGGACCCGGAGCAGTTCGGTCAGGTCCGCCATTCCCGCCTCGGCGACCTCGGCCGCCTCGAACCCACGGCCCAACTCCAGCAGGACCCGGGACAGGTCCAGCCGGGCCTGTGCCGCCAGCGGCCCCTGGGTGTGCTCGTCCAGCAAGGGGACGGCGCGAGCCAGATCCTCCGCGGCCCTGCTCGGATCACCCAGGGCAGCTCGCACGGTGGCGCTCGCGGCGAGCATGCTCCCGACGGCCGCCGCCGCCGAGGCGATACTCGCATCGCTCACTGCCCGATCCCAGACCACCAAGGCCGCGGCCGGGTCGACGTCCTGCAGCACACCGGCCAGATCGGCACCGGCCTGGGCCCGCTCCAACGGCCGGACGCCGTCCGGCAACGCCGAGACAGCGGCCTGGAGGGTCTCGATCGCCTGATCCGGCGGTTCGTCTCGGGCCCGGATCCGAAGGAGCCGGCAGATCGCCCGCAACTGTTGGTGATCAAGTTGGTCCTGGGCCAGCGAACCGAGCGCGGCGAGGCCGGCATCCAGCGGATCGCCCGCCGGCGGTGACGGCTCGCCCGCCGGCGGCGACGGCTCGCCCGCCGGCACCGGTTCCCCGGAGTTGCCGTCGGGGTCGTCCGTGGGGTTGTCCTCGGGTCCCTCCTCGGGGTCGTGCCCGTGTAACGCCGCCAGTTCGCGGATCAGAACCAACCGGGAGAGGGCCAGCCCGACGTCCCCTGCCGTCGCGCCGGCTCCGGTCGCGCTCTCGCCGACCTCGATCGCGAGTTGCTCCACCCGGTGTAGTGCGACGCCGAGATCCATCCGTCCGACCGACGCTGCGGCCAGCAGCGCGGTCTGCTCGTGCAACAGCGCCTCAACCGGCAGGCCGCTGGTCCGCAGCCGCTCGGTGGCCAGCGCCGATGCCGCCAGCGCCGCCTGCGCGGCCGGGACGTCGAGCCCGGGCCCGGACAGGTCAGCCAGGGCCAGCCAACCATCGAGCCGGGCCGCCGACCGTTCCTCGTCCGCCACGGTTGGTCCACCGGCCATGGTCGGGCCACCGGTCCAGATCGGGCGCCCGGCTCCGGTGGGGGTGTCCCTCGCGCCGGTCACCCCCGGGCGAGTGCGCAGTTCTCGCCACATCTTCAGGAGTGCGTCGCAGCGGTCCTGCGCGTCGGCCCGCAGCGCCTCGGTGAAGGCGGTGGCCAGCGAGGTTGGGCCGTCGGACGGGAGCGCGGATTCGGCTTGGCGGCCAGCGGCTCGCCGTCCGCGTCGGGCCGTTGGCCGGCGGGCCGGCGCCGGGCGGACCCGGGCATTGCGCGGCGACCGAGTGAGCGCGGCAAGCGGCAGATCCGGTAGCGCCGCCGCGTCCAGTACCTGTTCCACCAGGTCACCGATGGTGCTGGTGCCGTTGCGGGCATCGAAGCGGGAGCCAAGATCTCGAGCCTCGTGGGCTAACCGGGCGCCCAGCTCATCGCCTGTCGTCGGGTCCGCGCCGGTACCGTCCGAGGTGAGTGCCACCTGGCCGTGACCACTCTCGGCCAGCCCGCGCAGCATCCGGCCGGCTGCGGCGGCCGTCTCCAGCCGACTGGTCGGCGGTCCGACCGTGGCATACCAGGGCAGCCACTCCTCGAGGAGATCGAGCCCGCGCTGCAGTTGGCCGCTACGGGCACAGACCAGCAGGTGCTCGGCCCGCCCGAGGTGCCCGGGTGCGGTGCCGGTCGGCAGCAGCCGGATCAGCCGGACGGCGCGAATGTGTTCGCTTGCTGCCCGCTCGGCCCGCCCGGTCGTCAGCAGCGAACCAAGCGCCGCGCCGATCATCGTGATCGGCTGGGTGGCGCAGCCTGCCATCGGCCCGCCGTCCAGCACTGGCAGGGCCAGATCAACGGCCTCCTGGTGACGGCCGAGCGCGGCGAACTGGCGGACCTGCTCGGCGCGCTCGCATTCTTCGCAGTCGGACAGCTCACTGCGGCCAGCAGCGAGCCAGGCGTCGAAGGCCTCGGTGGCTGCCTTCGCGCCGTGGACGTGCAGGTCGAACAGGAATCGGGCGCGCAGAACCGGCGCCATCGACTCGCCCGCGCCGGTATAGCGCTCGGTCATCATGGCCAGCAGTCGTTCCAGCTCGGCCAGCGGGACGTCGGGGTGCTGCAGCAGGCCGACCGTCGCCCAGTTGAAGCAGAACAGCACGCCGTGCCGTTCCCAGCGCCCGAACCAGGCGGGCGCTCGATCGTGTTGTTCCAGGAGCCGGCCGAGCTGACCGGAGACTCGCTGGTGATCTCCGCCGTACAGACACGCCGGGATCAGCGAGACCCGGACGGCGGTGTCGAGTTCGGCTGCCACCTCCGGATCCCAGCCGGCTTCCTCGATCCGGTCGAGAAGCCCCTCCAGGAGGGCGATCCGGGCCCGACCGTACGGCATCGAGTCGGCGCGCTCGATCGTCTGCCAAATCTCGTCGGTGCCGCCGGTCATGGTGCCGATGATGCACGCTCGAGCAGTATTTTGGTGGCTAATGACGCTAAGTGATGAATTTATCGCTACGGGTCACAGTGTGGTAGCCCACCGTCCGGCTACCGACGAGTTCCGTGTCATGTTACTAGCGGGTATGGACATTGGATCGGGACCGGGCTTGGATGTCGATCTGAAGAACTTGAGCGTGACAATCACCCAGCCGATCGTCGGTGGCACCCTTGATCCGGCAGCCTTCTTCGCCGGTGACATCCAGCAGGCCGGCGGTCTGCAGTTCATCAACCTGGCTACCTTTCGCGGCGTCACCTCCGACCACGGTGTTCACGGCCGGCGCGAAGTTCGGCACCGCAAACACCGCGGTGCGCTACAAATAATCCCTGCTTCCGCTCTCCACGAAAAGCGGTTGCACGACTGTCTTTGGTGGACGTACGGTTCAAGCACACGAGGAAGGAGGTGGTCCAAAGCGTGAGTATCAATTGGACGCGTGAGGTGGCTGCCCGCTAGCCGCTGTATCAGGACGGACTGCTCCTGATCGGTAACCGATTCGGGAGCGATCGACGGCCGACACCGGCCGGCGAGTTCCAGGCAGTCACCGCAGCCCGCAGGGGCCGTGCATCGTCCGGCACGGCATCGCCTTCACTGGCACCCTGCGGGCTGTTGCCTGTTTGCTGGCCTTTCGGCAAATGGACTGGCCTTTTGGCAAATGGCTGGCCTTCGGCAAAGAAATCTGTCCCTCTTGGTGGGGTTTGTCGGGTCAAAGGCGATTTCCCGGCTGTCCTTGACACACTGGCCCGCGCCGAAGGTGTCCCGAACCCCCGTTGGGGCGGACAATGGGCCAGTGAGCGATCTCATCGATACCACCGAGATGTACCTGAGGACGATCTTCGAGCTCGAGGAGGAGGGCGTCGTGCCCCTTCGAGCCCGAATCGCCGAGCGGCTCGGCCACTCCGGGCCGACCGTCTCCCAGACCGTGGCCCGGATGGAGCGCGACGGTCTGCTCCACGTCTCGGGCGACCGGCACCTCGAGCTGACTCCGGGCGGCAGGTCCAAGGCCACCCGAGTGATGCGTAAGCATCGATTGGCTGAGCGACTGCTGCTGGATGTCATCGGTCTGGAGTGGGAGCTGGTCCATGACGAGGCCTGCCGGTGGGAGCACGTGATGAGCGACCACGTCGAGGAGAAACTCCTGGCGATGCTCAAGGGCCCCGTGGAGAGTCCCTACGGCAACCCGATCCCCGGTCTGGAGGAGTTGGGCGGCTCCCTGTCCGAGCCCGGTGCGTTCCGCGAAGGCGTCCTCAGCCTGCCGGACGCGGTCGCCCTGAGTGCTGCGCTCAAGGCCGACGCCAAACTGGTCGGGCCCTCAGAAGGGGCCACGCCGGCCGCCGACGCAGGCATGCTCATCCGGCGGCTGGGGGAGCGACTGCAGAGTGACGTCGATCTGATGCGCCGGCTGCAGGGTGCCGGGATGGTGCCCGGATCCCGAGTGTCCGCCGAGCGCACGCCGACCGGGTACCTGGTCAACGTCCTCAATCAACCGCTGAGCCTGCACCATCCGGCCGGCAATGAGCCAGGTAGCGTCGCGCTGCTGGCCGACGTGGCCCGGCACGTCTTCGTCCAGGCGGGGTAGGGGACCGTCACGTTAAGTAAGATTTAAAGCAAAGTTGTCACCCAGACGCGACATCTGGCCCGCAATTCCTGTAGCTTCGCGAACGCTCCTCCCCCTCCGAGGAGCCCCAGGGTGGACGCCGAGCTCTGCCACCTCCCAGGGTCGCTCGACACCGCATGGCAGAGGCGGGGGACCCACATTCGGGGCGTCGCGAGACGCTCCTTGGGGTGAAGCCGGGAACGATCGCTGATTTCTGAGCGGTCCAGCGGCCGGGTGCTTCTCCCACCCGAACCCGACAGCTGACCTCGTAGGCGTCGGAGAGGTTGACCGTGACAACTCGAGCTTCGGCGCGCCATCGCGCGCCTGTTCGATCGAACTCCCCGCTCTCGTCATTAGCCGGCGCCGTGACCGATCATGTTGGAACTATCGGTCGCGGTGGAGTCGTCCTTGCAATGTCCTCTGGCCTGGTGGCCACTATCGGAATGCCGGCTTCGGCCGTCGGCCGTAACTCCGCCAGCCCGCAAGCCGCACCAGTTACGGCTCCGATCGCGGTCCAGCCCGCGCTCGCCTTATCCAGCAGCAGGATCGCCGCCCAGGCCACGATGCAGAGCAGCGCAGCTCCGTTGACGGCCTCGGCGGCCGCGAAGGTTTCATTCGAGAACAACGCCTTCCGGGCGGTACCCAAAGTGATCAGAGCGCACACCAGCCCTAGCCGCGATGGCCAGGCATCCTCCTACGCCAGCTTCGGTAGCGCCAAGGGTTCCTCGGTGCTTGCCGTCGCCTCCCGCTACATCGGCGTTACCTACCGATACGGCGGCACCTCGCCGAGGGGGTGGGACTGCTCAGCGGCGATGCAGTACATCTACAACCAAATCGGCGTTCGCCTGCCGCGCACCGCCAACCAGCAGATGCTGGCCAGCAAGCGGATCTCTCGATCCGAGGCGCGACCGGGTGACCTGGTGTTCATGGTGTCTGGTGGAGCGGCCTATCACGTGGGTGCGTACGCCGGTGGCAACCGGTTCTACGACGCCGGTCGGCAGGGCAAGTCGTTCAGCAAGCGCGAGATCTGGACGAGCAACGTGGTCTTCGGCCGAGTGCTCTGACCCGTTGAAAGACTGACGAAAGCCCCGCCGCGCCCGGCGGGGCTTTCGTTCTTTGCACAGTCTTTGCATTTTCGTGACCTATCGAACGCAGATCCCTGACAGAAAGGGAGTGATCTGCAGTGCTGAAGGCGCTTATTCTTCGAAGTGAGCGCAGATGCACCCGTCGAGGAGGTCGCGATGTCGAATGCCATCCGCAGCGTCCTCGCTGCGCTCGCCTGTTCGGAGGTAGAGATACCCCGCGCAAGCCTGCGTGGGTTGAAGGGCGTCGTTCCGACCGGGACGGCGCCTTTCGCCGTCCTGCCGGAAATGACGTCCCGTACAGGACACCCCCAGGAGGGCTGAGATGCGGACCCTGGTTCTCAATGCCGGCTACGAACCGCTGGCCGTCGTCTCCTTTCGCCGCGCGCTGGTGCTCGTCCTCGCAGGCAAGGCGGTCGTGGTGGCTGACGGGCCGAAGCCGGTGATCAGCGAATCCCTGGTACTGCCAAGGCCGTCGGTGATCCTGTTGGTGCGCTACGTCCGAATCCCGCACGGGCGAGTCGTCCCGGTCAGCCGCCGAGCCGTGCTGCGCCGCGATGAGCACCGCTGTGCCTACTGCGCAGGCCACGCCAGCACCATCGACCATGTGCTGCCGCGCAGCCGTGGTGGCGGGGACAGTTGGGAGAACCTGGTCGCCTGCTGCGTGCGGTGTAACAACGTCAAAGGCAATCGGACGCCGGAGGAAATGGGGTGGGCTTTGGCGGTCCGCCCGAGAGCTCCGCGTGGGCCCGCCTGGGTGGTCCGCGGCGCAGACGTTCGGGAGCCGTCGTGGGAGGAGTATCTCGGCTCTGCAGCTTAGGTTTCCGGCAAAGTTGGTGCACCGGCGCTCTCGGCGCCGGTGCGTGAGAGAGCCTGTCACACCAAAGGCGTACCCGCAAAGTCCCATCACTCTGTGTAGTCAACGCCCGGCATAATCGCAGGTCAGCGAGGGATTGCCAACACGCTTGGCGAATGTTGATCGAGGTTCACATAGTTCTCGCCAGCAAGGTCTGGCGCCCTGTCCAGGTGCTTGCGGGTTGAATCAGTACCGCGGTCAATTCGGCCGACTCGATACAGACGAAATTCCGTTCGTCGCCGTCCGGTACGTCCGCCAGTCCGTGCCCCGGTCCTGGGTTCCACACCACCCTGTCGTGGAAGCCTTCCGTGGTGAGCACGAGCGGGCCCAGGGCCGGGTCGTCGAGGGTCAGCGGCTCGCTCACCCCGAGGACGGCGACGTCCCGGGGGACCGTCGCCGGCAGGGCTGCCCCAGCGGTCCCCAGCGTCGTCGGTCGCCCGGCGGCAGCGTTGTCCTCGGCGGTCCGGCCGCCCAGCCCGTGGATCAGCGCGCCCGGATCGCCGACCGCCAGGTAGGTGTGTAGCGCGGCGGTGAACTCCCACTCGACGTCATCGGTGTTCCGGACGGTGAGCGTGGTGTCCAATCGGTCGCCTTCGGCGCGAGCGGTCAGCGAGAGCTCGAAGCGGTGCGGCCAGATCTGCCGGGTCGCGGCATCATCGGTGAGGGTTGCCCGCCAGAGCGCGCTGTCTCCGGACGTCCCGCCTTCCGTTGGCCGGCTGTCAGATGTCCGACTGCTCTCCTGCACCTGCCAGTCGCGGTTGCGGGCCAGTCCGTGCTTGGGCAGCGGACCGCGGCCGGCGAACTGCGGAAAGATCACCGGAATCCCCCCGCGGATGGCCAGGCTGGGGCCGCATCCGATGATCGGACTCAGCCAGAGCCGAGGCTGCCCACCCGCCGGGGTCCACCCCAGCACATGGCCGCCGTGGGCACAGGCGGTCAGCTGGGCGCCGTCCGGCGCGGTCACGGTGTACGGAGCACAAGGGTCGATTGCCACGTCCTTAGTCTGGCCGCAATGGCCCGCCTGATCGCAATCGCGGTCTGACCGCAATCGCCGGTCCGACCGCAACTGCCAGGTGGGCCGCAATCGCCGGCGGCCGGCGACGGCCTGTCCGAGGCGGCCCGGGGGTGCGGTCACGTCCGGCCCGCGGCGTCCTGTTCAATGTCGACAGTGATGAACACGCTGCTTGCGCACGGGGTCGGCGGCCGGGAAGATCTGCCGCTGCCGTTCGGTTGGGCGGTGGCGGGAGCGGCCTTCGCCGTGGTGATCTCGTTCGTGGCGCTCGGTCTGTTGTGGACGACGCCCCGATTGGACGGCGGCAGCAGACAGGATGCCGGTCGAGCGCTGCCCGCGGCCGTCAGCCGGGCCCTGGACGGAGCCGCCGTCAGGTGGGTGAAGCGGATCCTCACCCTGCTGATCACCGGTTACCTGGCGCTGGTGCTGGTCATTGGTCAGGACGACGCCAACAACCCGCTGCCCTGGCTGGTCTACGTCTACCTCTGGGTCGGGCTGGTTGCGGTGTCGGTGCTGTTCGGCCCGGTCTGGCGGCAGCTCAACCCGCTACGCGCGATCCACTCCGGGATCAACCGGCTCGCCCGGCTCGACCCGGCGGAAGGGCTGCGCCCGTTACCGGCCGGGATCGGTTATTGGCCGGCCGCGCTCGGTTTGCTCGCCTTCACCTGGGTGGAGCTGATCTACCCGGACAACGCGACGCTGACGACGTTCCGAGTGATGATCGGGCTGTACGTCGTCATCCACCTGTTCGCCGGCTTCCTCTTCGGCTCGGCCTGGTTCGACCGGGCCGACGCGTTCGAGACCTGGTCCGGGCTGTTCGGCCGGTTCTCCGTACTCGGGCGGCGGGACGACGGCACCCGGGTGCTGCGCTCGCCGTGGGCCGGTCTGGACGCGCTGGAACCGGCACCCGGGTTGATCGCCACCGTGATGGTGATGCTCGGCTCCACCGCCTACGACGGTTTCTCGGGTTCGCCGCGCTGGCAGACCTTCCTCCAGAGCGCGAGTGCGCCGCGGCGGCTGCTGGAGACCGGTGCCCTGCTCGGCGTCATCCTGCTGCTGACCGGGCTCTACCTGGCCTGCACGACGGCGGCGGGACGGCTGGCCGATCGGGACGGGTCCGGTACCGGTCGCGGGATGCCGGTTGCCTTCGTGCACTCGGTGGTTCCGGTCGCGCTCGGTTACGTGGTGGCGCACTACTACACGCTTTTCGTCTACGAGGGGCAGCGCGGCCTGGCCAAGCTTGGTGACCCGCTGAGCAATGGCGCCGACTGGTTCGGGCTCGACGATCTGACCCCGAACGCGGCGCCGATCAACCCCACGCTGGTGGCCTCCGTCCAGGTGCTCGCTGTGGTGATCGGGCATGTGGTCGGGGTGGTGCTGGCGCACGATCGCGCCGTCCGGTTGTTTCCGCGGCAGGCCGCCGTGCTCGGGCAGTTGCCGTTGCTCATCCTGATGGTCGCCCTGACCTGCACCGGTCTGATATTGCTCTTCGCCGCGTGAGGGCTGATCGAAGATCCGGACTCGCACGCATCGATACAGTGAGCAATCTTGCTACCGTCCTGCTCGTTGTCCCATTACCCACCTGCGCTGGAAGGTTCCGCCATGCACGACGCTCGTGCCCTGCTCGATCCGGGCAACGAGGCTGTCCGTCGGCTCGCCCGCCGCGGTTATCAGCTCGACTCGGCTGCCATGGAGGCGTTGCTCTCCCGGCGCAACGCCAGCATCAAGCTGGCCGACGACCTGCGGTCGGAGTCGAAGCGGGTGGCGCAGGAGGTCGGCCTGGCGGCCCGGTCCGGGGGTGACGTGGCCGCGCTGAAAGAGCGCGCTCGCGAGTTGAAGGAGCAGATCCGCGCCGTCGAGGTGGACCACGAGCAGGCCGCGACCGAACTGCGCGACCTGCTGCTGGGCATCCCGAATCTGCCGCTGGACACCTTGCCGGACGGGTTCTCCGAGGCTGAGGCCGTCGAGGTCCGCCGGTGGGGTACGCCGCCGACGTTCGACTTCACCCCGCTCGACCACGTCGAACTGGGCGAGCGGACCGGGATCCTGGATTTCGTCCGGGCCACCAAGCTCGCCGGTCCGCGATTCAGCGTGGCCCGCGGCGCCGGCGCGGCGCTGGAGCGCGGCCTGGCGTCGTTCTTCCTCGACCTGCATACCCGAAAGCATGGGTACACCGAGTTCTCGCTGCCGCACCTGGTCACCCCCGGGGCCCTGCTGGGTACCGGGCAACTGCCGAAGTTCGAAGAAGATCTGTTCCACACCACCGCCGGAGACCGGGACCTGTACCGGAGCCCGACCGCCGAGGTGCCGCTGACCAACCTGCGGGCCGAGGAGATCATCGAGCCCGGTGAGCTGCCGCTGGCCTACACCTCATGGACGCCGTGTTATCGCTCCGAGGCTGGTTCGTATGGCCGGGACACCCGGGGACTGATCCGGCTGCACCAGTTCGCCAAGGTGGAACTGGTCCGGTTCTGCCGGGCCGAGGACTCCCAGGCCGAACTGGAGACGCTGGTCGGGCACGCCGAGGCGACGCTGCAGGCACTGGGCCTGGCGCACCGGGTGATCCTGCTGGCCGCCGGCGACACCGGGTTCGGCGCGCAGATGACGTACGACATCGAGGTGTGGCTACCCGGCCAGGACCAGTACCGGGAGATCTCCTCCTGCTCGGACTGCGGGACCTTCCAGGCCAGGCGAGCAAACATCCGGACCCGGACGCCGGACGGCAAACGCGAGTTCGTCGCCACCCTGAACGGCTCCGGCCTGCCGATCGGCCGGACCATGGCCGCGATCCTGGAACAGGGTCAGCAGGCCGACGGCTCGATCGTGCTGCCTGCCGCGCTGGCCCCGTTCACCGGATTCGCTCGCATCGCCGCCGACGGCACGACGGTCTGAAGCCGGGCTGAGGTGCAGCAAAGAATCCCCCACACCGAGGACGGTGTGGGGGATTCTGCTGCGAAGGGACGACGCCCGGCGGCTCAGACGCCGACGGTCTCGGGCTGATCGATCCGCTTGGCGTCCAAGCGGTCCGCCTTCGGCCAGCGGACGTTCCAGGCCCAGCCCATCTTCTCGAAGAACCAGATCACCCGGGCGGAGATATCGATCTGGCCCTTGTCGACGCCGTGCCGGGCGCAGGTCGGGTCCGCGTGGTGCAGGTTGTGCCAGGACTCGCCCATGCTCAGGATGGCCAGCCACCAGACGTTCGTGGCCTTGTCGCCGGTCTTGAACGGCCGCTCGCCCATCACGTGGCAGACCGAGTTCACCGCCCAGGTGACGTGGTGGACGGAGCCCACCCGGACCAGGCCGGCCCAGATGTAGGCGGTCAGCGCGCCCTTCCAGGACATCGTGATCAGGCCGCCGAGCAGGGTCGGCAGGCCCAGGCTGAAGAGCATCACTAGCGGGAAGTTCTTCTGGAAGAAGCGCACGTCCTTGTCGGCCACCAGGTCGGGGGCGAACCGCCGGGAGTTGGTGTTCTCTCGGGTGAACAACCAGCCGGTGTGGGCCCAGATCAGGCCCTTGGTCAGCCCGGACACGCTCTCGCCGAAGCGCCACGGGGAGTGCGGGTCGTCCGCTTCCTCGGCGAACTGATGATGGCGACGGTGGTCGGCGACCCAGCGGATCGGTCCACCTTGGATCGCCATCGTGCCGGCCAGGGTGAGGGTGATCCGCAGCCAGCGCTTGGCCTTGAATGCGCCGTGGGTCAGGTAGCGGTGGAAGCCAACCGTGATGCCGATCGCGGTGAACAGGTAGAACGGGATGAACAGCCCGATGTCGACCCAGGAGAGCAGGTCGTACTTCCAGGCCAGCGGGACGGTGACGGCCAGGGCGACGAACGGCCCGAGCACGAAGAACCAGAGGAAGGCGATCTCGATGTTGCCCTTGCGCCCGTAAGTCAGCGGCTGCACCTGGCGGCGCGGCTTCTTGCCGGTCCGCCCCATGGCCGTCGCACCGGTGGCCGTCGCAGCGCTGGCGCCGCCCTCGGCAGGGTCGGGCTGCGAGCCGGTGGCGGTGCTGGTAGATGCAGTCATTCAGGCGCCCCTTTCCCATCGATCGTCGGTGTGCCCGAGCAAACAAATCAGCCAGACACCGTTGCCTACGTTACCGTAACCTACGTACCCGTAGGTTTGGCAAGCCTTGGAGCAGTATTTCCCGGGTGGCGACTCTGTTTCGTGGCGACCGATCTACGCTGAGCCACCAGTGGGGCCCCGGATTACCACTGCTTCGAGGAACCAGACACAATCTCCACCGTGCCTTCGCTGCGCCTGCTCTCGGTCGTCATCCTGGTCGGGATGGGTGCGGCAATGGCGGCCGTGGGCGGCGAATCCGGCGAACCGGGCAGCCAGCAGCCCGGCGCGCTGATCACCGCCCGTCCCCAGACCACAACAAAGGCCACAGCAACAGCCACCGCCACGGCAACCGCCACCGCTGCCGTTTCCGGTGTGACCGGAGCTCTCAGCCCGGACGACGTCACCTCGGCCGGCACCGGAGCGGCCTTCGATGTGGTGGCGGAGAACGCCCGATTCGGTACTGTCGACTGGCAGATCACCAAGGCCCAGGGCACCACGCCTGGCCTGGCCGGTTATGCGGGTGCGGTCTCGGTGCTGCCGGGCCAGCCGGTGCCGCTCTCGGTCAGCGGTAACGGGTCGGTTCGGATCCGCGCGCTGCGCGTCGGTTGGTACGGCGGGGTCGGCGCCCGTCAGGTCTGGGAGGGCGAACTCCAAGCCGAGCCAGAGACGGCCGATCCCGGTGACTGGCGGCCTCGCGGCTCGGTCGACACCACCGGTTGGCCCGAGGGGCATTACCTGTTGCGCCTGGATCAGGGCGAGGCCAGTCGGTACCTGCCGCTGACCGTCAGAAGTGCAGACAACCGCGGCCGGATCGTCGTCCTCACCTCGCCGATGACCTGGGTGGCGCAGAGCCAACCGGCGGAGGCCAGCCAAACACCGTCCAGCCAGACTGTTTCCTTCAACCGACCGTACCCACTGGGGTACGGATCGGCAGGTTTCCTGCAGCATGACGCCGGGCTCCTGCAGGTGGCCGAACGAACCGGCAAGCGCATCGGATACCTCACGGACTACGACGTGGCCGCCGACCCGAGCCTGCTCGCGGGTGCGGCGGCGGTACTGACCGGCGGGGACAGCCAATATTGGCCGGCGTCCCTGCGCACCGCGATCCGGGCCGCCGGGGATTCCGGCACCAATCTGGCCTTCTTCGGTGCGGGGACCGGGGCCCGGAAGATTCGCCTGGTCGACGCCGACCGTGCGCTGCAGATCAGCCCGGACAAGCTCTCGGCCTCGGTCCGGCTCACCGGCGTGCGGCCCAGTTGCTCGGTCACAACCACTGCCGAAAGCCCAGCCACTGCCGACGACCCAACCACTGCCGACGACCCAACCTCTACCGGTGACCCAACCTCTAACGGTGACCCAGCCACTACCGAAGGCACCGGCCCGGTCGGAGTCAATAATGCCGGCTGGGTGGTGGTCAACGACGGTTGGTGGGGATACCAGGGCACCGGCGTCAAGACCAACGACGTCCTGCCGGGACTCGTCGCAGGCCGGGTCGACCGGGCCGCCACCTCGGCCGCCGCCAGCGTAAAACCAATGCAGGTGCTGTCTTTCGCGCGGGTCAGGTGCGGAAAGGCTGGCCCGGAGGTGGCCCAGAGCGGGGTCTACCTGGTTCGCCCCTCCGGAGCGGGGGTTTTCACTGCCGGTACCGGTCGCTGGGCCTGCGCCCTGACGAACAGCTGCACGAATCAGGCTGGTGCGCCGGTCAGGCTGACCAAGAGCACCCGGCGAATCGTCGTCCGGATCACCCAAAACGTCGTCAACGCCTTCGCCGAAGAGACTGCCGGGCAGCGCCTTTCCGCTAAGAACACGGCAGCTCGGTTCACCGACCTGGAGTAGGAGCGGCTGGCTCAGGACAGATCGGAATCGTGCACGAGTAAGGCCACCTGGACGCGGTTGTTCAGCTCCAGTTTGGTCAGCAGCCGGGAAACGTACGCCTTCACCGTGGCCACGCTCATGTACAGGTCGGCGCTGATCTCGGCATTGGACTTGCCCTGGCCGACCGCCACCGCAACGTCGCGTTCGCGCTCGGTGAGTTCGGCGAGCAGGTCCTTGGCCCGGTTGCGTCGGGTCGCGCCGGCAAATCCGGCCGGATCGGTGACGTGCGCCAGCACCTTCCGGGTGACGGCCGGTGAGAGCATCGCATCACCCGCCGCGACCAGCTGAATCGCTCGGATCAGATCGGCCGGCGGGGTGTCCTTGAGCAGGAACCCGCTGGCGCCGGCACGCACCGCCCGCAGCACGTATTCGTCGGCATCGAATGTGGTCAGGATGATGATCTGCGGCGGTGAGGGCTCCCGGCAGAGCAGTTCGGTAGCGGTCAGGCCGTCCATCCGTGGCATCCGGATGTCCATCAGCACCACGTCCGGCCGGTGGTCCCGGACGGCGGCGGCCACCTGGTTGCCGTCCGCCGCCTCGGCCACCAGCGACACCTGGTCGCTGCCGGCCAGCATCATCGTCAGCGCCGCCCGGACCAGGGCGTCGTCGTCCACAATCAACACCCGGATCGGTTGATTCGCGGCCGATTGCGGTTCTGCAGTCATACCGGCCACGGTAACCAGGCTCCGAGCCGGAAGTCGCCATTCGGCAGCCGGCCGTGTTCCAGACGCCCGCCGACGAGCACGGTCCGCTCGGTCAAGCCGACCAGCCCCTGACCGGCGCCGGGGATCCCGGTCCTGGCCCGGTCCTCGATCGGCCGGCGACTGCGGATCTGCACCGTCAGGCCAGGGCCCGGGCTGCCTTCCAGGTCGACCGACACGGCCGTGCCAGGGGCGTGCTTTCGGGCGTTCGTCAGTCCTTCCTGGACGATCCGGTAGGCGGTCCGGCCGACGCTCAGCGGCAACCCATGATCGGTGTCGGGAATCTCGAACCGCAGCGTGACATGCATCCCGGCCTGCCTGGACTCCTCGATCAAACACGGGACGTCGTCAAGCGTGGGTTGTGGCCGTTGTGGAGCGTCATCATCGTCGCCGTCCCGCAGGACGCCGATCACCTCCCGAAGGTCCTCCAGCGCCTGGTGCGCACTGCTGCGGATCACCGCCGCGGATCGCGCGACCTCGCCACCGACGGCCTCCGCTCGGAATTCCAGCGCACCGGCGTGCATGCTGACCAGCGAGATCCGATGCGCGAGGACGTCGTGCATCTCCCGGGCAATCCGGGTGCGCTCCAGTTGGCGGGCCTGGCTGACCCGCAGCTGCTGTTCGGCCTCGGCTCGTTCGGCCCTCTCGCGCAACGACATCACCAACTGCCGTCGCGCTCGGACGAACATCCCCCAAGCGACCGTCCCGGTAACCATCAGGAGAATCAGCACGGCAATCACAAACGGCGGGGTTTCGGGCTCGGGTCGCAGCCGCATGAAGGTGGCGCCGGCGGCAATGTTCAGCACCGCCAGCGCGGCGACCGGCCGAACCCGCCGATGCACTGCCACGGTGAACAGCGCGATGAGGGCGGGGATCCCGCCGAGCACGGAGAACGTCGAGACCAGCGCGGTGGCTACGGCGATCTCGACTGGCCAGCGCCGACGCCACCAGAGGGCCACGCAGCACAGCGATCCCGCGATGCCATCGAGCCAGAGCACCGTCGTCGAGATCTCAGTCCGGTCTGGATTGGTGGCGAAGAGAACCGCGCCGAGCCCCACGGCCAGGAGGAAACAGACGACGTCGATGAACCAGTCTCGCCCCGAGCGGCGCGGTACCCGGCCCCGCGGATCGGTCGGCTCGCCGAGCAGCGCGGCCGGCAGCAGTCCCGGGTGATCCGGCTGCGACCGCGGACGGTCCTGAGCCGTCCGGGGTACCAGCACACCGCTCATAGCCCCAAGGTAGGCGGGCGATCGGCGACCGCACCACCGACCGGAGTTCTTCGGCCTACAACTTTGGTCTATCCAGCGATCACCTATTGCCCGAAGCGGTCCTGGCCGCAACGGTGCAGACTGGCAAACATGATCAAAGTGGAGCAGGTGACGAAGCGATACGGCACCCAGGTAGCGGTCAAAGACGTGAGCTTCACGTGCGAGCCCGGCACGGTGACCGGATTCCTCGGGCCGAACGGTGCCGGAAAATCGACCACGATGCGGATCCTCTGCGGGCTCACCCCACCGAACGAGGGGACCTCGTCGATCAACGGGGTTCCATATCGGAAGCTGGTCAACCCGGGCCGGCAGGTCGGAGTTCTGCTCGACGCCTCGGCTCAGCACGCCGGTCGCACGGGCCGGGAGGTGCTGAACCTGGCCGCGCTGGTTCTCGACGTTCCACGGTCGAGAGTGACGCAGATGCTGGAACTGGTGGATCTGTCCCCCGCGGCGGCCAAGAAGCGAGTCGGTAACTATTCGCTCGGCATGCGCCAGCGGCTCGGCCTGGCCCATGCCCTGCTCGGCAACCCGTCGGTGCTGGTGCTGGACGAGCCGGCGAACGGTCTGGACCCGGAGGGCATCTTCTGGATGCGCGGCCTGCTCAGGGATTTCGCCGATCGTGGTGGCACGGTTCTGCTCTCCTCCCACCTGCTACGCGAGATCGAGGCAATTGCCGATCACCTGGTAATGATCGGCAATGGCCGGATCGCGGCGGACGGCAGCAAGGTCGAACTGCTGGCCGGTTCCGGAACCCTGGTCCGCGGTCTCGACCTCACCGTTCTGCGCAATGCGCTGGACCGGGCCGAGATCTCGTATACCCCGAGAACGGACGGCGGGTTGCTAGTGGACGTCGAGCCCGTCGAGGTCGGCAAGGCAGCCGCCGCAGCGGGCGCTGTCCTGACCGAACTGCGCGCCGCCGACGGTGGCGGTCTGGAGGAGCTGTTCCTTTCGCTGACCCGAACCGGCGCCGCGGCTCCAGCCAGTGCCACCAACCTGACTCCAGCCAGCGCCGCCGAGGCCGACAAGAAGGTATCCGCATGAGCGCCGAAACGCTGTCCCGCCCCGACTGGGCGTCTCCCGACAGTTCCGCGAAACCGCCGGCTCGCCCGAGCCTGACCCGGCTCACCGTGGTCGAGATGCGCAAGATGATCGACACCCGGGCCGGGTTCTGGCTCCTGGTCAGCATTGGCCTGATCTCGCTGGTGGCGGTGACCATCCAGCTGATCTGGGGGGACGCCGAGGCCCGGACCCTGAGCGGCTTCTTCACGACGACGCTGTACCCGGTCGGCATCCTGTTGCCGGTGCTCGGAATTCTCACCGTCACCAGTGAGTGGTCTCAACGCACCGCCCTGACGACGTTCACCCTGGTTCCGGAGCGGCATCGGATCGTGATCGCGAAGTTCGCCGCAGCCGCCCTCTTCGCCACCCTGTCGTTGATCACCAGCCTGCTGCTCTCGGCGCTGGGCAACGCGCTCGGGATCATGCTGCGCGACAGCGACAGCAACTGGAGCTTGCCGGCCGCCAACCTCGGCCAAGCCCTGCTGCTGCAGGTGCTCGGCGTGGTGATGGGCGTGGCGTTCGGGATGCTGCTGATGAACACCCCGCTGGCGATCGTGCTCTACTTCATGCTGCCCACCGTCTGGCAGATCCTGACCTCCGTGATCAGTGCGATCCGGGAGGCCGCCGGCTGGCTCGACCTCAACGTCACGATGGAACCGCTGGCCCGCGGTGAGGTGCACGGCGAGGACTGGGGCAAGCTCGCGACGTCTACCCTGGTCTGGATCGTCCTCCCACTGGTCCTCGGAACCCTCCGCCTGATCCGCCGCGAGGTGAAGTAACCCCCAAACCCCCCGCGATCATGCACGGTTACTCGCTCTCGCGGGCAACCGTGCATGATCGCAGCGGTTTGGGCGGCTCAGTCGAGGACGGCTTCGCGGTCCTCGTTCAGCGGTTCCAGCTTGAGGATCATGAAGGCGAACAGGGTCACAGCCATGAACAGGTAGCCGAGCGCGACCTGCGGGTTGGCCGCCCATTCCACCTTCTCGCCGTGGATCAACCCGATCCAGGACAGCAGCGCGCCGAACCCGGCGAAGATACCGGCCTGCAGGAACTTGCGATCGATGATGAAGGCGACGATCGCGCCGAACACCAGACCGGCCAGGATCGCGCCCTCGCCAAGGGTTTTCAACCCGTCATAGACCACCCCGGCGGCGAGGATGTTGTCCGTTCCGACCTCGGTCGCGCTGGTCCCGGCGGCGGCCAGGACGTTGTCCATCAGGCTGGTAGCCCAGGACGCGATGTTCGGGATCAAGGCCGCAACGATCGCCGCAGCGTGCACCTTCGGTGAGGCGTTGAACGCCTGGGCGCCGATCATGAACCCGATGAAGAGCAGGATCGGGACGATCGCCGGGATCGGCAGCAGGGCGTTGAGCAGGCCGAACAGTCCGAGGAAGCACATGATGGCGATCACCGTGCCGGTGGCCATCGAGTACCCGGTGCGGCCACCGGCGTCCTTCCAGCCCGGGTGGCCGATGTAGACGGCGGGCGGAAACGGAGAACCCAGTGCCGAGCCGATGATTGCACCGCTGCCGTCGGCCAGCAGGACGGCACGCAGGTTGTAGTTGTCACCGGCCGCTGCCGCGCTCTCCACGTTGGTCATCGCCTCGGTGAAGTTGTAGACACCCAGCGGGATCGCCGTTGCCAGTAGCGGCGCGACGTCCTTCAACCCGTTGATCAGCAGATCAAACTGGAAGGTCGGCAGCGCGATCGCGATGTCCTTGGCCGCCGCCGACACGTCGGGGGCGTTCATGTACCCGCCGATCCAGGCAATCACCGTGCCGACCAGCAGCGCGGCCAGGCCCATCGGGAAGTTGCCGGGCAGTTTCACCCCGGCCAGGAAGCCGACCAGAATCAGGGCCAGCACCGGGAAGGCGATCCAGGCCGCTTCCCACATCTGCGCGGCCGGGCGCATCGAGATGAAGGTGATCGAGATACCGGCGAGCGTGCCCAGCATCGCCGCTCGGGGCGTGTACTTGCGGATGTACGGTCCGACGAAAGCACCGATCAACACGATGATTCCGATGATGAACGCCCAGGCGATCCCGGCCTCCCAGGCCCGGATCGGATCCTTCGTGGTCAGGTAGATCGGCAGCATGATGACGAAGACGACGATGAACATGTGCGGCACGCTCGGCCCGTAGGGCAACGAGGCGACGTCCGAGCGGTTCTCCTTCTTCGCCAGCTGCCGGCCGAGGAAGGTGTAGTAGGCGTTTCCAGCGATCAGCGCGATCCCCAGGGCCGGCAAGATCGTGCCGAAGACGTCGTCCGCCGGCAGTTTGACCACCCCGACCATCAGGCCGGTCAGGACCAGAACATTGACCAGGACGTTGAACCCGAGGCCGAAGAACGCGTTGGTGTCCCCGGAGACCCAATAGGGCAGATTGGCACTACTTTTGGACGGCGCGTCTGGCGCAGGAGGCGCATCTGTTGCTGTGCTGGACATGGCTTCTCCTCAGCGAGCGGGGGTGGTGGCTTCGAGCGAGGCGAGCGGATCGGGCGATGACGGCGATGACGGCGATGGCGGCGATGGCGGTTCTGGCGGAATGGAGAGTTCCGTCAGCGTGGTGGGCTCTGTCAGCGTGGCGAGCCCAGCCAGAAAGGCGTCGGCGGGTGCGGTCCAGCCAAAGATGCCGCCCTGCGCGGAAATCATCTCCAGGCCGATTCGCTGGAAGTCGGGAAAGTACGACCCGACGCAGTCGGAGAGCACGAGACACTCGTACCCCCGGTCGTTCGCCTCCCGGACGGTGGTGTGCACGCACACCTCCGTGGTCACCCCCGTGACCACCAGGCGGCGAATACCGCGCTCGGCAAGGATTGCGCCGAACTCGGTGGCGTAAAAGGCGCCCTTGCCTGGCTTGTCGACCACTGGTTCACCGTCGATCGGATAGAGCTCGGGAATGATGTCGTGGCCTTTTTCACCTCGGATCAGGATTCGCCCGTTCGGACTGGGGTCGCCGATCCGCTGCGACGGCTTACCCCGGGTCAGCTTGCTGGGTGGGCAATCGGACAGGTCGGGCAGATGCCCTTCCCGAGTATGGACGACGAGAAGACCTGCCGCGCGAGACTTTTCCAGAACGTCGGCAAGAACCGGGATGACCGAGCGAAGCTGGCCGACGTCATTTCCCAGGCTCTCCCCGAAGCCGCCCGGTTCGACGAAGTCGCGCTGCATATCGATAATCACCAGTGCGGTGTCGTCGAGGGAGAAGTCGAAAGGATACGGCTGAGCCGGCACGCTCGCCGACTGTCGAATCTGCGTCATTGCTACTCCAAGAAGTTGGCGGCGATCGCGGCGAGCGTGAGGTCGCTGCGGGGTGGCCCGATCAGCATCAGCGCGACCGGACGCCCGTCGGAGGTGGTGCCGACCGGAACCGTCAGCGCGGCCAGGTCCAGCAGGTTGGTGAAGTGCGTGTAGTGGCCGAGAACGGCGTTGCGGGCGATCGGGTCGGCCAGCACCTCGTCAATGGTGAAGGTGGTGCCGATCGTCGGCAGCAGCAGCGCATCGACGTCGTCCCAGACTTTCCTAGTGCTATGTCTGAGGTTTCGCAGTTTGTGCTGGGTGCGGAAGGCGTCGGCGGCGGAGAACCGGGAGCCGCTCTCGATGATGCCGCGAACCACCGGATGCACCGAGTCCGGATGCGTTGACACCGGATGGGCGCTGAGGAAGCCTTCCAGGTCGGCCAGCCGTTCGGCTACCCAGGCGCCTTGGTAAAGCAGCGTTCCGGCTTCCAGGAAGGGCTCCAGGTCGATCTCCACCTCGGTGGCCTCAAGCAGTTTGACGGCGTTCTCGCGAGCGGCCAGATGGGCCAACCGCATCGGTTCGTCGCCGAAGAACTCCAGTGCCTCAACCGCCGGCAGGCCGAGCCGGACGGCCACGTCCGCCACGGCAGGGGAGAGCGCGGCGGGGGAGAGCGAGGGAGGGGAGAGCGCGGTGTCGTCCCGACCCCAGGGGTTGTCCGGATCCGGTCCGACGATGACGCTCAGCAGTGTGAGCGCGTCGTCCAACTCGCGGCCCATCACCGTGATCCCGTCGATCGTGCGGCAGGCTGGCTGCAGGCCCAGCGTGCTGACCAGGCCGAGGGTCGGCTTGATCCCGACGATGCCGTTCAGGGCGGCCGGTACCCGGCCCGAACCGGCGGTGTCGGTGGCCAGCGCGACCGGGACGATGCCGGTGGCGACGGCGAGCGCCGAGCCGGAACTCGATCCGCCGGAGACCATGCCCTGACCGAAGACGCTTTCCGGGATGCCGTATGGCGAGCGCACACCGACCAGGCCGGTGGCGAACTGGTCGAGGTTGGTCTTGCCGACCACGATCGCCCCGGCGTCGATCGCCCGCTGCACCGCGGTGGCCGAGCGCTCGGGTAGGTAGGCGAAATCCGGGCAGGCGTTGGTGGTCGGGAACCCGGCCACGTCGATGTTGTCCTTGACCGCCAACGGGACGCCGTACAGCGGCAAGTCGTCGAACCCGCCCGCGGCCAGGGCCAGGGCCTCCAGTCGGGCGGCCTGGGCGAGGGCGTCGTCGAGGCCGGCGACCGAGATCCAGGCGTGGTTACCCCGCGTTCTCTCGATGTCCGCCAGCACACCGGCGATCACTTTCGTCGGCGTCGTGGTGCCGGACAGGTACGCATCCCGCAGCTGGGCCAGGGACCGACCGAAGGCTGGATTCTCCGAACTCATGCTGTCGATTGTCGACAATTGTGTATCGGCGGTTGTCTTCCCCGGTTACAGATGTGTGACGACGATCTCAGCGCAGCGAGCGCAAGCTCTCCAGATCAGCGCAGGTAGGTCTGCGCGCCGTGGCTGGTCAGGGCTGCCAGCACCCGGTCCATGTCGTTGCTCTCGACCGCCTCCAGCAGGATGGCGTGTCGACGGACGCCGTCCAGTGGCGTCGCCACCTCGGATTCGCGGCGCAGGTTCAGGGCCATGTGCATCTGCAGCTTGAGCAGGATCGGCTCGTAGGCGAGCAGCAACTGGCGGTGACCGGCGAGGGCGACCAGTTCGACGTGGAAGCGACGGTGGGCATCCGCCAGCTCGAGCAGATCGCCGGTGGCGGCAGCCTTGCGCATGGCTGCCAGCTCAACGCGGACGGATCGCAGATCCTCCAGGGTGCACGGCAGGGCGCGGGAGATCGCGAACCGTTCCAGGACGTCGCGGACCTCGAACAGTTCCTCGGCATCCAGGACGGACAGCGTCGCCACTCGAACGCCCCGTCGAGGCAGGTGCTCGACCAGGCCCTGCTCGCCGAGCAGTCGCAAAGCTTCGCGCAGCGGAGCCCGGCTGATTCCGAATCGGCGGGTGACCTGCTCCTCCACCAAGCGCTCGCCCGGAACCAGCGCCCCGGCCAGGATCTCTCGCCGCAGCCGGTTCACCGTGAGCTCGACCAGGCTGGACGAGGCCAAACCGATGTCGACGACGGGCCCAGGTCGGTCGGGGATGTTCATGGCGCCTCCTTCTGCACTGATCTCGCGGCCTGCACTGATCTCGCGGCCGGCCAAGCAGGCAACCTATCTGGCCGCGCTCAGCCCTCGATCAACCGGCGGGCCTGCTCGAGATCGAGTTCACCCTTCGCCAGCGCCTGCAAGGTACCCAGTCGCGGATCGGTTGGCGACGGATCGGGAGGCGACGGTGCCGGCGTCAATCCGAGCTTGCGGATCAGCTCGTCGAATCGCGCCCGGGCGGTGGGATAACTGACGCCCAGGTGCCTTTCCAGCTCTTTGATATTTCCCCGGGAGGCGAGGAACACCCGAAGGACCTCGCGATCCCCGGAGTCCAACGCACAGAACTCGCACTGCTCGAAGTCTCCGGACAGCCCAGTACCGCAGGCGTCACATCCCAGCCGGGTGACCCGCAGTCGCTCGCTGCAGACCGGGCAGTCCCGGGGTGCTCGATGGTGTCGATGAGGCATCAGACCGGTGCCGCCCAGGCCTGGATGGTGACCGTGACGGAACTCATCACGGACTCCAGCAGCAGCCGATCGCGACCGTCGCCAATCGTCACCTCGCTGGTCTCACCCTCGAAAGGCAGCGTGCTGGGCGGGCGTTCAGGCAGTACCAGGCGGCCCATCCGGTTCATGGCAGTGATCTTCAGGTCGCTGCCGGCCGAGAGGGACAGCCGGACGGACGAGGATTCACACGCGATCCGGGAGTCGCCGGTGGGGACGCCGGTCAGCTTGACCGAGGAACTGGCCGCCTCCACGTCGAGCGCGCCGGTCAGCTTGTCCCCGCGCAGCGCGGACGCCACCAGTCGGGCGCGCAGGCCAGTGTGGACGCCGGTGACCTTGACTTCGGCTCCGGTGACGTCCAGTTCCACCCGCAGGGCCGGGTTCACCCGCACCGTCAGTTGGTGCTCGCGCCAGGATCGCGCCCAGGCGATCGTCCGGGGCAGGTCGCTGAACGAGAAGTGACCCGAATGCCGAGCGGTCTGGCCGGCGTGCTCGAGCTGATCGTGATCGCTGTCCAGCGGCCCGGCGGCGGAAATGATCAAGGCCGAACCCTGGTGCTGGATCGAATGATCACCGAGCACATGGATCTGCGCCACCGTGGGATCGGCGATCACGTGAATCGATCGATAGGACGTCGTCAATCGGACGACGGTGACCGCTTCCACGGAGAGTTCCGCGGAAGGTTCCCCGGTGCGAGGCGCACCCGGCGCGAGTGACGCCCCAGACGACGGCCCAGTCGGCGCCCCGGACGATGGCCCGGACGACGGCCCCGATGGCTTCGTCTGGGCTGGGCCGCCGAGCCGGTGCAAGGCCTGCTCCGGGGTGATTTCCCCCGTGGACACCTGCCGCAAGACGGCTTCCAGCTCGTCGCTCATTTCCCGAATGTACGCCGAACCTCGCAAACCGGGAAGAATCACTTGCCATTTTGACGGCGGGCTCTGTCCGGTTGGCGTTCTCGAGATGCGAAGCCCAGCCTGCGGGGGCAGCCTTGATTTCGACGCCAGGTCGGCTCGCGGCAGCAATGCCGGCTCCGGCAGCAATGCCGGATTACCGAATGGCGAATACGGCGTCACGAGAGAAGGAGAGCCCATGAGTGCGGCAGACAAGATCAAGAATGCGACCGAAGACGCGACCGGAAAGGTCAAGGAGGCTGTCGGCAAGGGCACCGACAACGAGCGGCTCGAAGCTGAGGGCAAGGGCGACCAGGTGTCGTCCGACTTCAAGTCGGCCGGCGAGAACGTCAAGGACGCCTTCAAGCACTGAGTGCGGCTTCAGGTCAACCGCTGAGCACCTGTTCAGCCGCTGATGATCTAGGTGCCTGAGCGCCACGCAGCCATGACGGACCCCCGATCCATGCTTTCGGATCGGGGGTTCGTCATGATGTGTGCTGTCAACCGAGGAATCTCAGCAGAACTGAAAAATCTCAGAAGGAGTGAGCGATGCCCAGTCGCGATGCAACCACCAGGTGGACCGGCGGACTGCAGAAGGGGTCAGGCAAGGTCAGCCTCGACTCCTCGAATCTCGGCGAGTACACGGTTTCGGCCGTCACCCGGTTCGAGAATCCGGACGGACACACCAGCCCGGAAGAACTGATTGCCGCAGCGCACTCCTCCTGCCTGGCGATGAACTTCTCCGGTGTGCTGGCCAAGGAGAACCTTGAGGCCGAGTACATCGACGTCTCCGCCGAGGTCTCCCTCGGGCCAGACCCGGCCGGTGGCTTCGCGATCACCGATATCGCGCTCACCATCCGGGTCAAGCTGGACGGCGTCGACAACGAACGATTCCAGCAGTTGGCGGCCACCGCGGAAAGCACCTGCCCGGTGACCAAGGCGCTGGCCGGCACAAAGATCACCTTCGACGCCGCCCTGGACTGAGCCCGCCGAGAGCCACGAAGTGCTTGCCGGTTGCGGCCCAGTCGCTGGGTTGAATCCGGCAGGCACTTCGCGGCAGGAGCCGCCAATGGTCGCTGATCTGCGGGTCTAGCCGGGATTGCGGGGGCACGCGATAGTTAGGGATGACGTTTCTGCAGTGGGCCGCTCGGCACGGCCTGATCAAAGTGGCGCTGCGTCGGGCGGCTCGGCGAGGTGAGCTGCAGGCGAAGTTGATGGTCGACCGCTCGGCTCGCGCGAATCCGTTCCCCATCTATGACCAGATGAGATCCCGCGGGCCGATCTCCCGGGGTGGGCTGACCTACGTTGCACCCTCACATGAGGCCGCTTCGGCGGTGTTGCGCAGTGACGTCTTCCGGGTCGGGCTCGACATGGCAGCCGTGCCGTGGGTCCTGCGCCGAGTCCTCACCCGCCGCGGCGACAACCGCGTGATCGGCCCGATCGAGCCGCCGTCCCTGCTGGCGGTCAACCCGCCTCAGCACACCCGCTATCGCCGACAAGTATCGAAAGTCTTTACTCCCCGGGCGATTTCAGCGTTGGAGCCGCGGGTCAGACAGATCGCTGAGGAACTGCTCGACGACCTCGGCAACCGGGACGTCGTCGATCTGGTCGCCAATTACGCCGCCCTGCTGCCGGTCACGGTGATCTCCGAGATCCTCGGTGTTCCGCTGGCCATGCGCACGCAGTTCCTTGACTGGGGCAATCAGGCCGCCTCCAGTCTGGACGTCGGCCTCGGCTACCGCGAGTACGCAGCCAGCGAGCGGGGGATCCGGTCGCTGAATGAGTGGATGTACGCGCACATCGAGCGGCTGCGCCGCAATCCCGGCGACGATCTGCTCAGCCAGCTGATCACCGTTGAGGACGACGGCATCCGGATGAGCGACATCGAACTGATGTCGACGGCCGGTCTGCTCTTGGCCGCAGGGTTCGAGACCACGGTGAATCTGATCGGCACCGGGGCGTACCTCCTGCTCACCCATCCGGACCAGCTCCAGGTGCTCGGCGACGACCCAGGCCTGTGGGCGAACGCCGTCGACGAGATCCTGCGCTTCGACTCCCCGGTGCAGAACACCGCCCGCTATGCCGGTGTGGAGACCGAGGTCTGCGGGGTGCCGATCCCGAAGCATGGATTCGTCTCGGTCTTGATCGGGGGAGCCAACCGGGATCCGCAGGTCTTCCCTGACCCCAACCGATTCGATGTGCGCCGCCACAACGCCCGCGACCACCTGGCGTTCTCGGCCGGGGTGCATTACTGCATCGGGGCCGCCCTGGCCCGGGCCGAAGGTCGGATCGGGCTGCAGGCCCTGTTCGAGCGATACCCAGAACTCGCGCTCGCCGGAACCCCGACCCGGCGCCGGACCCGGACCTTGCGCGGGTACCAGAGCCTCCCGATTCGTTCGGGGGCGGCCAGGATCGCGGTTCCACGCAACCTCGGCTAGCTGACCTCCAGCCATTCGTCGCACGCTCTGCTGGTCGGCCTTCGGTGGCCATTCGTCGCACGCTCTGCCGATCCGACGTCGGCAGCTCTGCTGGTCGGCCTTCGGCGGAAATTCTTCGCCGTCCGAGAGATCGGGCATCTGCGGCGGCAGGTGGGCGCGCCCATACAGTGAGCCGGTGAGATTCAGACTCCGGGTCCTGGCCGCGGCCGGCGCGATCGGTGCCGTTCTGTTGGCTGTCGTGCCCGGATCGGCCTCGGCCGACCATCACACTCCTGCCGGGCCGGTCGTGCTCCTCGGGACGGCGGGAGTGCGGTGGTCGGACGTGGACAGCGCCACCCCTGCCCTGGCGCAGCTTCGGGACCAGGGTGCCAGCGGTTGGCTGGCGGTCCGTAGCCTCCGTCCGGTCACCTGCCCGGTCGACGGCTGGCTGGCGATCTCGGCCGGTCGGCGGGCCGCCGACCCGGAGTCGGCGGTGAAGGACCGGTCAAAGCCGAGCTGCCGCCAGCCGGGTCTGGCTCCCGCCCCAGCGACCGGCGCATCCAGTGGGACGACGGACGGCGCGAGTGGTGGCCCGGCCACGGTCCCGCAATGGTCGGACTATCTCTCTGCTGCTGCGCAGGCTACCTTCGATGCGCATCCCGGTCTGCTCGGCACCACGGTGAACGCGGCCGGGATACGGACCGCGGCGGTAGGCCCGGGGGCAGCGATCGCCTTGGCCGACGCTCACGGCCGGGTGGCCCGGGCATGGCCGGGGCGTGTGAGCGACGCCAGTGGCCTGGTCACGCCCGCTGCTCTGGCCGAGGACGTCGAAGCCGCGCTGGCCACCGATCCGAAGCTGCTCGTCGTCGACCTCGGGCCGATTCGCGACCCGGCTCGACAGGTTGCCGGCAAACCGTCGCTGACCGGGGCCTATGCGCTTTCAAGGCAGCAGCAGGTCCAAGCGCTGGACGCTCGACTCGGGCTGATTCTCGCGCGATTGCCGACGAACGCCACGGTGATCGTTGCCTCGATTGCCGACTCCGGAACGCCGTCCCAACTGCAACTGCTGGCCGCCCGTGGTCCCGCCCCGAACGGGGAGCCTTACGCGGATGCCTTGCTCGGCAGCCGATCGACCCGGCAGGACGGCCTGGCCCAGACCACCGACCTGCAACCGACCGTGCTGGCCGCGCTCTCGGTTCCGGTGCCGCTCGAGGCGGTGGGATCAACGGTGCTGCCGGTGCGGACCGGCATGTCCACCGCTGAGCGCGTGCAGAAGCTGGCGGACATCGACGAACCGACGGTGGTGATCGCCCCGATCGCGCCGTGGATCACCAACAGCCTGATGGCCGTGCACCTGCTGTTCTACGCCGTGGCCGCCCTGGTACTGCGCCGATCAGGGAGCAGGCAAAGTGACAGTGAAGGCGCCAGCCACAGCGAAGGCGCTGCTGACAATGCCGGCCCGGGGCGTCGCCGGGCGTTGCGCGGACTGCGCCGGGGCGCGGTGATCCTGGCCTCGCTCCCGGCCGCCACCTTTCTCGCCAACCTGCTGCCCTGGTGGCGAGCCGATCACCCGTACCTGGCGCTGTTCGGCACCGTGAGCGCCTTCATGATCGCGATCTCGGCCCTGGCTCTCCTCGGCCCCTGGCGAGTGCTGGTCCTGGGACCGCTGACCGTGGTTGCCGCGCTGACTGCCGGGGTACTGACGGTGGACGCCGTCACCGGATCGCACCTGATGATCTCCAGCCTGCTGGGCGTCCAGGTGATCGTCGCCGGCCGGTTCTATGGGTTCAGCAACCAGGTGTTCGCGTTGTTCGCCACCGGGCTGCTGCTGTCCACCGTCGCCGTCGCAGACCCCCTCATGCGGCGCGGTTACCGGTGGAGTGCCGCGCTGGCTGTCGCGGGTTTGGGGATCGTGGCCACGGTGATCGACGGTGCCCCCGGCCTGGGCAGTGACTTCGGCGGTCCGCCGGCACTCATCCCGGCGTTCGCCGTCCTGGCTCTGCTGGTCGCCGGGATTCGGGTGACGTGGCAGCGAGCGTTGCTGATCCTCGGGGTGACGATCGTGGTCCTGCTTGGGTTCGGCCTGCTCGACTGGCTGCGGGAACCGGAAGACCGCACTCACCTCGGCCGGTTCGTCCAGTCCGTTATCGACGGTGACGCGTGGCCGGTGATCAGTCGCAAGGGGGCGCAGAACTGGAGGATCCTCACTCACAATCCGCTGAGTGCGCTGCTTCCCTTCGCCGCCGCGTTCGTCTTCTACGTCCTGGGCAAGCCGACAGCGTGGGGCGTCCGGCCACTTCGGGCGGCGTACGACCGTGCACCGGTGTTGCGCCACGGGCTGATTGCGTTCGTGGTGCTGGTCCTGATCGCCGGGCTGCTGAACGACTCCGGGACAGTGGTTCCCGCGTTCGGCGTGATGCTGTTGCTGCCGTTGCTGGTTGCGGTTTGCGTTCGAGCACTGGAATTGCGGGACGCCGAATAATGTCAAACTTTGTGGCGTGAGCGAACCCGCCGTCCCGTCCTCGCCGCTTCGACCGAAGCTCGGTAAGACAGGGAAACTGCTTGCCGTAGGCGTTGTTCTGGTGCTCATAGCGGCAGGGTGGGGCGGGCGGTCGGTTTACGTGTCCCGCAATGCGTGGAAGCCGCTCCATTCGGCTGCTGTTGCCATTGGAGCGGACCAAGAGCGAGTCGCCCTGCCCGCGGGACCAACGCTGACGCCGCTGATTCCCCGAAGCCGGGTGTTGGTCTCCGCAGGAGCGGCGGGCCAAGCGCTGGCGAAGGAGCAACGGGAGTGGCTGGCCGCCGGGTCGATCCCCACGGCTCCGGCCGGTCTGCAGGACATGGTGGACACGGCACTGTTGGACATCAAGACGCTGCTGCTGCCGAACGGTGCCGCGGTGGCCGGCTGGTCCGAGTCGTGGCGCTACGTCTGGCCCCGAGATGCGTCGACGATCGCGGTGGCGTTGTCGCGCACCGGACACGTTGACGACGCCCTGCTGGTGATGAAGTTCCTGCAGCGCCAGTTGCCTCCCGACGGCAGATTCAAGCCCCGATACCGGCCGGACGAATCCGGCGTCCCAGATGATCGACCTGAGCAGACAGATGTGAGCGGATGGGTACTTTGGGCAGTGGCACAAATGCTGGACGACGTGCCGGCCGGTCCGGAGCAGGTGAAACTTCTGACCGAGCTGCGACAGTTGATCGATGGCTGCACTCGGGCCGCGCTACAGATCACCAATCGGCCGGGCGGTCTCCCAGAACCGTCGAATGACTATTGGGAAATTCGAGACGTCCGGCTCAGCCTGGGAACAGCGGCACCGCTTGCCTTCGGGCTCGAAGCGGCGATCAAACTGCAGGCAGTGCTGGGAAACGCAGAATTGAGTCGGGCCGCTCAGGAAAGAACCACCCTCCTGCGCGCGTCAATTGATCAGAAGTTCGGTGTCGACGGATACCCGCGCTACCTCGGTGGCAATGACTCGGACGCCGCCATTGCCTTCCTGCTGCCGCCGTTCACCGAGCGAGCCGACCCGACGATCGTCAAGGCCTGGCGGGCAGCCGCCCGTCAGATGCTGCGACCCGCCGGCGGACTGGCCCCGGGCGCAGGCTGGAAGAACGACGGCATCAGTTGGACGCCGCAAACCGCACTGTTCGCGCTCACCGCGGCATCGGTCGGGGATCGGCCGACCGCAGTGCACTGGTTGACCTGGCTGTCGAACCACCGAACGGGCTACGGGGCTCTGCCCGAGCAAGTGCTAAGTGACGGCGCTCTCGCCGGGCCGGCGCCCCTGAGCTGGACCGACGCCTTCGTGTTGCTGGCCGTGGACACCCTCGACAACGAGTTCGGCAACGTGCGATAGAGCGCCGCTTGCGGTACCCGCTGCTCCCCGCCGGAGCGGTTGAGTATCACTCCACACACTGCTCAGGCGATACTCCCGCCCGCCACCAAAAACGTCTCACTGATCATGTTTTCGGGTGGGTACCGGGAGCATCGCCTGAGCCTGGCGGGATCGCCGTACCGAACTCACGCCGGCATGCTTCTCTTGTGCTGGCGTGTTCTAGATATGGACGGATTCGGCGGACGTCGGGGCGCTCTGGGTGACAGTGGTCTGGCTGGCGTTCTGCTCTGCGGGATCGGTGTGGAGGCCTCTCACATCACCCGGCAGGTCCAGCAGTTGGAAAAGGGCGGGTACGTGACCCGGATCCCTGATCCGAAGGACGGTCGCGCTCAGCGGATCCAGATCACCCCGACCGG
>JANNPJ010000088.1:0-3855 GCA_031400005.1 Kineosporiaceae bacterium | reverse complement strand
CCACCTCCACCCCCAAGATCCTGAACCTCCCCGAGGCGGCCTGGATCAACCCACCCATCCGCGAACCCAAGACCCCCGACCCGGTGGCCCAGGAAACCGCCGCTTAACTCGTCCTGGCCTCACCCGCCTTGAAAAATTCCGCTACACCGACGGCCGTCCCGATCTCATCTGGTACGGCGCCGCCGGCACCAGAACCAAACCCGCGATCACCGCGTTCGGGATCCTCGAATCCTTCGACGGTGTCTTGGTCCGCGATGACTACGGTGGCTACCTTGTCAGCGATCACGAAATTCCCCAGGTCTGACTCGGTCCTGATCACGTAATTCGGTTCTGTCGCTGATCTTGTGATCTGTGGTTGTTCGGGCGTGTCTGCCCGGGTTTGAGGCTGCTGCGGACGATCATGAGCCGGGTGTGATCACTCGGATCTTGAGGTGTTGCTGCCGCATCTGGCGGGTGTCGTGGTGGAGACAGTGCAGGGTGCCGGTTCTGGGTTACGAATCGTGGCTCGTGCCCGGGTGCGGGAGGTGGCCTGTCCGCGGTGCGGTGTTGCGTCGGGTGTGGTGCACGGGCGCTACCGGCGGCGTCTGCGAGATGCTGCGGTCGGTGGCCGTGACGTGGTGATCGATCTGCTGGTGCGGCGGATGCGGTGTGCGCAGACGGGGTGTGCGACGGTGACGTTCGCTGAGCAGTTCCCGGGGCTGAGCAGCCCGCATGCCCGGTACACGCCACTGGCCGAGGCGATCACGGAGGCGATCGGGCTGGCCTTGGCCGGGCGGCCCGGAGCCCGCCTCGCCCGCACGCTGGGTCTGCCGCTGGGGCGAGACACCCTGCTACGCCGGGTACGGGCCCTCGACGACCCACCGGTACCGGTCGTGCAAGTGCTCGGGGTCGACGACTTCGCCTTGCGCCGCTCGCACGACTACGGAACGGTCCTGATCGATCTGGACTCCCACCGGCCGGTGGACCTGCTGCCGGGGCGGGCAGCGGCACCGTTCGCCGCGTGGCTCACGGCCCATCCTGGGACCACCGTGATCTGCCGGGATCGTGCCGGCGCTTACGCCACGGGCGCCAGCACCGGCGCGCCGACCGCGATCCAGGTCGCTGACCGCTATCACCTGTGGGCCAACCTCGGTGAAGCCGTCCGTAAATGCGTTACCACGCATCGTGATTCGCTCATCCTCCCGCCGCCAACGGCCACCACCGGCGATGCCGCCGATCCCCAGGACGACGACCAGGTCCCGGACATAGCCAGTCGCGAAATCCGCAGTGGTGCGTCTCAACCACAGGACCCGCCGACGTCTGCCCTGGATGTTCCGGACAAGCTGATCATCATCCGGACCCGGCGCAGGTACGCGGACGTTAACCAGTTGCTGGCTGAGGGTGTCAGCCGCAACCAGGTCGCGCGTATCCTGGGCCTGGACATCCAGACCGTGCGCCGCTTCGCCAATGCCACCAGTGTGGAGGAGGTCCTGACCGCCTCCACGGAGCGGGCCAGCAAGATCGATCGGTTCAAGGAGCATCTGCACCGTCGGTGGAACGAGGGCATCACCGATGCCAGCGCCCTCACCGAGGAGATCCAGTCCCTTGGCTATACCGGGTCGGCTCAGACGGTCCGCCGCTACGTACGCCGATTCCGGCACGGACAGCCGGCCCCAGCCGAGGGGCCGATCGCGCCGACCGTCCGCCGGACCAGTCGATGGTTGATGACCCGCCCTGACCGACACGACCCCGACGACCGCGCCACCCTGGCGGCGATCCTGGAAGCCTGCCCCGCCCTGGCCCGCCTCGCCGATCACGTCACCGGTTTCGCCACCATGATGACCCAACTGAAAGGTCAGCGACTGCCCGACTGGATCACTGCCGTCGAAGCCGACAACCTGCCTGCCCTCACCTCTTTCGCCAGTCACCTGCGCCACGATCTGGCCGCCGTCACCAACGGCCTGACCCTGCCTTACAGTTCCGGCGCCGTCGAAGGCACCGTCAACAAGATCAAAAACTTCAAACGGGCGATGTACGGTCGAGCCAACTTCGACCTCCTACGTAAACGCGTCCTCCTGGCCACCTGACGGAGCAAGCGCGCACCCGAGAATCACAAGATCAGCGACAGAACCGAATTACGTGATCAGGACCGGGTCAAACCTGGGGAATTTCGTGATCGCTGACATCCTGGGTGTGCCGGGGTTGGAGGATGCGTCGCGTGAGGATCTGCTCACGCTGATCGGTGAACTCCGGGCGGTGAACGCGTCGTTGATGGCGCGGATCGCGCAGCAGGATGAGCGAATCGCCGCTCAGGACAAGCGGATCGCTCAGCTGGAACGGGCGCTGGGACGTAACAGCGGGAACTCCTCGATGCCGCCTTCCAGCGATGACCTACCAGGCCGTAAGACGCCACCGCGCCGACCTGGCACCGGCGGCAAGCGGGGTAAGCGACCGGGAGCACCGGGATCGGGGCTGGCCTGGTCGGCGGAGCCTGATCGGGTCCTGCCGCACTACCCGGGCGGGTCCTGCGGCTGCGGTACTGACCTGGGCGAAGCTGCCGATGAAGGGGTGGCCCGCTCCCATCAGGTCCACGACGTCCCGCTGGTCACCCGCACGATCACCCAGCACGACCTGCACCGGGTCCGCTGCGCCTGTGGGCGTACCCATGTCGGCGTTCGGCCTGAGGACGTGCAAGGCTCCCCGGTCAGCTACGGGCCGAACCTGCGGGCACTGGTCGTGTATCTGATGGTGTTCCAGCATGTGCCCGTCGAGCGGTGCGCGCGTCTGGTCGCGGACCTGACCGGTGCCCGGCCCTCCACTGGATTCATCCACGGGATGCTCACCCGCACAGCTGAGGCGCTGCGCGATGTCGTCGCGCTGATCAAGACCCTGATCACCGCCGCGCACGTGGCCGGGTTCGATGAGACCACCGTGCGCGCCGGCGCCGCCGGGACCAAGAAGTACATCCTGTCGGCCTCGACCGGCACCTGCACCCTGTTCACTCTCGGCGGCCGCGACATCGCCTCGTTCGCCGAATTCGGGGTACTGCCGGCCTTTACCGGGATCGCCGTCCACGACCGGTACGCCCTCTACGACCACCCCAGTCTCACCCAAAGCCTCGCTGGGCATCAGCTTTGCTGTTCTCATCTACTACGTGATCTTGCTGATGCCGCTGAATCCCACCCCGGCCAACACTGGCCCGAGCAAATCTCGCGAGCATTACGCGGCTTGATCCGGGCCGCGAACACCGCCCGCGACCACGCCCTTCCCACCGTCGCACCCGACCTCGCCGACCCGCTCATCCTCGAACTACGCCGAGGCGTGCGCGTCGGACTGTCCGTGCTGCCCCGCGTCCCCGGACCGGCTTCGACGACAAAACAACACCCCGGCCGGCTTCTCCTGGAATGCCTGCGCGACCGTGAGGACGACGTCCTGCGCTTCGCCGTCGATACCCGGATCTGGCCCACGAACAACCTCAGCGAACGAGACCTACGCCCGCACAAGACCCAGCAGAAGATCTCCGGACGTCTCCAATCCGAAGACATCACCCGCGACCGCCTGACCATCCGCAGCTACATCAGCACCGCAGCCAAACACGGCACCGACATCCTCACCGCACTCCATCAAGCCATCACCGGCAACCCCTGGATGCCACCCGCAACCATGCCCACCTGAATGCTTACTCGCCATGAAGGGCCGTGGATTAATGCCAGCGATATCGAACTAGCGACGAGCTCCTGGGTTTCCTACTACAATTCCTCGAGATTGCACTCAAGTATTGGTTACCTCTCGCCGATAGAATATGAGAAAGCACACTACGCCGGTGAACTCGCCGGGCCGGACCATACTCCGGTCGATGGCAGCCACCAGGCAGAG
>JANNPJ010000422.1:0-17614 GCA_031400005.1 Kineosporiaceae bacterium | reverse complement strand
GTCGGCGAGTTTCGGGTAGCCCTCTTTCTTGATCAGAGTGCCGTACTGGTCGTAGGTGAGCTCGCCGGTAACCCACATCCGGTTCGCGCCGGAACCGAGGAGGTTGCCAGTGTCACGGTAAGCCTCGTCGACCCACCCCATGTGCCGTGGCTGCTGGCCGGACATCAGCACGTTGTGCGCGATGACCGTCTCCGAGCCCATGTAACCGAGGTGGGCGTTCTTGAAGTCCGAGCCCTGGGCGCGCAGTCGGCGGAAGTTTGGCATGTTGAACCGGTCGGCGTACTCGGGCCGCATCTGGTCGAACAACACCATAAGCACGCGCGACGGGCGTTTCGGTGCTGCTGCCCCTACGTCCGGTGCTGCCCCTACGTCCGGTGCTGCCACTGCGGCCCCGTTGCTCACGATGGCGACCGTCCCCACGGCTATGGCGGAGGTGGTGAGCAGGCAGAGGGCTCGACGGGCTATTCGGGACATGACACGCCTTCCTTGAAGGAGCAGGGCATTGACGAGATCCCGAACCGTAACAGAAGGTAGCGTGACGATTACGCCACTTTGGGTTAAGTAACGCGTGGCAAGTATTGACATGCAATGTCGGACTTCGCGGCGAACTCATCTAGACGACCCCGACTCCGACGCGAGGATGTGGAACGCGAGGGACTTTCCGGAGTCGGTGGCAGTTTTCAGACCGGGTAGGTTCCGAGCCAACGTCGGTCCTTCTGCGTGGGAGCTCCTCTCCTTTACTGAAGCCGTCACGCAGCGTGACCTCTGTTCGAAACGTTTGGAGCTTCGAGGAATCAAATCGAGGAAGGGTGGGACGGCGAATTGGAGGGCGAGTGGTATCCCCATTGGCTGCCTATTTTCGCTTCGATGCTTATGTGCTGTTCGTGGACTGCCGCCACTCGGTAACGGAAACTGGGACAGTGTCGGTGTGGCTTTACGACCACACGCCAGAGGACGTATTCACTCCGGTCGCGGGCGCATTCACCCACCTTGTCGACAACTCACGACTTTCCTCGCAGCTGAACGGCATGCTCGAGGCCTTGCCCGCACTCAGCGGCGACGACGTCGCGGACCTCATCGGCTACGTGACCTCGCGTCCACGCCACGTCAACCTGCGCCAGGTGGTCGTCAAGCCCATTCCGAATTCGCCATTAGGGTCTGACCAGGCACGGTTGCCGGTCGATGGCGCAGATCAGCCAGGCGCTGTGCGGCGGAACGGCGCGACCAGCGAGCGCACCGCGTGGGTCGAGCCCCAGTCGTCGTCGAACATCGCCATCAGCGCGAGGTGCTGACGCAACTGCACGTAGGCGATCTCGCCGGACGTCGCCTGCCGTGCTCGGTCATGCCGATGAGCGGACGTTGCTACGCCGTAGGTCGAGGTGCCTCTCCACGCAGGATGGCGAGCCGGTTCGGGGGCGCGTCGGGGGTCAGGAACTCTGGGATGGTGCGCTCGTGGCGGCTCGGCCTGGACAAGAACTCAACCGGCCACTCGGTCACGCGCTCCTGGATGACGTGCCGGTAGACGCCGCTCTCGGCTTCGTCGATGTACTCACGCTGTAGCACTAGAGCAAGCGGTTCCTCGGCCCCGTCCAACTCCTCGGACGCAGTCCGCGCCTCCTCGTAGGTCTCGAACGCATAGAAGTAGTCGTCGCCGTCGGCAACGTCTTTGGTGCCCCGGCTTGGGCGGCACCACACGCGGTACTCCAAGACTTCGTCCCAGACATAACCGCCGCCCGCATGGGCAGGGGCCGGGTAGTTGCCAACCATCTCTGGGTCGATTGCGACTGGAAAAGACATGGCCCAAGGATTCCACGAGGAACGTACTCCAGCCAGGGGCCCAGCATGGTTCGGCCCAGGTGAAGCTCGTGGAGTACGGCCGTTCGAAGGCGGGCGGGTCTGACTTCCCGCGGAGGTCGGCGCCAGCGGCCAATGCCTTCAACGCACTGTCATGCCGCGGTGAGTATGCGCTGCGCGCGGACTCAAGCTGCGGCGGCAGCTCCGTTCGGTCATACCGCCGGGGGTGCGTGGACGCTCGGCCTGGCCTCGATTCCGAGCGGCAGTTCGTGGTTGCTGGCCGTGTGCTGGAGATTGGCCGTCTCGTATTGTCGGAATCGGCCGGCCCCGTTCGTAGCAGCCGTAGGGGCCCGGAACGAAACCGGGCCGGATGGACCGGATGGAGAGGGAAACACATGACCGACACGATTTCCGGCGAGGCTTCCGGGAGGGCCCGAGCGTTTCGCTTCGGCGTCGTGGCACCGTTCCTGCCCGACCTGCCGACCTGGCGCGAGCAGGTGCGCCGCATCGCAGATCATGGCTATTCGACGGTGCTGATGCCGGACTTCCCGCGGTTGCAGCCGTCCCCTACTCCCGCGCTGGCCGTCGCGGCGACGGTTGCCGACGTGCGGGTGGGCACCTGGGTCTATGCGGCCCCGCTCCGCGCGCCGTGGCTGACCGCGTGGGAAGCGCACTCGCTGACGGTGCTCACGCAGGGTCGCTTCGAGATGGGCATCGGGGTCGGCCGGCCCGGCATCGAGGACGAGCTGCACGAGCGAGGACTGCCCGTGCCGTCACCGGGTCAGCGGCTGGACCAGGTGCGCGAGACCGTCGCCGCGCTGCGAGAGCTCGACAGCGAGCAGGGACAAACGCCGGTGGTGATGGCGGTGATAGGCCCGAGGGCGCGGGCGCTGGCGGCCGAGATCGCGGACACCGTCACCTTCGCGATGGCGCCTGACGAACCCCGAGCCGCGGTGCTGCAGCGGGTGCGCGACTTTCACACCACCCGCGACGTCGAACTCTCGATGCACATCCCTGTGGTCGGCAACACCGTCTCCCCGTTCATGGCGCCCCCCGACACCAACACCACCGCGTTGCGGGCGGCCGATTCCCTCGCCTACCTCCCGCCCGACCCGGCGGCGGCGGCCGACGAGCTGCGCCGGCGACGCGAGGAGACCGGCGTCTCCTACTTCGCCTTCGGCGCCAACGTCGCGGACACGTTCGCTCCGCTCGTCGCCGAGCTGGCCGGCCGGTAAGACCTCCCCAGCGTACCGATGCAGGGTGTGTCCGCGTGCCGCTGCAGGCGTGCTGAAGACAGCCCGAACGGCGTTGCTGTCGCCGTGCACCTCGACGAGGCCCCCACGTCGTCAAGGGCCTCGTCCAGGGAGGCAGACCGGACGCCAACCCGAGGACGACCTGCGCGTCCGGTCGCCATGCGAACGCCGACTTGCCGCGGCCGTCCACGCCATCGACGGCAACCACGATGGTCCCATCAGATGGGGAATCCGCTCGGCTATCGCGGCAAGATCCAGCACTTGGTCACCAGACGCGCGATTGACGAGAAGCGACCAACTCCAAGGATTCCGGGCCGACACAACGCACGGATCTGCCGCTCCCAGTGTGCGATGGTCTGGCCGTCGTGCGGGGTCTGCCGCCGACGGCGTGGTCGGCCGAGACGAACTTTCCGAGCGTCACCTGCGGCGCTCGGGTCGTGCTGAATGGCGAGCGGTGTGCCCGGCGAGTCAGACGGGTTGGATGTCGAGCAGGCCGGGTGTTGGAAACTCGTCCGGATTCGTCTCCTCGATGCCCACCCACTCGATGCCACCGAGGACCTCTCCCTGCTGGGGGTCCTCAACCGTGTAGAGGAACAGGCCATCATTGGAGTCCGAGACGGCCGCGTTGATGCGAATCGTCATTCCGTGAGCATGACTGAAATCGACGCTTGGGCAACCACAACCGCGCATCCCGACGACGACCACCTCCGTCGCCTCGCGCCGCAACTTCTCAGCACCCGGGAAATCAACGCCTAGCAGTGCATCGAGCACAGCGCGCTCTCGCTCAGTCAACGACCTTGGTTCCACGACGATGATCGTCCCACCGAGGACACACCCGGCGTCCGCAATTGCCGCAGAGCGAGCGCCGTGCCGATGATGAGTCGGTGCAGAGAGTGCAGGCTGATGCGCTCGCGATGCTGCGCACCGGACCCGTCTGAACGTCCGCAAATGCTCCGAGTGGTGCGGCCAACCGACTCTGCCGAATTCAGGACGTTTGTCGAGAAGACTGACCGCCGTGATCGGGCAGGGCATCCTCGATTGCGGTGCCATAGCCGGTTTCATAGGCGCCGTCTGTGCACATGGCCCAGTTGCGTGCCCAGGTGTCGAGGGCCGAGATGGCTGTTCCCAGTGACTGGCCGTGTTCGGAGAGTTCGTACTGGTCGCCGCTCTGGGTGATCAGGCCCGCGGTGATCAGTTCCCGGAGTCGTTCGTAGAGCACGCTGGAAGACATTGAGCTGCAGCGTCGGCGGAGTTCGCGGGCGCCGAGCGGGCCATCGCGAAGTTCCCAGAGCACCCGCAGTGCCCAGCGCCGCCCGAGGAGGTCCAGTGCGGCCATCAATGGCCGCCCGGTCGTCGAACCGCGTACAGGGCGACCGGGGCGCGGTGTCGCACGGGGCATCTGGTCGCCCTCCTTGCCGTTTCGGATTCAGAAACCTATCGTAGTGACATCAGTGTCTCTGAATCCGAACCGCGAGGTGGTTGATGACCCGTCTCACGCCGTTGGACCCTCCCTACGATCCGGCCGTCACCCGGCAGCTGGAGCGGATGATGCCGGGAGCAGCGCCGATCGCCTTGTTCCGGCTGTTCGTCCGCAACCTTCCGATGTCCGACGCCATCAACGCGTGGGGCCGGTACACCCTCGGCGGGCAGTTGACGATCTCCCGTCGGGAGCGGGAAATCGTGATCGACAGGACGTGCGCCCGCACCGGTTGTGAGTACGAATGGGGCCTTCATGTGAGCGTGTATGCCGATCGAGTCGGCCTCAGCCCGGAACAGATCCGCTCCCTCACCCGTGGTGGACCGGACGACGAGTGCTGGGTGCGGCAACGGGAACGGCTACTGATCAGGGCTGTGGATATGCTCCACGACACTGACGATGTCGACGACGATCTCTGGGCCGAGCTGGCCGCGGATTTCACGCAGCATCAGTTGACCGATCTGTTGCTGCTCACAGGGTGGTACCACGCAATCAGCTACGTCGCGAGAGCAGGCCGACTGCTGCCAGAGCCTGGCACGCCATGCTTTTCCGACGTCTAGTCCGAGTCCACCCCACGTAGCGCGGTTCGCACTGATCTGCCGCGAACAGGGCGCGGCGGCTGATCTTCGCCTTGTCTAACGAGGTGCAGGTGCGAGGGCGAGCTGGTCGGGCCTCAGGGGGATGGTCGGGCTACCGGCGACCACAACACAGGCTCGTTCCCACGGCCGGTCAGCTGCGAGGAACGGGAGTTCCTCGGCCATCCATTTGTGCCAGAACGCGATCGTCTGCGCTGGGTTGTCGTTGGTGCCGTGTGCGATGTCGCGGGCGATGCCGCGCTGCTCAGCATCGACGAAGTCGGACTGAACCCAGATCGTGGCGTCGATCAACCCGGAGTGCTCGCGCTGGCCTGCTCCGACGCCTTCGATCAGGACGAGGTCGAGGCCGGCGGGCAAGCGGATTGCGCCGTCGCGCCCGTGCCGTGCCCATGCCGGTGGTCGGAAGGTGACGTTTTCTCCGCGGCGCAGTGGCTCCAAGACATTCTTGGTTAGTAGAGGGCTCCAGCCGAAGAAGGACTCGTGCCAGGCGACATCGTCGGTGTGCACAACCGCTGAGCGCGCCACATGCTGGTGCAGGCGGGCCGCCAGCGAGGACTTCCCGGAAGCGCCACGCCCGTCGACCGCGACGATCCGAGGTCGTCCGGAAGGCAGGTTCGTTGCGGCGACGACGATCTCGACGAGATCGGAGACAGAGGCGGCCCGCCACGGGCCAGCGGCTGGCTCACCAGCCGGCAGTGACATCGCCATGATCCTGATCGTCTCAGGCGTCCTTGCCAGTCGCCAAGCCAGACGTCCGGTCATGCGTGTGTCCTGAACGAGGAGGGTGGTTCGATGTAGGCAGAGCTATCTGACTCGGTGCTGTGCGGACGATGGAGGTAGGCCCTCCGGGATCTCCCTGCGGGGGGCGGTCCCAAACCACCCACTGCTGCGTTAGCTGAAGACTGTCGTGGTGAGCGAGTGGGAAAAGGCATCCGTGAGATGTCAGGTGGGGGTCGGGAAGACGTGCGTTACTGCTTGTGAAGCGTCGTAACGGATTCGGATGACATCAAAACCGGGGTGTGCATGAAATCTCGGGATGAGCCTGGCGGGTGCCCGTTTATTGGCCAGGTGGTGTCCGGCGTAGAGGCAACGTGAGCCCGGCCAGGCTGCGTCCGCAGGGAACAGGAGAAAGCGTGACCCGACACAGCCGTCCGATCCAGGACGGTGAGAGGGAGCGTCTCTTACGGCTGATACCGGGGAGACTGAGTACCGTCGTGGGTCACGCTGGCGGACTGACTCGTAGTAGCGGTGAAGCTCCTGCTTGACGCGGTGGGGGTGGAGCGAAGGGGTCAGGTCATTCGTGGCGTGTTCGTTCGATCAACCGGAGCCGTGCTCGTGGCGGTGTTCTGGGAGGAGTCGCGTGGATGAGCTGAAGTTACTGGGCAAGCCGTTTGATATCTCGAAGGCGGAGGTATGGCAGGCGTGGGAGAAGGTCAAAGCGAATAAGGGTGCGCCGGGGGTGGATGGGTGCTCGGTCGCGGACTTCGAGGCTGACCTGAAGAACAATCTTTACAAGGTCTGGAATCGGATGTCCTCGGGGAGTTACTTCCCGCCGCCGGTGCGGGCGGTGGAGATACCGAAACCGCATGGTGGAGGCACCAGAGTGTTGGGGGTGCCGACCGTAGCCGACAGGGTCGCCCAGACGGTGGTAGCGCGGAGACTGGAACCGAAGGTCGAGGCGATCTTCCATCCGGACTCTTACGGCTACCGTCCGGGGCGAGCCCCGCAGGATGCGGTCGAGGTCTGCCGGCGGCGGTGCTGGAAACGCGACTGGGTGATCGATCTGGACATCCGGAAGTTCTTCGACACCGTCCCGTGGGATCTGATCATCAAGGCGGTTCAGGCGAACACCGACCTGCCGTGGGTGCTGCTGTATGTCAGACGGTGGCTTCAGGCACCGATGCAGCAGGGCGACGGCACGAGGCTGAGGCGGGATCGGGGGACCCCACAGGGCTCCTTATGTTCAGCTGAACATAACGCCGCTTATGAGCAGGGCTGGGTTATGCGTAGCGCTGGTCCGTTAGTCCAGGTGAGAGCTGGGTCAGGGGTTGAACGCTGCGCATAACCCATGGGCCCTTGAGTCAGATCTGAGCGACTTTGACAGGCTCGGCGTCGAACCCACCAAGACGCACTGACTCGGGATCCGGCCGGACACAAGCAAATACAAATTCGGCATCGCAGTCGACCTCTAAAGACATGAGTCCAACACCGGTGGGCCGCATCTCGAACGCACCCATTATGCGCAGCGTTGGGCGGCTGATCCGAGCTCTCACCTGGCCCGACTCATGAGCGCTACGCATAGCCCAGGACTGTGCATAAGGCTCCTCGGTCTCGCCGGTGCTGGCGAACCTGTTCCTGCACTATGCGTTCGATACGTGGATGGCCCGGCAGTTCCCGGGCCTGCAGTTCGAACGCTACGTCGACGACGTAGTGGTGCACTGCGTCAGCCAGCGGCAAGCAGAAACTGTGCTGGCCGCTATCGGCGCGCGCATGGAACAGGTCGGGCTGCAGTTGCATCCCGACAAGACCCGGATCGTGTACTGCCAGGACGAACGACGGCGTGCCTCGTACGAGCACACCGAGTTCACCTACCTGGGATTCACGTTCCGGCAGCGGCGCATGCGCGGCAAGGACGGGCGGCAGTTCAGCTCGTTCAACCCCGCGATCAGCAAGCAGGCCCTGAAGAAGATCAGTACGGAGGTGCGGTCCTGGCGACTGGACCACCGAACTGGCGATGACCTGGCTGACCTGGCGAGGTACGTCAATCCGATCGTCCGCGGTTGGATGCAGTACTACGGCGCCTTCTACAGATCAGCCACCTATCAACTGCTGTCGCGCATCAATGCCTACCTGATGCGATGGATCCGCAACAAGTACAAACGGTTCAGGCCGAAGAAGAAGGCCGTGGAATGCTGGCGCAGGATCGTCCGACGAGCCCCGCGCCTGTTCGCCCACTGGGCCTACATCCCCTCCGTGCCCTCCGTCTGGTGATCAGGATGACAAGAGCCCGGTAACGGGAGACTGTTACGCCGGGATCTGTGGGAGCCCGGGGCTGCAATGCCCCGGGCTACCCGACCGATGACCGGACATTCGACGACGTCCCTCTCGTCGATAGATTGGTCAGGTGGATCGGCATCTCTTCAGCGTTGCGCTCGCCGCGTCGGCCCAGAAAGCTTGGGCGCTGGCGGCTTCGATGGTTTCCGAAGATCTCCCGACGCCCTTGGTGTTCCGAGTACGGCTGAATCAGTCCTACGACGGGCATGCTCTGCAGTTGGGTGAGGTGTTGTTTCCAGCGGACAGCAGCGCGGATCGTGGCGTTGCGCTGCACAGATGTGACGCGGCGACCGTTGTGGCCGAATTGTGGCGTGATGGCAGGGTGCCCGAGTGGATCAATGTCGCGGTGGTCGGTGAGACAGGCGTCGAAACGGTTATTGAGCTCGTGTGTTGTGGCCGCTTCACAGACGACGATGCGCTTCTCTATCACCACGGGGAGGGAGCCCCGCCGTTTCATGTCGTGAGTCCGGTTCTTCCGCCATCGTATGACGGCACCCCGTTCAGCATTCATACCCGCACGGAATGCTGGGACAGCGCCGATCTCGATCACCTGGTCGAGGTCTCGGGCAACGTGTGGTCGTTCGAGCTGATGGCCGAAGCGTTTGACGACAGTCAACTGTGTTCCCTGCCGGACCTGCCGCAGGTCGAGATCTTCGAACATCACGCCTGCACGTTAGGACGCGATGCCATGTCGGCGTTCGCCCGTTTCCCGCAGCTTCGAGTGCTGCGCCTGCACCTGAGGGAACCGAGCAACTTCCACATCAGCCAGGACGACGATCACCTTGACAGCCTCACGAATCTGACGATCACCAACCTGCCGGCGCGTCCGTGGGGGCACGACGCGCTCGCCGAGGTGGCCCCGATCGTGCGGAGCATGATCCTCACCGCTGGCGAATCCCTCTGGTTGAATGGTGGTTTCGGCCCTCTGGTGCGTGACATAGATCTGACTGCGACAACCGTCACAGGACCGACACGGCTGCCGACCTGCCTTGATCGCCTCAGCATCCGTCTCACTCATGGCACTGATCAGCACGTATCGGAGATGCTCGACGAAGTAACCGTGCTCAAGTCACTGAGCCTGCGCGGGACAGCCGTGAGCGACGCGATCGTTCCCGTACTTGAACGGTATGACCTCACCCGTCTCGACCTGGTGGACACCGCTGTCAGCGCGTCGGCGCTGTCCCGGTTCCGCATCAACAACCCCGAAACCGACCTGTTCCCACGAACACCGCCCTTTCCAGCCAGCGACGTGACAATCTACGATGCCGCGCCCGATCAGCCCTGAACATCCACAATTGCCGCGAGTGGTGCGAGTGGTGCGAGTGGAGGGGCCATCCAACTCTGCCGATGTGCGCGTTTGCCGTCGTGCATACTGCCCGGCATGGGAGTCCTCTATGACTACTTTTCCGCCTCCTCGGATGAGGAGGCGGGAGCGGTCATTGATCGAGTGGGCGGACCGAGCTCACAGGAAGTCCTGGTCTCACCGCCGAAGGAAGCGCGACGTGGGTGGTTCCGCAGGCCACCCGTTCCACAACCGGAACTGATTGTCGACCCTGGCCTACACGTCTTCGACACGGTCACCACAAAAGGGATCGACCCCGTCGTCCAGTTAGGCACGCTCGAGGAGCTCCTGACGGGGCGGCCCTACGGCGAGAACGTGGATGACCCCCGAAATGGGTGTGTAGTCGCAAACCGCAGCCAAGGTGAGCTGCTGGTCCTGACCCTCACGGAGTCCCTCGTTGCGGCTCTCGCTGGGGCCAGCAATGAACAGCTCGCTGAAGTTGCAGTTCCGTGGTCGCAGACCGAGGAGTTCTGGGGTCAGGGTGATCCGGGCGTCCTCACCGACTTCCTCTGTGACCTTGCTGGGCTTGCCCGCGGGGCAAGGCAGCAAGGCCACCACCTCTACTGTTGGGTCTGCGTATAGAACGCCATCCGTCCTTTCTCAACGAGGTTCGTAGGGGACCGCCGCGCTTCGACAATCTCGCCATCGCTCATCCTCGTGCGCAACTGCCGCGCTGGGGGTGTCGGCGGGGCCTGATGGCGCTCGAGTCCTTGGGCGCATCGTTGGGTATGGACATCTTCAGCGTGCCGGCCGCTGCCGGTGACCCTCAGCCGTGTCGCGGCAGGTGTCGGTGCTGTGCGGGTTCTACCGCACCTGTGTGATCGACGGGATACTGGCGCACTCACCCGCCGAATACCTCCGCCGTCCCACGGTGCCGCCGGAATCGCCGACACTCGGGCTGAGCCATCTGCAGTTCGAAGCGATGCTGACCGCGGCGCGGACCTCGACCAACCCGTTCGACTTCGCCCTGGTCACGATGCTCGGGCTGCTGGGACTGCGGATCTTCGAAGCCACCGGCCTCGCCAGAACCTCGACCGGCATCCGAACTACATCCTCGCCGCCTACATGGCCTCCGGAACCTGACACCCGGACTTGCCGATGAGCGGACGTCGGGTGGGTGGTACAACCCCTTTCAGCCGCCCATGGACCGCACCCTCGCGCAGCAACAAGAACGGGCGGCGATGGTGCTAGTACGTTGTGAACGGGTGCGAGGTAGCCTACGGCGATGCAACTCGCCGCTGGTCCACCGACGCGATGGACGGTAGTGCTTCAAGACGAATCCGTGGTCGAGGTATGGGCCGATTCTGTGGAGGGGCTATCTGGGCCCGATGATGTGCGTGACTATTTGTTCGAATCTCTGATGGATATCGATCCTGATGCGCAGCCCAGTTTCGAGGTGAACTTTCGCACGCCGTCGGAACTGAAACGGGTATTGGTCACTGTGGCTCGCTTTCCGAGGAGGTCCGTGAAAAGGATCTGGTCGAATTGATATGCCTTTGATGACGGCGCCGGGATTGGAAGGCCAGCGGTCGATCCGAACGTCCGCATCTGCCGCGATCGGGGCGTCTCGGAAATCGGGGGTCAGCGGTACTCGGCGGTGACTTCAATGATCCCGATGATGTTGGCGTTGGGTTTGGGGAGGTCGACGGCGGGGATCCAGTATTCCAGGATCGTATGGCCGCCGACTTGGTGGACGTCGTAGTCGTCGAGGAAGTCCTTACGGACGTGAAAGCGGGTCACGTAGCCGACCCCGGAGTGCTTGACGTTCCAGTCGCCAATGAAGCCGGTTTTGATGCCCCCGTGGCCTTGGACCCAGGCCGCAAGGACCGCTGGTCGAGCGGTGATGTGGTCGGCGGACGTGATCACGTAGACGGCGTCCACCGCCTTCTTGCCTCGCCGGGTGGTGGTGCGTCGGATCTTGGCGATCTGGCTTGCGCCAGGAAAGGAGATCCAGGTCGGCACGGTGGTCACCTTGATCGCGCGGTGAGTGCGCCTGCCGTTCCTGGTCTCAACGCCGTCGTGGGTGGGGATGTCTTTCCAGGGAAGGCGTTTGCAGGCCCGGTAGAGACTCTTCTGGTTGGCCTTCACCGTCAGGACGTAGTCCGCCTCGGCTGCGGTGATCTGGGCGGCGGTCTCGGTCTGCGTGTGCATCGCATCCTATGTCACGACCACACCCGGCAGTATCCCGGCGGTGTCCAGAACGCTCAGCAGGTCCCGCGCGGCGGGGATCTCGTTGCTGCGCTGAGCGACTGCGACCTGACCCAGAACAGTGCCGTGATCGTGGTCGAACGCGGCCACGAGATGGGGTGCGGCAGTGGTTTGAGTGCGGGCGCCGCGCACGGTCTTGCCATCGATCGCGATCACCCGGCGCCCGTCCACTAATGTCGTGGATGTGTGAAACCAGCTGCTCAGCAACAGATCAAGCTGATCAGCGTCAACCGTCGTGATCATCCGACGGAACGTCGCTTCCGACGGGCATCGCCTCAAACAAACCACAGCTCAGACCCCCAGCAACCGACTTTGGCAGGCCCCTGGTCGATATAGGAGTCCATGTCGTTCTCGCCCTCCGAGGCGAGCGCCCACCACTGCGCGGCCAGCAGCGCCTTGCGCTGCACGTCGTCCACGGTAGGCCAATTGCCCGGCTGCTCAGCGTCCTACCGGCGAGCCCTCTCCAGATCACTTCGATCCGGAGAGGGCTCGGCTTGCTTCGGATCAGCTACTGCCGGTCGCTCTTTGTTCTTCGAGTTACTCTTCTGGGCGAGCGACGTACTCCAGCGTGCCCCGAAGCGCCCCCGTTGCCCCCGTGCACTGCTGAACGAAGGCGATGCGCGCCGAACTCACCCCACCGGTGGGCGAGAACTCCAGGGAGTCGATGCGCAAAGTGCCTGATGAATTGGCGCATCTCCGCCTTTGTATGCCAACTGTGCCGGAGACGTCCAGGCCGGCATGGGTGGAATCCGCAGCCTTTAGCGTCTGATAGGTCTGGCCGACGGTCAACTGCTGGTTCCGCGGCGGTGAGATCGTTCCATGCCATTCGTCGCGCAATCCCGAGACTGTCAGTCTCAAGTCCTTGGTGTTGGGGCTTTCCAGGGCGAGGATGCTGGTGTTGTTGAGATATGTCTTGCTCACGCCACCGCCCACCGGGTCGCCGGCATCACTGACTTGGCGGTAGCTCAGCGGCAGCTGGTTGAGATGGATGGTCCCTTCGAGGGCTGGGGCGGTGGGCGCATCGCAGTGCACTGTGAAAGTAACGTCCGCCATGCTGATGGAGTCTTCGGTGTAGGCGATCTGATGGACGGAGAAGTTGCCGAAAATCTCTTGGCAGCTCTTACCATTGGCTTGTACGTCGAGTATTGGCGATCGCCCGTTGAGGCGTTTCCCGGCGTTCTCGAAATTTCCTGGCCGAAGAACGTCGCCCCAACCTGCGGAGAGAGTGACCTTCCAGGGGGACGTGGATCCCGGCACCGGGACGGTCATGCGAAGCTGCTGCTTGCTGCCCTCAATGGACACCGAGTCGGTGAACATCCCGTTCCCGCCCTGACCGATCTTGTCGCCAGAAGCACTGACGTACGAGAAGGACGTGGACGGCGCTCCAGGCAGCGGCGGTGCGGGACTGCCCGAGGGGTCGGGGCTAGCCGTTGGCTGGTCGCTGGCTGTTGGTCCGGCTGTTGGTTCGGCGCTGACTGTTGGTCCGGTTGTTGGTTCGGCGCTGACCGTAGGTGCGGCGGTAACCGTTGGATCGGGGGTGGTCGTCGGTTGATCGGTGATCGTAGGTTGGGGAGTCGCGAGGGCGGCCGACGTCGTGGTGATGGTGGCCGAATTCGCCAGGGCCGAGCCAAGCGGGGTGAACAAGAGGGCGGTTCCGGTCGCCAGACCCCCTGTGAGTGCGATCGCAGCCAGACGTCTCAATGGTGGTCGGCGCGTGCCGGTGCGGGAGGGGCTCATTGTCATCGGCGGAGCATATAGGGCGCATTGGCCCCCATAGATCACGAGTGTCGCGTCGCGTCGAGTGGGGTTGACCCTGTTCGGCGGACATCCATGATCAGGAGCGTGAGCTCCCTGGAAGGATGTTCCTCGTGGACAGCAATGGCAAGAAGGAAGCCACGGACTCGTCGCGCGTTCACTCCGGAGTTCAAGGCCGACATCGTGGCTCGGTGCCGGCGGGCCAGCTCATGGCTCCGACTCAGCAACACGCGAGCTCGGTAAACCGGCCCTAGTCGGAAATGTCTTCAAGAACTTCGGTGTCCACGTTCTGCGCTTCCGTTGGTAAGAGGCCGCTCAGTTGGCGGTGTGCTTGTCCTCGGTAGCTGCCTTGGCTTGACCGCTTATGGAGGCGCGGCGATCGACCCATGACAGGTCCGTGTCGCTGGCGTCGGCCTCGACGGTGGCGTGTCAAGGGCCGGTGGCGGGCGTTGAGAAGGCGATGCAGGTCTCGCGTATCCGGGGAATCCCGCCCTCCGGCAGGCGGTTCACAAGCGTCAGACCCATCAAACATTCTCAGGAGATTCCATGCGCAGCGTCGGCCACGACACCTTCGGAGCACCCGAGCAGGTCCTCACCACGCGGGAGGTCGACAAGCCGAGCGTGGGTCCCGGTCAGCTGCTGGTGCGCATGATCCTGTCGCCCATCCACAACCACGACCTCGTCACCGTTAAGGGTGCGTACGGCGTCAAGCCCGCGCTGCCGGCCGTCGGCGGCACCGAGGCGGTGGGCGTGGTCGAGGCAGTCGGTGAGGGCGTCGAGGGCGATCTGGTCGGCCGGCGCGTGGCCGTGGCCGGATCGCCCGGCACGTGGGCGGAGTACTTCCTCGCTCCCGCGGCCGGCGTCCTCCCGGTGCCGGAGTCCATGTCGGACGAGGCCGCCGCCCAGCTGATCTCGATGCCGTTCAGCGCCATCAGCCTCCTCGAGTTCCTCGACGTCGCCCCGGGTGACTGGGTCGTGCAGACCGCGGCCAACGGAGCCGTCGGCAAGATCGTCGCCGTCCTCGCGAAGTCGCGGGGGATCAACCTCATGAACCTCGTGCGCCGTGAGGCCGCCATCGCCGAGCTCGCCGAGCTCGGCATCGACAACGTCATCGCCACCGAGTCCGCGGACTGGGTGCATCAGGCGCGGGCCCTGGTGGGCGAGCGCGGTGCCCGCGCGGCCGTCGACTCGGTCGGCGGCGATGTCGCCGACGGGCTCGCGGAGCTGCTCGGCGAGGGCGGCCTGCTGGTCACCTTCGGTGCGTCGAGCAACCAGCCGCTCGTGATCGGCAGCGGAAACGTCATCTTCAAGCAGCTGACCATCAAGGGCTTCTGGGGCACGAAGGTCGCCGGGGCCACGTCGGCGGAGGACCGCAGCCGCATGTTCGGTGAGCTCATCGGCCTGGTCCTCGACGGCTCGCTGTCGCTAACGTCCGGCGGGACGTACGACCTCGGCCGGCCGGCCGACGCCGTCGCCGCGTCGCAGACCCCGGGTCGCACCGGGAAGATCTTGTTCCGCCCTTGACCCGGAAGTGAGTCCAGCGTCCTGCCCTCAGAGTCCGCGGTCTCTGGGGGGTACTCACCACTACAGTCGCGTGGGCTAGGACCTGCGAGCGGCCCGAGAGGATGAAGGCCATCGCGCGATATGATCCGCGAACCATGTTGCGGCGATCGTGGTCGTGTCGCGGCCGGTCAGGTCTTGGATCCAGAGACCGTCAGGCGGGTCGGTGTCCATGCCAGCAGCCTCGGCTCGAACACCGTCGTCCCAATTAAGGAAAGCCGGGCTCCATCCTCCCCGGAGCGACGAGCCGTCGAAGTCGAGGCGCAGGGTGTCGCGCACCACGCTGTCGACGACAAAGTCATACGAGATGATCATCCACGGAGTTCCGTCCGAATCTACGTGATACCAGTCGTCGACGCCGAGAACGCGTTTGCCGAGATCGGCGAAGAAGGAGGCCTCCTCCGCAGTCACTTCACCGTCCCGCACACTGGCTCCTCGCGGTCGTGGATCACCTTTACCGGATCCGGGTTGGCAAGAATGCCATGAACGCCACGGCGGCTCGGCGTTCTCCCGGGTTCAGACCATCCTCATCTGCCGCGTTGAGAGGGCGTACCGTCCGGTGAGGCCGATGTCCGCCCGGCGTTGCTGTGTCCGGCGCGCGTCTGGGCGTCTCGCGGGGGACTGCAGGTTCTAGGGCCGTTGCTGTGTCGTCCTCCTATCCTTGGAGTTCGGCTGTCAGCCAGTGGTAGCGGTGCGCTGCTCGCGAGGAGGTCTGTGATGGCGCCGGAGACCGTCACCCATGTCGTGGTGCTGGACATCACCGACCGGGACCAAGGCTGGCGTTGCCGGGTCGATCGCTGGGATCCGCGCGGCGCTGGCGGTGAGCTGGTTCGGGTCTCCTGGAACGCCGAACGGTCCCAGAGCCCGGGCTATGTCGCAGCTGCTGGGGGTGTGGTCTGGGTGGCGGCCCCTCTCGGCTACGAGCACAGCCGTTACCTCGCCCGGACCCGGGCATCGTCGGATCCGATGCGGATCTGCTGGACCGAAGGGCTTCCGTCAGGGGCCAGCCTGATGATGGTCGCGCTAATGCCACGCGCCCATGCCCTTGCCGAGATGAGGGATGGTCCCAAGCCCGACGAGGCGAAGCGGTTCGACGATCGGATGGCCGTCTTCTGGCCGATCCCGGATCCAGGCCGGGTCCGAGTGTGCTGGACGTTGGAGGAGTGCGACTCGGCACTCCTGGAGGGGCGCTGCGCACAGATCAATGAAGATGGCCCAGGAATGCTGGACTTACTGGAGGACCTCGGGGATGCCACGGTCGCGCAACGGAGGCAATGGGATGCGTCTAGGCTGCCGCCGAGCGGACATCCTCCCCTTGAGTCCACCGCTCAAAGGGACTTCTGGGAGCCTCTGCCGTGACGCCACCGCCGCCGGCACCGGAGTCGATTTGTGCGAAGTGGGTGCGTCAAGGTGACTGATCTCCTTCGAGGGCTGGGCATTTCCGGCCTGCCCGCCCTGGCCATTCTCGCCGCAGGATGGATCGTGGCGAGAGCCAACGAACGGATAGCGACACGTCGGGAAGCGGAACTGAACAGTCAACTGCGGCAGGTGGAGGCAAGGCTCACGGCCAGGCTCCAGGCGCAATCAACGCTCGATGTGGATCTCCGGGATCGGCGAGTGGCGGTCTATGGGGTGCTCTGGAGCCTTGGCGGCCTCATCTCGCGGTGGCCCAGAAACGAGACATTGACCTATGCCGAACTGGACACTCTCCACCTGCAATTGAAGGATTGGTACTTCGAACAGCGGGGCGGTTTATGGCTCTCATCCGCCGCGCGCGCAGCTTACGGCCGGCTTCAAGAAGAACTCAACCAACCCCGCGCAGGCGCCGGTCCAGAATTGGTTGCTACCGACGGCCCAGAATACGACCGGCTCATGGATGCGTTCTCTGCCCTGAGGACCGAGTTGACCGAGGATCTTCAAAGCCGGGTACGACAGGCTCTGGTTACGCAGGGCGACTCCTGAGAGGTGGCTCTTCTGCCGTCTCGACGATCCTCAATTGCCGCCGATAGCGTGGTTCCCGTGCTGTCACAGCGGTCCGAAACTGCCGCCGGCCTCGCGTCCGGTTTGCGTGATTCTTGGCCACGCGAGATCGATCACTGCGGCCTCGGTTGCATCGAGGTCGTTAACGATCACATGCGAGGCGCATCTGCTGGGGCCGCTCCTGGGGTCGGCCACGTCGGCGGCGCAATACCCGCACATCGATTGACCCGGAGGTTCTGCTGGCCCCCGGTGTGACGGCCTGGGGTGGCGCCCTGCCGTTGGGCTGCGCGGGTTGGACGCTTGGGAATGGCCTCACGGACGGAAGCAGTCAGAGCCGCAGGGCGTTGCCAGGAGCGCACCGAAAAGTCGGTGTGTTCTGTCTATCGTTGGCGGATGTCCCGGGTGACGACGCTGCCGGCGCCGATGACTGACCCGTATCCGATGCGAATACCCAGCATGACGGCGACATTGCTGCCGATCCATACCTTGTCCTCGATCACGATCGGCTCGGAGAACCGTGCGAAGTCCACGCGCCGGTCAGGATGCACGGGATGCCCGGTCGTGGTGAGCGTTACGCTCGGCGCGATCATGACTC
>JANNPJ010000049.1:0-21513 GCA_031400005.1 Kineosporiaceae bacterium | reverse complement strand
GCCCTCGGCACTAAAGGAAGAAATATCACCCAAGCCAGCGCCGAGTTTAGCCACCCGTACCGTTGACGGTGCGCTCCACCGACCGGAGCGTGGGTCGACGCTGGATTGACATAGATCGACACTGCTAGCGCGATATCTAGGCGATTTCTACACAGGGACGGCGGACGCATGGGCAGGGGCAAGAAGTGGCGGGTCGTCCGCGAGGCGCCCGACCGCTGCCCGGTGCATCAGAAGTCCGTGCACAAGGGACAGGGGACGGCGATCGCTGCCGCTCGTGACGTCGAAGTGAAGGACGGCCTGGAGCGCGGAGCGATGGGCACGTTCTACTGCGAGGAGTCCAAGGGCTGGCACATTGGCCACAACTCCATCCGGGCGCGCCTCGAACGAGACTGACGTCGTTTCGTCCTCACTCCGAACCTCGTCGTCCTCACTCCCGAGCTGTCGCCGTTTCGTCGCCGCTCCTGCGGAGTTGGATTCGATGCGCGCGCCAGCGCTCCATCAGTTCGGGCATGTCCGTCCTGACGAAGGCGAAGAACTCGCGGCTCTCGCGGAGTCGGGCGGTTCCCGGACGGTCCGGCCCGAGAAGCTCGGCCGCCTCGCCGAGCGCCTTTTCCCAACTGCCCAGCAGGCCTATCCGAGCGGCGAACAGGTCGACCCAAAGGTCGTCGCCAGGCAGCCGGTAATGATCGACGCGGGCGCCGCGCTCGCGGCCTCGGATCACGAGACGGCCCTGCTGGAGAAAGCGGACGGCACCGGAGATGGCGGCCGGGCTCACCTGAAGACCGGCAGCTAGTTCACCGGCGGTGTGCTGAGCGGCGTCGTCAGCGAGCATGTACGCAAACACCCGGGCCGGCATCCGCGGCACTCCAGCCTCGGCCAGGAGCAGCGCGAAGTGCTCGATCGCCCGGAGGATGTCCGCATGCGGGTTCTCTTCGGCAGCCATCCGGGGTCCTTTCCAGCCAATCCGAGGCCTACCCATCCGAGGCCAGCTTCAAGTAATTCTTACACTTCACAACTTCATGAAGCGTGTGTAGCGTACGTGGTGTGGCCGCGATTATCGAACTCGAAGGACTGGTCAAAACCTTCGGCTCCACTCGTGCGCTCGATGGGCTCGACCTGCGGGTCCAGGCAGGCACCGTGCACGGTTTCCTCGGTCCCAACGGCTCCGGTAAGACCACCACGATCCGGGTACTGCTGGGGCTTCTGCGCGCCGACTCCGGTCGGACCGCTCTCTTCGGCGGCGATCCCTGGCGCGACGCCGTCACCCTGCACCGCCGGCTGGCGTACGTGCCCGGCGACGTCAACCTGTGGCCCAAGCTCAGCGGCGGCGAGGTCATCGACCTGCTCGGTCGGCTTCGCGGCGACCTGGATCCCCGCCGCCGCGCCGAGTTGCTCGATCGATTCGAGCTCGACCCGCGGAAGAAGGCTCGTACCTACTCAAAGGGCAACCGGCAGAAGGTGGCCCTGGTCGCCGCCCTCGCGTCGACCGCGGAGTTACTGATCCTCGACGAGCCCACCTCGGGCCTTGACCCGATCATGGAAGCGGTTTTCCAGGACTGCATCCGCGAGATCAAAGCCGAAGGCCGGACCGTGTTGCTGTCCAGCCACATCCTTGCCGAGGTAGAGGCGCTCTGCGACGAAGTCAGCATCATCCGGGCAGGACAAACGGTGCAGACCGGAACGCTGACCGACCTGCGCCATCTCACCCGTACGGCGATCACCGCCGACACGATCCGGACGCCGGTCGGGCTCGACCGGCTGCCGGGCATCCACGGCCTGCGGGTGGAGGATCACCGGGCTCGCTTCGACGTCGACACCGATCACCTCGACGAGGCCATGCGGGCCCTGTCCGAGCTCGGTCTGCGCTCGCTCAGCAGCCAGCCGCCGACGCTCGAAGAGCTGTTCCTGCGCCACTATGGCGATGAATTAGCGCGTGATGGGGTGGCCATTCAGAGCATGAACGAGGCCGCGAGATGAGCGCCCTCACCGGCACCAGAGCGTTGATCGGCTTCGGATTCCGGCGGGCTCGGGTGCGCATGCTGATCTGGATCCTCGGGATCGAACTGCTCGTCGTCCTCAGTGCCGTCAGCGTCAAGGACCTGTACCCGACGCCCGAGTCCCTGGCCCGAATCGCCGCGCTGTCCAAGGACAATGTGGCCGCGATCGTCTTCAACGGTCCGGCCCAGGCCCTGGACACCCTGGGCGGGCAGATCGCTTTCCAGATCGGTAGTTTCGGGCTGATCATGGTCGGCTTGATGAGCGTCTTCATGCTCGGCTTCTTCACTCGGGTCGAGGAGGAGAACGGCCGAACGGAGATGCTCCTGGCCACTGCCGTTGGCCGGCATGCACCGCTGGTCGCGGCCGGCGTCCTGGTCACCGCCATGAACGCCGTCGTCGGCGTGCTGACTGCCGCCAGCCTGGCGACCCTGTCGTTGCCGGTGGTCGGTTCCATCGCCTTTGGGCTGTCCTTCTTCGCTCTCGGGCTGGTCTTCACCGGGACCGCCACCGTGATCGCTCAGATCACCGAAAACATCCGGGTGGTCTACGGTTCCTGTGCCGCGCTGATCGGGGTGGCGTTCGTCCTGCGGGCGATCGGTGACATCGGTGACGGCCGGCTCTCCTGGCTCTCCCCCATCGGCTGGTCCCAGAAAGTGCGCCCGTACGCGGGTGAGCAGTGGTGGGCCTTTTGCGTACCGGCGGTGGTCACCGTGCTGACGTTGACAGCCGCCTGGCTGCTGAACGAGCGCCGGGACGTCGGCGCCGGACTGGTCCGGCCCCGCCCGGGGCGCTCGACGGCGCCGTCCTCGCTCGGCAGTCCGCTCGGCCTGGCCCTCCGGCTCCAGCGGGGCAGCCTGATCGGCTGGAGCGTGGGCTTGCTGGTCCTCGGCGGCACCTATGGGTCGGTGGGTGATCAGATCGACCAGTTCATCGAGGACAACGATCAGTTAGCCGAGTACTTTTCGGCGTCCGGCGGCGCGACGCTGACCGAGGCGTTCTTCACCACGACCGCGCTGATGCTGGCCTTGATCGGCGGCGGGTTCGCGCTCCAGGCCATGCTCCGCACGGTCGCCGAGGAGGGCACCTCCCGGGCTGAACTTCTCCTGGCGACACCCATATCCAGGACCGCCTGGGTGGGCAGCCACCTGGTGGTCGCCGTCGTCGGAAGCGTCATCGTGCTCGGTCTGACTGGCCTCGGGACGGCGGTGACGTACGGAATCATCGTTGGAGACTTCAGTTTGCTTCCCCGGTTGGTCGGCGCAGAGTTGGCCTACCTGCCGGCGGTGTGGATCCTGGTGGGAGTGGCGCTGCTGATATACGGGCTGGTGCCACGGATTGCGGCAGCGGCCTGGGGGGCCTACGCCGTGGTGCTGCTGTCCGGGCTACTCGGCGAGGCACTGAACCTTCCCGACTGGATCCGCACCCTGTCGCCGTTCGACCACATCCCGGCGATGCCGGCCAACGACTTCAAATTCCTTCCCTTGGTGGTGATTACGGCCGTGGCGATGGCTCTGATGGCCGTCGGTTTAGTAGCCTTCCGCCGTCGAGACACCCCCGCCTGAAAGACCCGACCACCGGGCCCAGGTCGGTGAACCAAGTCGTTCTTTGGGGTAGCAAAGTATCTTGATGTCGAGATATATTAGCCGGATGCAATGGGACCCAGCACAGTACGCCCGTTACTCCAGCGAGCGCAGCCGACCGTTCTTCGACCTCACGGCCCAGATTGACGTCGAATCCCCAGGCACGGTGGTGGATCTGGGGTGCGGATCGGGTGAACTCACCGTCGCTCTGGGCGAGCGCTGGCCGGCTGCGGCGGTTCGAGGGATCGACTCTTCCGCCGAGATGATCGAGAAGGCTCCGTCGGCGCCGAACGTGACCTTCACGGTCGGCACGGCAGAGGATTTCGATGCCACCGGAACCGACGTCCTGGTCAGCAACGCGATGCTTCAATGGGTTCCCGGTCACCAAGAGCTGCTGCTGAACTGGAGCAGTCAACTCAATCGCGGTGGCCAACTCGCCTTTCAGGTACCGGCGAACTTCGACGCCCCTTCGCATCGGCTGATGCGCGAGCTGGCACAATCGCCGCGTTGGCGTGATCGACTGGACGGCGTTATCCGGGGGGTGGACTCCGTCGCCGAGCCCAACGTGTACCTGGACTTGCTTATCCGGCAGGGCCTTCAGGTGGACGTCTGGCAAACGGAATACCTGCACGTCCTCCAGGGGCCGGACCCGGTGCTCGACTGGGTGCGCGGAACCGGACTACGCCCCGTCCTGGCCGCGCTGACCGACCATGACGCCGCCGATTTCAGCGCCGAGTACGCGACGGCATTGCGTCAAGCTTACCCGCCGCTGCCGTACGGCACCGTTTTCGGCTTCACCCGCACCTTCGTGTTGGCCCGCACGTTCTGATCTCGGCGGCGAGCGACTGCGTTTGCCAGACCTTGCGCCCCCCAGATACTGCCGAGGATCAACAGCGCTGCCCCTCGCACAGATCGTTTCGGCGGAACGCCTTTCGAATCCAGATGCCGAGTGGCCCACAGCCAGAACGGGATCACCACGGTAGGAGCTGTCGCCACGCCAGCGGCATACCCGCGCATCGCCGCAGCCATCCCAAGATGTCCGATCCCGTGCAGCCCAAACCCGAGCAGGGCTGTCTGATAGAACGCTGACCGGCCACCCGTGCGGTACCCATCAGCAGAGGCGGCAGCCATCAGCAATCCCATTGTCGTTATTGCCAGGGTAATTTCGCTCTGCGGTACGCCATTCTCCCGCCAGTCCGCCGGCAGCGGCACGCTCTCGGGAAGCACGCTGAAGAGCCGGCGGGAGGTGTCCCGCATGGTGAATAGTTCCTCGATGTCATGGGCCAGCCAGGCAAAGAACAACCCGGCAGTGGCGCCGGTCGACCGATCCATTGCCCACCTCCATCAAGCGATCCCGCACCCAGTTTGCCCGATTACCCGCTACGGGCGGATCGAGGCGATCCGCACAACAGCAGCGACCGAGAAGTCGCCCCCGCCAACCCTGCCGACCCGGCAACTCTGCCGACTCTGCCGACCCCTGCAACCCTGCCGACTCTGCAAAGTGCCTGCCGGTTCCGACCCGGCGACTGGCCCTGCTGACCAATTCCCCGCCTGTAGCGAAGGAGACCTTCCATTTTTCCGTGATCATGCACGATAGCCCGCAGCCCTGACCCCGAAGCGAGCAACCGTGCATGATCGGCGGCAGTTTGGCGGGAGCCCCGCTACAACGACCTCATTGGCCAGCGGGGTCGGCGACTGGGTCAGAACCGGCAACCACTTCAGCCCAGGCGGCGCTCATCGTTCATTCTTGGTGATTCAGTCGTCCGTGATCTCGCGCAAATGACTGAGGAGTCGGCGCAGGTCCCGCCATCCCGGGGTTCCGAGGTGCGCTTCCCATTCGGCCTCGATCTGCGCCACGACCTCAGCGGAGCGTGCTACCAAGGTGGCCCCTCGCGGTGCGACGACCACCAGACGAGCCCGGGCATCGGCGGGATCTGGGACGCGCTCGACGTACCCTGCCTTCTCCAACGCGTCCACCAGGAACCCGGCCGACTGTTTGGTGATCTGGGCCTGCTCGGCAAGAACCGTGAGCCGTGACCCTTCGGCGGCGATCCGCTGGAACACCCTCGCCTGCGCGATGGTGAAATCGTTGTAGCCAGCGTCCCGCAATGCCGCGAAGATGCGCCGCTCCATAGCGCGGTACGGGATGAACAGCAGCAGTCCGGTGTTCAGTTCGGTCGGCATCGACGAGGCACTGACTGGCGCAACGGCATCCCTCACCCTCTTGATTCTGTCAGACTCTCTGACTAATCTTAGTCAGAGAGTCTGACTACTTGGACTAGGCCGCGCCAACCCCGCCAGCAGCGCACCTGCCGCTGAAGGGTGACCGCTTCGGAGGTATCGATGGACGAGGATCAGAGCTGGCAGGTGATCGAACGGGAGCGCCTGCGACTGGCGGACCTACTTGACGGCCTGACACCTGAGCAGTGGGAATCCCGATCGCTGTGCGCCGAGTGGCGGATACGCGACGTCGCCGCTCACCTTTCACTGGTTAGCGAACCGCCTCCGCCGTGGACGTTCGTCACGAATGGCGTCCGGTCCCGCGGCAACTTTCACCGCCTGAACACGATGATGACCAAGACTCGTGCCGAACAGTCCACGGAGACCATCGTGGCTTCGTTGCGCCTCAACGCCGCTTCTCGTCAGGTGCCGGTGGTGACGAACTATCGGAACGTACTCTTCGACCTCCTGGTGCACATCCAAGACGCCGCCATCCCGCTCGGCTGCGACCTCCGGATGCCGGCCGACGCAGCACAAGATGGCGCATCGAGGGTTTGGTCGATGGGCTGGCCCTTTTGGTCCCGGCGGCGGCTACGCGGACTTCACCTCAGTGCGACCGACATTGAGTGGGAAGCAGGTGACGGCTTGGAGGTTCGCGGTGCCATCGCGGACCTGCTCATGCTGCTCACGGGACGGACGGCGACCCTCGACCGGCTGAGCGGTCCTGGCACAGCGGCCTTGACGGCCGACCTCAGACGCTGACCCAATCACCATCCTGCGACGAGTGAGCATGCGAGAAGTCGCACGCACCTACCCGCCTGCGACCAGGTCCCGCTGCTCATCCAGACCTGCGGCGCTGAGCGCCGTCTGTACTCCCTCGTCGAAACGCACGTACTTCGCCACCCGCCCGTCCCGGATCTGAAACTGCGATCCGATCCGCTTACGCTCCTGGGCCGCGCCGGTCTGCGGGTCCGTCCAGCGTGCGTCCTGGTCCACGACCACCGTTCCGTCTCCGCCGCAGAACCACCGCACCGGGTGGGACGAGAAGCCGGATCGAGTCAGCCATTCGGTCAGGATGCTCCGGTCTGCGATGCCACTGCCCCGCGGCCCGACGATCTCGACCTGCTCGTGGCTGAGAGACTCGACGAGTTGGCCGTCACCGGCATTGATCGCGGCCAGCCACCGATCGACCACTCCAAGTGCCCCACGCTCCGAATTCGTCATGCCAGAACCGTACGACGGCAGAGTCGACACCGCGATGAGCTTCCCTTCACTAGGCGCGGGCTCAGTGGAGGTCTCCACGCCAACTCTCCAGGAGGCTCCGGGTGCCGTCACTGACTCCAGCCGCACCCAGCAGGACATCCAGGTCAAGTCCGGCGAGAGCATCCCGGAACGCCCGCTCGGTCGTCGTGCCGTGCCCGGCCAGCAATTCCTCGATGCGTACCTCTTCATTGCTCCCTTTGGTCGAGGCAGCACGAACGTCACCCAACCGCACGGTCTCCAGATAGTCATCCACGATCGCTTCCGGCTCCACCCCCGACATGGCCAGCAGCACCATACTGATCATGCCGGTGCGGTCGCGGCCGGCCATGCAGTGAAAGAGCACGCCGCCTTCTCTTGCCTCAGCCAGCGCCGTCAACACGCCACCGGTTCGTTCCGGCATGGTAGCCAGATGCGGCAGGAAGTAGAGCGCCGTCCCGACCAGTCCGTTGTCCCAGTAGCCAGCCCAGAACTCCTGGTTCTCCAGACCGTCGAGATCGACATGCCTGGTCACCAGCCAATCGGGACGTAGCTGCCGATCTCGCTGGCGCTCCGCCGATTGACGCAGGTCGACGATGGTGCGAATCCCGGCGTCGGACAACTGATCCCAGCCTTTCGGCGTGATCGCATCCACGTTCTCCGACCGAAAGAACACCCCGTGCGGCGTCCTGCCGCCAGAGATCATCGGAAGCCCGCCGAGATCACGAGCATTGACCAGACCATCGACGTTCAAAAGACGCTGAGAATCAGTCATTCTCGAACGCTACCTGCCCTCGACTTCGTCCCACCGGTTGACCTGAAGGTCGGGGTCATCGCCCGAAACCTGGTGCAGGAATCGCCAGCGTAGCCCGCCCGGCCAGTCGTCGAGCGATGAAGTGATGCCCAGGCAGTAGCCCCGGATTGCGTCACGTACCAACGCCTCCACTGAAGCCCGGACCGACGGTTCGCCGGAGAGCCTCAACCAGCGAGAGCCCGATTCCAGAACTTACGGGTACGTTCGTCGAAAGCGACCAGGAGGCAATGTTGCACCGAAGTCTTGGCGGTGCGGAGTGCCTCCGCGCTGACCTGGCAGGCCTCGAACAAGGGATATCCGTAGGCACCGGTAGACAGGGCAGGAAAAGCCACGCTTTCGGCTTCGGCCTCGTCGCACCGAGCGAGGCTCATTCGATACGCAGAAGCGAGCAACTCGGAGGCGGGCTCGTCGACACCGTATCTGGGCCCGACCGCATGGACGACGTAGCGGATGCGAGGCCCGAGCCTGAACGCCGGGGTGATGACCGCCTGGCCAGCCGGGCACGGGGCCAGCGGGCGTAGCGCCTGGAGCAGTTCCGGACCGGCCGCACGGTGAATCGCGCCGTCCACCCCTCCACCACCGACGAGCGATCGGTTGGCCGCAGTGACGACGACGTCGACGTCCACCGCAGTGATGTCACCCATGACCACCTGAATTTCCATGGGCACAGCCTCTCCGAATGTCACCTGCTGCGGGCGGGGCTAGCCTTGAAGCCACGCCCGCCTGCCGCCTCCATGCAACCCGACCGGTGCCGGCTTGGAGGTTCGTAGCGCCATCGCAGACCTTTACGACGGGCACCAGGCGGCGTGGCCTCGTGCCAGATCGACAACTAGTTCACCAGCAGGCTCGTCGTACTTCACATGGCCGTCTGCTCCCACCGCGCAGAGCACGAACGTCAGGACGGTGGCGTCCGGCGGCAACGGCCAGTCGCCACGGGAACCGTGCGTTGCGACACCCCCTTCGAACGGTGCGATCGTTCCGCCGTCATTGGGCTCCCATGGCAATCGGACATCGGCACGGTAGGAGATCCCGACGAGATACCGGAAGAAATCTCTGTCGTTCGCCAGTGCCGTAATGCCCGGGACGAGCTCGTATTCGAGCGAGAATCCGGGATATCCACCGGCCTCAACACAGGTGAGCATCACCTCGTAGTCTGCCTCTTCGCCGTCCCACTCATCGGGAATCGGCAGCGCGGACCGCCCGGCCAGGCCTCGAGCGATGAAGTGATGGCCAGGTAGGAGCTCGCCGCAGTCAACGTCGAATGACAAGATCATTTTCAAGTCACGTAAAACGGGACCTCGAGGCGGCAAACCAGATTTCATGTCATCAGAATCGGGTCTGATCAGGGTCGAGTTCTACCCATTTATCTGACCCACGACATCGGTCATGCAACAGACCTCTGGAGACGGAAGGGCTGCGTTACGCAACGAAGATGCAGGACACGTGGCCGGCCGGATCGGCGCACACCCGCAGCGGCTCGTCCAGGTCGTCCGTCCGGTCAAGCACCAACCGCGCCCCCAGCGCGAGAGCCCGCTCATCCTGGATGTTCAACTCGGCCAGATTCGGAACAGTGGTGTCCAGGTGTACCTGCTGCGGAACGCCCGGCTCCGGCCAGGTCGTCGCAGGCAGATCGGCCACCTGCTGGAAAGCGAGACAGCGCTCCCCCGACCGGGTCAGGAGAACCAGCCAGTCCGGTGCTGGCTCGTCGCGACCTGCTTCCGAAATCTCATCGCCTGGCCGGTAGACCAAACCCAAGAACTGTCGGTAGAACTCGGCGAGGAGGCGAGCATCGGTGCAGTCCAAAACGATGTGCAGCAATTGAGGGTATGACGATTCCGCGGCCATCCCCCGGCCCTAAGCCGGGCGGCATCGAGGCTGAACGAGAAGCACGCATTGTGTACACATGGCACCTCTGGTACGCTTGGGCGCATGAGCGAGATGGCAGCCGAGTCGATTCGCGACGTCCGCGCCCACTTGGCCGATGTCGTCGAGCGAGCAGAGCGTGATGATCAACCCACGATCATCACCCGTCGGGGAAAGGCAGTCGCGGCAGTGGTCTCGATCGATGTGTTGCGCAAGTTTCAGCAGTGGGAAGAGCGTGAACTAAACCGCATCGTGGATGAGCGCATGGCCCAACGGTCAGCCGGCATTCCGCTAGAGGACGTGATTCAAGAGACCTTGGCGCGCAGTGAGTGAATACCAGACAATTTTCCGGCCCGAGGCTCGTGACGATCTTCGGAAGATTCCGCGAGACGTCGCACTTCGCATCTTGGCGAAACTCACAGAACTGGAAGCCGATCCCTTCGGTTTCAGTACCACTGCGCTTGTGTCTCAGCCGGAACGGCGACGCCTGCGGGTCGGTGACTACAGAATTATCTACACCGTAGACAACGGCGAACTAATCATTTGGGTTGTGCAGGTTGGGCATCGATCCACGGTGTACAACGCATAGCCATGATCCGTCAGCGACTGCGAATAGATCCGTTGCAGCGCTCCCCGCCGAGAACATCTCCTCTACACGTTGAACCTAAACTCGACCAGGTTCTGGCGCCGATCAACACCTCAGAGAGCCCGGGCATCCGGAGCCACAGGCTGAGCGGTCCCGCGCTTTTCGCGATCGATTACGTTGTCGATCAACGAACTCCAAAGTCGAGCCGACCGTCTACAACCCGACGACCCGAACCCTGCGGCCACACAGCTTGACCATGTCGTCAACGTCGGACGTCAGGACCACCACCGGTCCCGGCATCCGAAGGGCCACTTCGGCGACCATGGCATCGATGGCGTACTTGTGCCCGTGCAGCCCCGCTTCCTTCAGGAGGCCGGCGCTGAGACGAGCACTTTCCTTCGTCACCGCTTCCACCCGCACCTGGGACAACAGCCAGTTCAGCCGCGCATGGTCCAGGCCATCGCGTGAAACCTCGATGATCGTGGCGGCCGACACGGCGAGGTCGGCCCCTTCACGCTCGGCTTGTTCCAGGATCAGCATCACCTGGCGATCCCGCTCGATCCACAAGGAAAAACCCTGAGAGTCGAGCACCAGCGACTCCATAGTCATGCTGCGCTCTCCGCTCCCCCGCTCCCTCGAAGGAGGGTCCGTGCCTCATTCATCTCCTCATCCGTGAACGCGCCGAACTCGTCTTGGTAGCGGTCCAGCTCCTCCCGCAGCAGCCTGCGCCGCTCGGCCCGCTCGGCCAGCTCGGTGAGGTAGCCAGAGACGTTGTCTGTGTGCGACTTCAGGCTTTCAAGCAGCTCCGCCGGCAGCGTGATCGTGACCTTCTTCGTCTTCCCCATCTCATGACCATACCATGGTGTTACCAGACTGGGTCCTACACGTTGAAACGGAACTCGACGACGTCGCCGTCCGCCATCACGTAGTCCTTACCTTCGATCCGGACCTTGCCCTTGGCCTTGGCCTCGGCCATCGAACCGGCGGCGATCAGATCCTCGAAACCGACCACCTCGGCCTTGATGAAGCCGCGCTGGAAGTCGGTGTGGATCACCCCGGCGGCCTGTGGCGCCGTCCAACCCTGGTTGATCGTCCAGGCCCGCGATTCCTTGGGCCCTGCGGTCAAGTAGGTCTGCAGGCCGAGGGTGTGGAAGCCGACCTTGGCCAACTGGTCGAGACCGGATTCGGTCTGCCCGACGCTGGCCAGCAGTTCGGCGGCCTCCTCGGGCTCCAACTCCACCAGTTCCGACTCGAGCTTGGCATCCAGGAAGATCGCGTCCGCCGGGGCGACCAGTTCTCGCATCTTGGTCTGCAACTTCTCGTCGGACAACCCGTCCTCATCGACGTTGAAGACGAAGATGAACGGCTTGGACGTCATCAGCGTGAGTTCACGCAGCACGCCAAGGTCGATCCCGGCGGCCTGGGCACCGGCGTGCAGCGTCGTTCCTTCGCCTAGCAGCTTTTGCGCGGCCACCGCGGCATCCAAGATCGCCTTGTCTGTCTTGCGGCCTTTGACCTCTTTCTCCAGGCGCGGGATGGCCTTGTCCAGAGTCTGCAGATCAGCGAGCATCAGCTCGGTGTGGATCGTCTCGATATCGTCGGCCGGGTCCACCCTGCCGGCCACATGGATCACATCGTCATCGACAAAGGCCCTGACCACCTGGCAGATCGCGTCCGCCTCGCGGATCGTGGCGAGGAACTTGTTGCCCAGCCCTTCGCCCTCGCTGGCGCCCTTCACGATGCCGGCGATGTCGACGAACGAGACCGTCGCCGGGACCAGCTTCTCGCTGCCGTGCACGGTCGCGAGCGCCGCGAGCCGCGGGTCAGGGAGCGGGACGACGCCGACGTTGGGCTCGATGGTCGCGAACGGGTAGTTCGCCGCGAGCACGTTCGCCTTGGTGAGGGCGTTGAAGAGGGTCGACTTTCCGACGTTGGGGAGACCGACGATGCCGATGGTAAGTGCCACGAGCGTCAAGGTTAACGGGCCTGGCGTCGCACCCGCGCCGCACGGTCGGACAGAGTCGCCCACCACCAGGTCAAAATGTCAGTAGCACCTGGCAACCTGGCTCTCATGACGACGACGGTGGCTCTTCTGATCGGCCTGCTGCTGGGTCTGCTCCTGGGTGCCGGCTTGACGATGGCCGCCTCCGGGCCGATCTTCCGGGCCAGGCAGGCCAGCCTGACCGCCGAGCGTGACCTGCTTCGCGAGCGGATCACCGACTTGGAGGCCGCCTCGGGTCAGGATCGCGAACTGGTGGCCACGCTGTCCCCTCTGGCGGCCACCCTCCAACGGGTCGAAAAACAGGTGCAGACCCTGGAACGCGACCGGGTGGAGCAGTTCTCCCGACTTGATGAGCAATTGACGGCGGCACAGGTCTCCAGCGAGTCGCTGCGGGCCCAGACTGCGGCGCTGGCCGGTGCGTTGCGCTCGCCAACCTCTCGCGGCGCCTGGGGCGAGGTTCAGCTCCGCCGGGTGGTAGAGCACGCTGGAATGCTTCCCCGGGTCGACTTCCTCACCCAGGCGGTCGGGGTGACGCCGGACGGCGCCGGCGTCCGGCCCGACCTGATCATCCGGCTGCCCGGCGGCAAGCAGATCATCGTCGATGCCAAGGCTCCGCTAGCGGCATTCCTGGAGGCCAGCGAACGGGATGACGCCGCTCAGCAGGTCGCTGCGCTGAAACACGCGAAGGCCTTGCGGTCGCACGTCGACGGCTTGGCCGCCAAGGAGTATTGGACGGCATTCCAGCCGACTCCGCAGCTGGTCGTCTGCTTTGTGCCGGGCGAGGCGTTCCTCGCCTCGGCCTGCACGGCCGATCCGGCGCTGCTGGAACATGCGATGAGTCGCCGGGTGGTGCTGGCAACCCCGACCACACTGCTGGCTTTGCTCCGGACGGTCGCCCTGACCTGGCAGTCCGAGGCAGTCAGCGGCAACGCTCGGGAACTGTTCGAGGTGGGCACCGAGCTGTACCGGCGACTGGGCGGTCTCGGCGAACACGCCAGCAAGCTCGGCCGAGATCTGCATCGGGTGGTGGAGGACTACAACGCACTGGTCGGAACCCTGGAACGACGGGTCCTGGTGACCGCCCGGCGAATGCAAGACCTTCAGGTGGCCGACACCGCGCTACCACCGGTCACCCCACTGCTGGAGAGCCCACGTCCGCTGACCGCCGTCGAACTACTGACCGACAGCCAGTCGGCAGCCTCCTGACTGGCTGCCGGTCAGCAGCCTCCTGACCGGCAGCCAGCAGCAGCCAGCAGCCAGCAGCCGCCTCAGGCGACCATGCCGTGCGGGTCGATGACGTACTTCTTCGCCGCGCCATGATCGAATTCGGCGTATCCCTGAGGTGCCTCGTCCAGCGGGATCACCGTCGCGTTCACGGCCTTGGCGATCTGCACCCGATCATGCAGGATCGCCTTCATCAGCCCGTAGTTGTAACGCATGACCGGGCACTGGCCGGTGACGAAAGACAGCGACTTCGCCCAACCGGTACCCAGACTCAGCGAAAGCGCTCCCACCTTCGCGGCCTCATCAATGCCACCCGGGTCACCGGTGACGTACAACCCCGGGATCCCAATTGCCCCGCCGGCCGCGGTGACCTCCATCAGCGAGTTCAGCACCGTCGCGGGCGCCTCTTTACTGGCGTCCGAACCATGGCCGCGAGCCTCGAAGCCGACAGCGTCGACCGCGGCATCCACCTCCGGGACCCCGAGGATCTGCTCAATCTGATCCTTGGGGTCACCCTTGGATACATCCACCACCTCGCAGCCGAAGCTCTTCGCCTGGGCTAGCCGCTCCGGTACCAGATCGGCCACGATCACCACCGCAGCACCAAGCAACTGTGCGCCGGCCGCAGCCGCCAGCCCAACCGGACCGGCTCCGGCGACATACACCGTCGATCCCGGTTTGACCCCAGCGCTGACCGCGCCGTGATACCCGGTCGGGAAGATGTCCGAAAGCATGGTCAAGTCGGTGAGCTTGCCGAGCGCCTGGTCCTTGTCGGGGAAGCGCAGCAGATTCCAGTCCGCATACGGAACCATCACGTACTCGGCTTGACCACCGACCCAACCGCCCATGTCGACATACCCATAGGCGGCGCCCGGGCGAGCCGGATTCACATTCAGACAGATCCCGGTCTTGCCCTCCTTGCAGTTGCGACAGCGACCGCAGGCGATGTTGAACGGGACCGAGCAGAGGTCACCGACCTTGATGAACTCCACGTCCGGGCCGGCCTCGACCACTTCACCAAGGATCTCGTGGCCCAGGACGAGGTTGTGCGGTGCCGTCGTCCGGCCACGCACCATGTGCTGATCGCTACCGCAGATGTTGGTGGTGGCGACCTTGAGAATCACTCCGTGGTTGCACTTACGGCCGACATTCGCCGGATTGACCCCTGGGCCGTCTTGCAACTCCAGCTTCGGATAGTCGATCTCCTGGACCTCGACCTTGCCGGGGCCCATGTACGCAACTGCCCTGTTGCCTGGCATCAGCATTCGTCCCTTCATCAGACTGAAGGTGTCGACGCAGGAGGTGCTCGCTTCGGTGCACCTCGTTGTGCGTCCGGAATGCCACTCTAGGCACGAAATTCGACGCTCGCGATAGCGCGCGATACCGCGCCTTACCGGGGCGCCGGCACAGCGACCCCTTGCTATCCCTTGGGCGCGGCAGCCTTCGCGGCGTTGGCCGCCTTGATGTCTCGGCGCAATTCCTTCGGCAACGAGAAGAGCAGGTCCTCCTCGGCGGTGACCACTTCCTCCGCGACCGGGAACCCGTGCGCGGTCAGGAACTCGAGGACCTCCCGGACCAAAAGCTCCGGCACCGAGGCACCCGAGGTGACACCGACCGTGTGCACACCCTCCAGCCACGCTTCGTCGATCTCGCTGGCGAAGTCCACCCGGTACGCGGACCGAGCGCCGTGCTCCAGCGCCACCTCCACCAGACGGACCGAGTTCGAGGAGTTACTGGAGCCGACGACGATCACCAGATCACTCTCGGGAGCGATCTTCTTCACCGCCACCTGGCGGTTCTGGGTGGCATAGCAAATGTCGTCGCTCGGCGGATCCTGCAGCTTGGGAAAGCGCTGGCGCAGCAGCCGAACGGTCTCCATCGTCTCGTCCACCGACAGCGTGGTCTGCGACAACCAGACCACCTGCTCCGGGTCACGCACAACGATCTGGTCGACGTCCTCAGGACCGTTGACGATCTGGATGTGGTCCGGCGCCTCCCCCGCGGTGCCTTCCACCTCTTCGTGCCCGGTGTGGCCGATCAGCAGGATGTCGAAGTCGTCGGCGGCGAACCGGACGGCCTCCTTGTGCACCTTGGTGACCAGCGGGCAGGTGGCATCGATGGTGCGCAGGTTCCGCCGGTGCGCGGCCTCGACCACCATCGGCGACACCCCGTGTGCGGAAAAAATCACCAATGCGCCTTCTGGGACGGCGTCGGTGTCGTCAACGAAGATCGCTCCGCGACGCTGCAGCGAGCTGACCACATGCCGGTTGTGCACGATTTCCTTGCGCACGTAGACCGGGGCACCGTGCAGGTCAAGGGCCTTCTCGACGGCGATCACCGCCCGATCCACTCCGGCGCAGTACCCGCGCGGGGCGGCCAACAGCACTCGGCCCTGGGTCTCGCTGGCCTGGACAGGGGACGGCGAACTAGGTTGACTCACGCCTCCATGGTAAGTGCCGCGCCTGCGGCCGCCGCACTGGCGGTGGGCTGGCGGTGGGCTGGCGGTGCGCTGGCGGTGCGTTAGCCGCTCCCAGCGGTAGGTGACTAGTTTGACGAGCATGAGCCAGCAGCGGCGCGACGGCGTATGAGCACCCCACCGGTCAGGACGATTCCGGCGACTGCGGGCGAGACCACCGCCGAGCAGCCGTGGCCGGTCCGGCTGCTCTCCGCCAAACTGACGGACTACATCAGTCGGGCCCCCGGGGTCTGGGTGGAGGGGCAGGTCGTCCAGCTCACCCGCCGGCCAGGCCAGACCACCTGCTACCTGACCCTGCGAGACCCGGACGTCGACCTCTCCTTCAACGTCACGGTCCATTCGCGGGTACTGGACAACCTCGCGGTGCCGCTGCCGGACGGATCCCGGGTAGTGATCCACGCCCGGGCGCAACTGTGGCCCCGGCGCGGCTCGCTCAGCTTGGTGGCCGATCAACTCCGGCCGGTCGGCGTCGGCGAACTGCTGGCCCAACTGGAGCACCTGCGCCGGATCCTCGCCGCCGAAGGGCTGTTCGCGCTCGACCGCAAGCGCCCGCTGCCGTTCCTGCCGCAGGTGATCGGCCTGATCTGTGGTCGGGCCTCGGCTGCCGAGCGGGACGTCGTGGAGAACGCCCGTCGCCGCTGGCCCGCTGTCCAATTCGAGATCCGCACCGTGGCCGTTCAGGGGCCGAAGGCGGTAACCGAGGTGGTGGCGGCCCTGGCGGAACTGGACCGCACGCCCGAGGTCGACGTCATCGTGATCACCCGTGGTGGCGGTTCGATCGAGGACCTGCTGCCGTTCAGCAACGAAAGCCTGGTCCGCGCCGCCGCGGCCTGCACCACCCCACTGGTCAGCGCGATCGGCCACGAGGTGGATCAGCCGCTGCTCGACCTGGTTGCCGACCTGCGAGCCTCCACCCCCACCGACGCCGCAAAGCGGATCGTCCCGGACGTGCTGGCCGAGATCGCCGGCGTCCGGCAGGCCCGGCAGCGGGCCGAGGGTGCCCTGCGCAGTCGGCTGGCCCGGGAGGTGGCGACCGTTCAGACCCTGCGCTCGCGCCCGGTGATGGTCGATCCAGGGCGGCTGCTGCGGGCCTTTGCCGATGAACTGAGTACCACTCGCGACCGAGCTACCCGGGCGGCCCGCTCGCGCTTCACTCACGCCGCGCAGGACATCGAGCACCTGCGGCACCGGGTTCGGGCGCTTTCCCCAGCGGCGACTCTGGCCAGGGGATACGCGGTCGCGCAGACCGCGGACGGGCGGGTGGTCCGCTCCCCCGACGACGTCGCCCCCGGCGACCCGTTGCGACTTCGACTGGATGGCGGCGAGATCACCACCAAAGTTGTTTAGCTACAGCACTTTCACCAACCTAGCCGGAGATCAGCTGGCGTCCGGGGTTGGCCGGGCTGCGTCGAGCCGGGCCTGCGCCCCCGCCAGCCACTGTTCGCAGTGCTGGGCCAGCGCCTCACCGCGTTCCCAGAGGGCGAGCGACTCCTCCAACGTCTCGGCGCCGCTTTCCAACCGGCGAACCACATCGATCAGCGCGTCCCTGGCCTGCTCGTAGGACAGCTGAGCGAATTCATTGGACGGCACACTGGCCTCCTCGGTCTGTTGCGGACTCGGTTTGTTGCGGACTCGACTATTGCGGACTCGGTCTGTTGCCGACTCAGCTATTGCCGCCTCGGTTGCTGCCGACTCGGCGAGGTCATCTCGCCAGCCTAGCGAGCGCCCCTACCGGGGTCAGCGTTCGAGTTCGGCAGTGACGAGGGTGGCGAAGTACGCCAACTCCGATTCCGGAGCGGTTCCGGTAACCACCGTGGTGATCGGCGGTTCGCGCAGGACCCAGTTGGTGATCCCCCGATCGGTCCGGCTGCGAATCACCCAGGTCTTGCCACCGACCGAGATGGTGCCCTGCTCAGCGCCGTCCGTGACCTGCCGGGCCTCCCAGGCCGGGGTAGCCTTCGCGGCCTGCTGGACCCCGACGTAGTGACCGGAGGGCGAGGTGTAGGTGAGGTGCCAGGTCGGCAGATCGCTGGTGCCACGCTGCACGTTGGCGGTGCGCGCCGTCCAACCTTCCGGCAGGGCCGGGTCCGCCGGAGCGAAGCCGAGGTCAGTGGTTGCCGCCCGGGCTGCCGCAGGTACGTCAAGGGTGCGCTGGGGGATCGTGTTCGGCCGCGGCACCAGCAGCAAAAAGACCAGGATGAGCCCGACGATCACCGCCATCGACACCAGCATGTCTCGCGATGTGGTGTTGAGCGAGCGACGTCGTCGCGCTTCGGAATCGGCCTCGGTCACCCAGTCATCCTAGAGAAGCTCTACGATCGATTGACGTACCCGGGCCTCTCCTCACCGATCGGCGAAGGAAGAGTCGGTCGCGTTACGCAAGGAGGCGGCGTGCAGGACGTTCTGGTCATCGGTGAGGCCTTGGTCGACATTGTCTCTGCTCCGGGGCAATCCGCGGTCGAGCATGCTGGCGGCAGCCCCGCCAACGTCGCGCTCGGTCTCAGCCGCCTCGGGGTCAGCACTCAATTGCTGACCCGGATCGGTGACGACGAACGCGGTCAACTGATCCGAAGGCACCTGGAGGCTTCCGGCGTGCGATTGGTCGACGGTTCGGTGACCGCCGAGCCGACCTCGACAGCGACCGCGCACCTGGACCCCGACGGGGTCGCCAGCTACGAGTTCGACCTGCACTGGGAGTTGCCGGCCAAGGCCAGCACCAATGCCGCCCGGGCGGTGCACACCGGGTCGATCGCCGCCACCCTGCCGCCGGGTGGGGACGACGTGCTCCGCCTGATCGAAGCGGTCGGACGACGATCGCTGGTCAGCTACGACCCGAACGCGCGGCCTGCACTGATGGGCGATCCGCGGCACGCACTGGAACGGATCGAGCGACTGGTCCGGGCATCGGACGTGGTGAAGGTCAGCGATGAGGATCTGGAGTGGCTGCTGCCCGGCGTGGATCCGTTGCAGGTGGCCGAGACCTGGCGGGCCAGCGGACCGGCGCTGGTGGTGGTGACCCGGGGCGGCAACGGCGCGGTTGGTGTGCTGGCCTCCGGGGTGGTCGAAGTGCCCGCGCCGAGGATCGTGGTCGCTGACACCGTGGGTGCCGGCGATGCCTTGATGGCCGGGTTGCTCGATGGCCTGGACGGCGCCGGCCTGCTGCGCCCGGACCGCGTCGAGGACCTGCGCAAGGCCAACCCACGCGATCTCGTCGAGCTGCTCAGTCACGCCGTCCATACAGCCGCTTTGACCTGCACCCGGCCCGGAGCCGACCCGCCGACCCGGGAGGAACTCCAGCGCTGGGATCTCGCCGCGTCCTCGGGCTGAGGACGTCCGGCTAAGGCACCCCGCTTTTCGTGGCGGTCGAACCGCGCCAGATCAGCTGAACCGGGTGGACGACGTCGGTGACCGGCTGGCCACCGCTCGACGGTCGATCCAAACCGGCCGTCAGCCAGCGGGCAGCAGCCGCGCCCTGCGCGGAGATCGGCTGCCCCACGGTGGTGAGTTCGAACGTGTCGGCCAATTCATGGTCGTCGAATCCGATCACCGAGACCTGGTCAGGAACCCGAATCCCGGCCCGCTGAAGGACATGGAGCGCACCGAAGGCCATCTCGTCGGACTGGCAGAACACTGCGGACGGCGGTCCGTCGGCGTTACTCAGCAACTCGGCCATCGCCGCAGCCCCGCCGACGGGAGTGAACCGGCCATCCAGGACAGCTCCCGGTGACAGTCCAGCAGCGGCCAGCGCGGCTCGGTATCCACGGGTCCGGGCGGCCGGCGCGCTCAGCTGATGTCCGTCCGGCGCTCCACCGATCATCGCGATCCGGGTATGCCCAAGGTCGATCAGGTGCTGGACGGCGAGCCGGGCGGCCGCCTCGTTGTCGATCCGCTCGGAGTGCACCCCGGCCAGCATTTCGGCCACGCAAGCGATCGGTAACCCCAGCTGTCGAAGCGTCGCCAGTTCGGCCTCGGTCAGCCGGAGACCGGCCACCACCAAGGCATCGACCCGACGGCGGACCGGTAGGCCGGTGAAGAACAATTCCCGACGTGCCCCCTTCGGCAGCACGTGCAGGACCAGGTCGTAGCCCTGGTCGCGCAGCCCTTCCTCGAGTCCGCGCAGCACCTCGGCGAAGAACCAGCTGTCGGCATCGGCGGCGATCACGCCAACCGATTGGGTCCGGCCGGTGACCAAGGCAGCTGCCAGTGGTGAGGCGGTGTACTGCAAGTCGTTGGCCGCGGTCAACACCCGTTCCCGGGTTTCCATCGAGACGTTAGGCAGACCTCGCAGGGCGCGCGAGACCGTCGCCACCGAGACGCCCGCCATCCGAGCGACGTCGACGATGCTGGCCCTGACCGGCGCCTGTGCCGGCCGGGGTCGGACGCTGCGTCCCAACGTGAGAACTCCTGACCACCGACAGATCGATACCTTGCCGGAGGGTCACCGTGACATGGGTCACGTCGACCTGACAAGCATCCGGCGATACGGACTCGCAGTTTTTCCGCCGGTCAGCCCGGCGGCGGCATTCCGGCGCGGCGCTGAATGCTTGTCGCCATCGGTTTGGTCACTTCGGCGAAGAAATCGTTGCCCTTGTCATCGACGACGACGAACGCCGGGAAATCCTCGACCTCGATCCGCCACACCGCTTCCATCCCTAGTTCGGCGTACTCGAGCACGTCTACCTTGCGGATGCAGTCCTGCGCCAGCCGAGCAGCCGGACCACCAATCGAGCCGAGGTAAAAACCGCCATGTGCGGCGCAGGCCCGGGTGACCGCGCCAGATCGGTTTCCCTTGGCCAGCATCACCAGAGAGCCGCCGGCGGCCTGGAACTGCTCGACGTACGAATCCATCCGGCCTGCCGTGGTCGGCCCGAAGGCACCGGAAGCATAACCAGCCGGGGTTTTCGCCGGTCCGGCGTAGTACACGGCGTGATCGCGCAGGTAGTCGGGCATCGGCTCACCGGCGTCCAACCGCTCCTTGATCTTGGCGTGCACGATATCCCGCGCCACCACCAGCGGCCCGGACAGCGAGAGCCGGGTCTTCACAGGGTATTTCGTCAGCTCGGCCCGAATCTCGGCCATTGGCCGGTTCAAGTCGATGTGAACGACATCGTCCTCGAGGTGCTCTTCGGTGACCGGAGGTAGGTAGTGCGCGGGATCGGTCTCCAGCTGTTCCAGGAACACCCCCTCGGCGGTGATCTTTCCGAGTACCTGGCGGTCGGCACTGCAGGAGACGGCGATCGCTACTGGGCAGGAAGCGCCGTGCCGGGGCAACCGGACCACCCGGACGTCGTGGCAGAAGTACTTGCCGCCGAACTGGGCGCCGATCCCGAACTGCCTGGTCAGCTCGAGGACCTGCAGCTCCAGGTCGAGGTCGCGGAACGCTTGACCCAGTTTGTTGCCCTCGGTGGGAAGGCTGTCGAGATAGTGGGCGCTGGCGAGCTTTGCCGTCTCCACTGCCATCTCCGCGCTGGTGCCGCCAATAACCACCGCCAGGTGGTACGGCGGGCAGGC
>JANNPJ010000812.1:0-6668 GCA_031400005.1 Kineosporiaceae bacterium | reverse complement strand
CCCCCCACCCCCCCCCCTCCCGCCCCGTTTTTTCTTATACGTCGACGACCTAGCTCTACACACGCCCCCCCGCAATTGGCCTCCCCCACTCCCTTCCGATCTCGACGACCGAGCCGAAAGCCAGCAACAGGATCACCAGCGCGGCCAGCACGCCCACCAACTCGGCGGTCCCGTTCGGCGCGGAGAGGTTCTCCGGGAGCTGACCGCCGAGCTCGACCTGCAAGCCGGCCCGCTCGGTCGGGATGGTCGCGGCGCGGAGCGCGTCCACCCCCTCGGAACCGTTCAGTTCGGTGACCGGTACGTCGTAATTGACGTCGATCAAGGCGGTGTCATCCTCGGGCGACAACCGGGCCGGGCTGACCACGCTGAGGTGTGGCACGGTGGCCAGCCGCGAACGCAGAGCGGCCAGCGCGGCCTCGTCGATCGGGCGATCGGACCGGTCATGGACGACGACCCGGGCGTCCGCGCCGGCCCGGTCCGGGAATCGCTCCGCGAGCAGATCCGCTCCAGCTTGCGAGGGCGAGCCGGGGATCCGGTAGTCGTCGTGCGGTGAACCGCCGAACATCGTCGACAGTCCGAGAGCCAAGGCCAGGATTGCCAGCCAGCCGATCACGGTCCGCCTCGGGTGCGCAGCGCAGGCGCCACCGATTCGGGCAAGCAGAGAACTCATTCCATCCTCCGACACATCGTCCAGGCAGGATTGGGAGTTTCGGGACGACGAAATCGTCACCTGGACCGCTAGCGAGGGACTTGTCCTCCACTAGGAGCTGCCATGACTAGTGGTTCGATTCGAGCTGTTGTTACGCAGTGACGACGGCTGCCAGCGAGGCCTGAGCCCGGGCCGCCCAGAGCGGTGCGTCGATCCGGCGACAGAGCTCCAGCGCCTGCCGGTAGTGCTCGTGCGCCTGATCCGGCCGCCCGAGCAGGAGCGCAAGGTCACCGAGCACCTCGGCGACCGGGCCGAGGAGGAAGGCCCCGGTTCCGCTGCCGGCCACCTGGTCAGCGAACGGCAGCAGCCGGTCCCGGATCGCCGCGGCATCCTCCACCATCCCCAGGCCGACCGCCGCCATCCCGCGTACGGTTGTGCGCAGCACCTGGAAGAAGTCGGCGCGCGGCCAGCCACCGGCCTGGTAAGCCCGCCGGGCCTCATCCGGCCGGTCAGCGGCCAGCAGCACGAGCGCGTAGATGTCCGCGGCCACCGGGCCGAAGTCGCGAAACATCCGCTCCGCGACGGGAACCATCTCCGCCAGCCGACCCGCGGTCATCCGGACCGTGCACAGGGCCAGCATCTGCAGACCGTCGCCATCCAGCGAACCGTGGGCCTTGATCGATTCCGTCCCGAGGAGGTAGAGCCGCTCGGCGTCGTCCAGTCGGCCGGCCCGGTGCTCGATCGCGGCGCGGACCAAGAGGCAGGTGTCCATCACCTGGACCACTTGGTACCGCTCGGCCAATGCCGACGCCAGCGCGACCTGCCGGCTCAGCTCTGGGAAGTCACCGGTCACCATGGCCAGCTGCATCAGAATCTGGTGTGCGAGAACCAGGGTGCCGGGCAGGTCGTGGTGCCGGCAGAGCTCCAGCATTTCCTCGACGATCGCGCGCTTCAGGTCAGGCTCGTACTCAGCGATCACGATGCCTGCCAAAACCCCCAGCGCACTGCCCAATTGGGTAGCATCGTGCAGCCCACGAGCCAGCTCGACGGCCTCCAGCGCCTCCGGCCGGACGGCGTACGCGTCATCCGCACCTTGCTCGCGGACCAGCACGCAGAGCAACTGGGAACGGGTCAGTGGATCGAGGTCCGGGCTGGCCAGCGCTCGGCGCAAGGCGGCGACTTTGTCCGGGTTCAGCTCACCGTAGCGACGGGTCAGCCAGGGCAGTGGCAGGTCAGCGGTACGCAGGACGGCGATCGCCAGATCCGGCCGGTGGCTGCGCTCGGCCAGATCGAGGCCTTCCTGCAAGGCTGCCTCGGCTGCCGCCGCGTTCCCGCTCCACAGCAACGCCGGCACCAACCGGCAGTACAACGCCGACCGCTCCTCGTCCCCCACCGGCCTCTGCGCCACTGGAACCAGATCGAGGCAGTCCAGCGCCCGCCGGTACAGCCTGGCCGCGGTGTCGTGGGCGTACCGGGACGACGCCAGCTCGGCGGCGGTCACCGAGGCGTCGACGGCAAGCCGGGCAGTGGACGCCGACTCGGCGGCGGCGTAGTGGTGTGCCAGCGCCGCGTACTCGTGCGGGCGCCGGCTCTCCAGGGCAGTCGCCACCCGGGCGTGCCAGCGGGCCCGGCGCAGCCGAGGCAGGTCACCAAGCAAGGTCTCCTGGATCAGCACGTGGGCGAACCGGACGGTGCCCGGGCCAGGCTCAGTGAGCAGTCCGGCGACCACACCCGCCTCGAGCGCCTCGATCACGGCCTCCTCGGCTACCTCGGCCGCCGCGATCAGCAGGTCCACCTCGACGTCCCGGCCGATCACCGCAGCCAGCCGAAGGATCGCGACGTCCCGTACCGGTAATCGGGCCAGCCGCCGGCGCAGCACGTCCCGCACTCCCTCGGGCACTTCCGAGGTGGCGACCAGTTCGCCTTCACTGGCCAGCAGCCGGGCGCTTTCGCGCAGGTAGAACGGGTTGCCGGCAGTCCGCTCGGCGAGCGCCCGGAGAATCTCAGGGCCTGGGCGCAACCCGGAGACCTGCTGCACCAGCCGGGCGGCTTCGGCCTGCTCCAGGCCGGCCAGCCGGATCCGGGTCGGCGAGTTCCGGGCCAGGTCGGCGAGTGTCTCAGCGACCTGATCGCTGACCTCGTCCTGCCGGTAGGCAGCCGCCAGCAGCAACCGGACCGGGTCCGGCCGCCCGGCCCAGACATCGACAACGCTGCGCAGGTTGGCGAGGGTCTCGGCGTCCGCCCGGTGCAGGTCATCCAGGACCAGCAGCAACGGTGCCGAGCCGGCCGCAAGCCAGCCGGCCACTGCGCGGTGCAGTCGGAACCGGCCGCTTGTCGCGTCCCCGGCCACGATCGCGTCGTCCTGCAATAGCGGGGCGAGTTCGGCTCGGAACGGCCCCGGATCCTCGGTGGCGGCCAACCCCCGCACCACCTCCACCCACGGCCAGGCCGGTGGCGCGCCGGCCGCCTCCGGGCAACGGCCGACGGCGCTGCGCCAGCCCTGCTCGGTCAGCTCGACCCGGGCCCGGTCAAGCAACGCGGACTTCCCGGCCCCAGCTTCCCCGGCGACCAGCAACACCTGAATCGAGCCGCGCGCGGCGGCGGCAGCAGCGGCGTGGACGGTGGCGAGCTCGGCCCGCCGACCGATGAAGACCTGTGCGGCGTCCTCCGGGGCTGGATCGGGTGCCCGCGCGGGACGAGGCACGGCCAGGCGCAGCGACCGGGCACGAGCGGCGGGCCGGACCTGGACCCGCTGGGCCAGGATGTCGCTTTCCAGCTGCAGCAGCGCCGCTCCCGGATCGAGGCCAAGCTCATCGGCCAGCAGAGCCCGTGCCCGGCGCAGCGCGGTCAGCGCGTCGCCTTGCCGACCCACCGCGTACAGGGCCAGGGTCAGCAGCCGCCAGCCCTCTTCACGTAGCGGTTGCTCCTGGGTGAGCTGCTCCGCCAGGGGCACTGCCTCGGCGGCGGCGCCGGTGTCCAGCAGTGCGCCGGCCAGCCGTTCCCGGGCCGTCGATCGCAGTTCCAGCAACCTGGCGGCCTCGGGTCGCGCCCACGGCTCGTCGGCCACCTCCGCATAGGCGGGGCCGCGCCAGAGGGCAAGTGCCTCCTCCAGCAGCGACCGGGCCCGCTCTGGCTCCGTCCCGGCCTGGCGCAGCAGTTGCTCGAACCGCCAGGCATCGACGCCAGCAGCCGGTAGTCGGAGTGCGTAGCCGGGCGCGGCACTGATCAGGACCGAGGCCGGGGTTCGGGGTGGACGTTCGGGCTCCAGTGCGCGGCGCAGATTGGAGATGTAGGCCTGCAGGGCGCCGATCGCCCGCGGCGGCGGTTCACCGCGCCAGAGGTCGTCGATCAGCCGGTCCACCGAGACCACCTCGGCGCGGGCCACCAGCAGCAAGGCGAGCACTGCTCGCTGCCGAGGTCCGCCCAGGTCCGCGACCTGACCGCCGACGTTCGCCGTTAATGAGCCGAGCACTCTGATCCACACGATCCGCACCACGATCCGACTGTCGATTGCCGCCCAGTGCATTATTAGCGGCTTTTCGACCCAAGGTGCATTCCCGTCTCGCTCACTGGCGAGTCGGTCCTCAAAATGGTGGACATGACCAGTTCGCGAGATCGAGATGGCGATGAGTAATCGGCCAGACGTGGTGTCGCGCGAAGAGTGGCTCGCAGCCCGCAAGGAACTGCTGGTGAAGGAGCGGCTGTGGCCTCTGCTCTGCGGATGCGGACCAGGCGAACCGGTGGCACAGCAAGCGGCCACCATCGGACTGCTCCGCGGCGGAAGGTTCACCCTCGGCCTCGGGGCCGAGGGTGAACCTGAACGAGCACGTGATCGGCCGGGGCTGGCCGCCGGTGAATGAGCGGCACGAGCGCCTGGTCGAGCAGATCCCCTGCGGCACGGACATCGACGCGGTCGTCGCGGCGGTCAAACCGTTCAAGGACGCCGGATTCACCGACGTCGCACTGGTCCAGATCGGCGGTGACCAGCAGCAGTCCTTCCCCTGAGCTGACCCCTGGCCGGCGGCTGCGTACCCTCGACAAGTGCCGACGTCCCCTGATCCACGGTCGCGCGTTCGTCCTACCGCCTCGCTCGGGGTCGTCGCCGTCCTCAGTGCCGCCACGCTGTTCGCGATCAACGGCACCGTCAGCAAACTGGTGCTGGAGGCCGGTCTGTCGTCGCTGCGCTTGGTCGAGATCCGATGTACCGCAGCCGCGGCGACCTTCTTTCTGATCGCCGCGCTCCGCAGTCCGGGATCTCTGCGAGTCGGTGTCAAAGAACTAGGCTTTCTCGTGGTGTACGGCGTCACCGGAATCGCTCTGGTGCAGTGGCTGTACCTGGTGGCGATCGCGCGGATGCCGGTGAGCCTGGCCCTGCTGATCGAGTTCACCGCGCCGCTCCTGGTCGCGCTCTGGGTGCGGTTCGTCCGTCGCGGTGAGGTCCGGGCCCGAGTCTGGCTGGCGCTGGTGTTGTCCTTCGGTGGCCTCGCCGTGGTCTCGCAAGTCTGGAGCGGCTTCACGCTGGATGGTCTCGGCATGCTCGCCGCCGGGGCGGCCGCCGTCTCGCTGGCGGCGTACTACCTGCTGGGCGAGCGCGGGCTGGTCCGGCGCGACCCGTTCTCTCTTGCGGCCTGGAGCTTCGCGGCGGCCGGCGCGTTCTGGTCGATCCTACTGCCGTGGTGGTCCTTCCCGTTCGACGTGCTGGACGATTCGGTAGCGATCGTCGGCACCACCGCACCGGTCTGGCTGCTGGTGATCTGGGTGGTGCTGCTCGGCACAGTGGCGCCATTCGGGCTGAGCCTGCTCGGAATCGGCTTGATCGGCGCCACCCGGACCGGCCTGGTCGGCACTGCCGAACCGGTGTTGGCCGGCTTGGTCGCCTGGATCGTGATCAGTGAAATACTGACCTTTTGGCAGCTTGTCGGCGCCGGAATCGTCCTTGCCGGCATTGTCCTGGCCGAAACCTCCCGCCCGGCAACTCCCCCGGCCGAGTCTGAGGCAGACGCTTCGACCCGAACAGCGAGCCCCAAACCCACCTGAACAGCCGGGGAGCCGTTCCGCGTAACGGTTGGTTGCTGTGCATCAGGCACGTCTATTGACGCCGACTGCAAAAATTGTCCGGTGACCATTCACCTGGTGGAACTGAGCGTGGACTCGATGCGAGCGCTCCTGAGCGGCGACCTCGCCGGCGCAAGCGCGGCGGCCGGCGTCCGGCTGACCGACTACTTCATCGCGGACAGTTCGATCTGGCTATGGCGAATCCGCGTCGACCAGATCCGGCGCGACCCGACGAGCGCCGACTGGGTGGCCCGTGCGGTTGTCGACGACGATACCGGCGTGGTCGTCGGGCATGCCGGCTTCCACGGGCCGCCGGACGACACCGGGATGGTGGAGGTCGGATATTCGGTGGACCCGCGATATCGCCGCCGCGGTCATGCCCGGGAGATGCTTGCTGCACTGATCGACCGGGCGAAAACCGAACCGCAGGTGCGCGGCGTGCGCGCAGCAATCAGCCCGGACAACGTCGGTTCTCTGGCCACCGTCGCGGGATTCGGATTCAGTCAGGTTGGCGAACAGTGGGACGACGAAGATGGCCTAGAGCTGGTCTTCGAGCTTTTCGTTGACGCCATAAATTCTTGAAATCGATTTCTGCGGCAATCACGAAACATACCCCGGCAACCAACTGAGCGCCGGAGAATACTTTGTCTGAAAACGAAGGAGAATCACCCAGCTCAGCCAAAGCAAATGCGAGCAAGAGCATCCCTAGCCCAAAGATGGACGCATTCTTTTCCAGTTTTCGTGCTTGGTTCTTCCTGAACACTTTCCACCCCTCCCGCTGCGACAGCGGCCCCGATCTCGACCTCACCGCGCTCGGCCGCCAGGAGCCGCGGGAAGGACGTGCACTTCCCTCGGCCCGCACGTTGGCGGCCCCCGGTCTGCGGTGTCCGATTCCCGTCTGCGCGTGTCCGATCATGGCACCTGATGTTGAGCACCGAAGCGGCGTAGATTGTCGGGATGGCCG
>JANNPJ010000809.1:0-3740 GCA_031400005.1 Kineosporiaceae bacterium | reverse complement strand
GGGGTTTGTGGTTTGTTGTCCCCAAAAAAACCGGGTGCCCGTGTAAATATTCGCCCCTGGAAACCGTTTTTTGGGGGCAACACCAACGATTCTCGACGTCTCCTTTGGAGTCCACACCGGTGCTGGCCGCCGTCCGGTCTTGGGCTCTCGGGGTTAACCAGCAGGGTCCGGGTTGCTCCCAGGTCCGGTCGGCCCAGGCGGTCCACTCCGGCGGCAATCCGGATGAGCTGGTGAATCATGATTCTCGTAACCGGTTTACCGGTTGCCGGCGGAGAGGTGCAGGGTGCCATCGGCGACGATGAGTCCGGAACCGCTGATGGTGACTCGCGGGCCGGAGAGCGTCACCTGGATTCGGCTCGGTCGGCCGAGGGCGTGGCCTTGCTCGATGACGATCGTGCTGCTGGTGGTCTTGCCGGTGTGGTGCAGGAGGGCGGCCAGAGGACCGGCGGCGGTGCCGGTGGCCGGGTCCTCCTCGATGCCCATCGTCGGGTTGAAGAACCTCGCGTAGGCGTCGGCGTCATCGGTGGCACCAGCCTCGAGGCTGTAGAGGTAGCAGCCCTCCCCGCTGACCTGTTTGAGTGCCGCTGCCAGGCGTGCTGCGTGCGGCACGGCGCGGTCGACGGCGTCCCGGTCACGGATCGGCACCATCAGATGCCCGGCGCCGGTGTCGACCACCCGGGCGGCGCTGCCGGCTTCCAGGTCCTGTTCGCTGAGGCCGAGAGCGGCGGCCAGTTCGGTTCGGTCGGTGACGGTGGCACCGAATTGTGCTGGTGACTGGTCCATCGACACGACGACCGGGCCATCGGATTCGCGGCTGACGCGCACCGGCAGCACGTCGTCGCCGATTTGCTGCGCGAAGTCGCTTCTATCGGTCGGAAGTCGGCCGGCGGCCGCCAGCCACAGCCAGGTGCCTAGAGCGTTATGCCCGGCACCGAAGACCTCGGCGCCGATCGGGGTGAAAGACCGCAGCCGCCAGGTGGCGCCGGGTAGTTCGGGGCGCAGGACGAACGCCGTCTCCGATTGGTTGAATTCCCGAGCGATGGCACGCATCTGCGTCTCGGTGAGGTTGTCGGCGTCGGGCACGACCGCGACCGGGTTGCCGGTCAGTGGGCTGCTGGCGAAGACATCGACGAAGTAGAAGCGTGCTGTCGTGGGTGGTGTCATGCCACCAGTCTCACACTAGGTAAAACCGACGAATCGAACGCACATCGTTCGGTTGAGATCATCGGTGCTAACGCTGTCACGAACTGCGTCCAGCGCTTAACCTGGGCCGGTGGCTCAGATAGGTGCGCACGTCGACTCCGCAGATCCCCTCGCTCATGCCGCCACCATCGGCGCCGAGGCGGTCCAGTTCTTTCTCGGCGACCCTCAAGGCTGGAAGGCGCCGCCGCAGCACCCGCACGCCGAGGCGCTGCGGGCCACGGACCTGCCCCTCTATATCCATGCGCCATACCTGATCAACGTCGCCAGCACCAACAACAAGATCCGTATCCCGAGCCGGAAGATGCTCGCTCAGCACGCCGTTGCGGCGACCGGAATCGGCGCCCGGGGCCTGATCGTCCACGGCGGTCACGTCACGGCGAAGGACGACCCCCAGGTAGGAATCGAAAACTGGCGCAAGACGTTCGAGCGGGCCCCTGAGGGCGGGTTCGGCCTCCCTATCTTGATCGAGAACACTGCCGGCGGCGAGAATGCAATGGCTCGCAGCTTCGAGCGGCTCGCGCGACTGTGGGACGTGGTGGGAGATTTCGGCCCGGGCTTCGTGCTTGATACCTGCCACGCCTGGGCGGCGGGGGAGGACCTCGTCGCCATCGTCGAGCGGGCCCGTGCCATCACCGGCCGAGTAGATCTGGTGCATGCGAATAGTTCCCGCGATGCCGCCGGCTCGGGCGCGGACCGGCACGCCGACTACGCCTCCGGAACGATCGACCCTGAACTGATCGTCGCCGCTTGCCGCGAAGCAGGGTGCGACGTGATCATCGAGACGCCGATGGATGGCATCGCCGCCGATATCGAATTCCTCCGTAAGGCGCTCAACTGACCGTCTTGATCGCACGCAACTGTGCCACGGTTAACCACGTGATGGGGGCTGATTTTGGGTCAGATCACCTGCCTGCTGGCTCATTGGCCGAGCTCAAAGCCCTTGTGATCATGCACAAGTGACACGTCCGCTACACCCGGGCGACACATCAGCCTCAGCGTGCCCATTTTCCTCGACTTCGTCGCGCACGATGACCCCCTGGCTGGGTCAAAACGCGCGACCACTTCGACGCAGCACCCGAGCAACCGTGCATGATCACGGCAAAATAGAGATCCCCTGCGCTACAGACGGGGAATTGGCCAGCAGGGGCAGATCACGTGCCTAACCGTGGCACAGTGGTCAGCGCCGGCGGGCAACCAGGAGCATTGTCGGAGGAATCTCTTGCACGGCGGAGGCCACCGGGGCCGACGGTGTCTTGAGCAACGTGAATTTGCTACTGCAGTAACAGTACTCACGTCGCTCTGAGCAAGACGTTGGCAGAGGATTCCACAGCGGGAAGAAGTGCTCGCTGAACGGTCATGGCCAGGACGATACGTGGCCACGAGTGAGATTGCTTCATCGCTGACGTCGGGCTGACTGGCCGCGGTAGCTCGGCGAAGGCCGGCTTAATGAGCACCTGGCAGGGAGAGCTCGAAGCTGTAGCGAGAGGCGGCATAGATGTGCGTGCCGTATTCGATCGCCCGGCCGTGGTCGTCGTAGGTCAGGCGGTGCATGGTGAGCACCGAGGCGCCTCGGCTCTCGCCGAGCAGTCGGGCCTCGGTGGCAGTTGCGGTGCGGGCGCCGATGGTTTGCTCGGCCGCGTGCAACTGCACCCCGGCGGCGCGGATCAGTTGGTACAGGCCGCGTTCGATCAACGACTCGGTACTCAGGCCCGGTAAATCGGTGGGCAGGTAGTTGGACATCCGGGCGATCGGCAGGCCCGCCGCTGACCGGAGCCTGACCAGCCAGATCACCGACGCATCTGCAGGCAGCGCGAGGGCCTCGGCGACGGCGGAGGGGGCAGGAACGATCTCGTTCTGGAGTACCTGGGTCGTCGGCCGCTGCCCGCTGTCGGCCAGGTCGTCGTAGAGGCTGGTCAGCTGGAGGGGACGGCGAACTTTCGGTTGCACGACTCGGGTGCCCACCCCGCGTCGCCGGACCACCAGCCCTTTCTCCACCAGGTATTGCATCGCGCGGCGCATCGTTGGCCGGGAAACACCCAACGCTTCGGCCAGATCCACCTCGTTGTCCAGTCGAGTGCCGGGCGGTGCCTCGCCGATCTCGATCGCGTGTTTCAGATGCTGGGCCACCTGAAAGTACAGCGGTACCGGGCTGGAACGGTCCAAGGTCAGCGAACCCAGGGTCTGCCCCGTCGACGTGTGGGTCGATACCCGGCGAGCGCCTGGTCCGCTGGGTGCAGGGGCAAGAGGATGGGTATCCACCAAGTAAGTATGAACATATCTAGTTACAAAGCGCCAGATAATAATGTAAGGACAATGTGTTGACATGATCTTAATGCCGGAGTTACCTACTGCTGTGACCCGTTGCACTGTGTGCGTTGGTCGCACTGACTTCCCGGAGGGATCCTCGTGAAGACCATTGAGCACTGGATCGGCGGCAAAGCCACGTCCGCAACGTCCACCAGGACGTCGGCGGTCTGGAACCCGGCTACCGGTCAGCAGCAGGCTCAGGTTGTTCTTGCGACCAAAGCCGATGTGAG
>JANNPJ010000805.1:0-11624 GCA_031400005.1 Kineosporiaceae bacterium | reverse complement strand
GAAGACTCCGGTAAGTTGAGGCACCTGGGTGCGGGTCCGATGCGCGGCGCGAGGCCGCGCACCGGACCCGACGAGATGAGGTCAGAGGTCAGAGGGTCACTTGGTGAGACCCTCGCTCTTGGCCCGATCCTGCGCCTTGGTGATTTCGGCGTCCACGGTGGCGCTTTCCGACAGCACCGCGGTGTGCAGGTCGTTGAGAACGTTCTGCAGCGCCGGAGTGGACTTCGCCACCGGGTTCTCCGGCTTCGTGTCGTGCTTGGTGAAGGTGAACTTCGTCAGCTCATCGGTGGGGATGCCCTTGAGCTGGAAGAACGTGTCCGAGACGACCTCGGAATCGGCCGGCGTGATACCGATCTTGGCGAGCGCCTCAGCGCCCTGCTTGCTGGCGATGAATCCGAGGAACTTCTTCGCCGCAGCGATCTTGGACTCATCAATCTTCGGGTTGATACCCAGAGCAGTCGGGTCGCCGAAGGTGACCGGGGTCTGGGAGGTTCCCGTCGTGCTCTTGTCGAACTGCGGCGCCGGCGCGATGCCCCACTTGAACTTCTCGGCCTCGCCACTGGTCTGCTGGGCGAGCAAGGTGGCCATGTACCAGGTGCCCATCGGCATCATCGCCGCCTGCTGCTTACCGAACTGCGCCTGGTAGGTAAGGCTGTTGGTGGTGACATCGCCGAGCTTGACCTGCGCACCGGCCTTCTGCAGAGCCAGTGACCGCTCGTAGTACGGCTTGAGGTAAGCGAAGTCGCCGCTCTGCATGTCGGCGCCCGGGGTCTGTGCGAGGGCGAAGCCCTGCGTCGTCGACTGCCAGTTGTGCTGGTACGCACCCAGCGCCTTCGATTTCGCCGCCTTCAGCTTCGTGGTGAGCTTCTCCGCGGTGCTCGTGTAGTCGGCCCAGGTCCACGAACCGTCCGGGTAGTCGATCCCGGCCTTGTCGAACAGCGCCTGGTTGTAGTAGAGAACCCAGGAGTCGCCGCGGTACGGGATCGCATAGGTCTTGCCGTCGATCTGGTAGTTGGGAAGTCCATTCACCGTGCCCGGCAGGTCCTTGGCGACGTCGGAGACGTCGAGCAGCTGCTTACCGTCCTGGTAGGTGAAGAAGTTCTTCAGGTTCTTCTGCGCGTAGACGTCGGGGCCCTTGCCTGCCGCCAGGTCCGCGATCATCTGGGTGTCATAGTTCGTGGCGTCGTATTCCTTGACCGTAACCGTGACGTCGGGGTTGGCCGCGTGGAAGCCGTCGGCGAGGGTCTTGAACTCAGGCGTGGTCGCCAGGCTCCATCCCGCCAGAGTCAGGGTGACCGGACCGGACGCGGACTTCGACTCGTCGGAGCCACCGCCGCAGCCAGCCATGACCAATGAGATTGCCGCAGCGGCGCCGATGACGGCGATGGAGCGCTTCATCCTTCTCCTTATGAGGTGGGGCCCGAAATTGGGCCCTGGTTGCTACCGCTCACCGGTACGGCGGGCAGTGCATTCGGGTAAGCCTTGGGGAGGTCGAGCAGCTGTGGGTCGGCGAGGCCGAGGAACTACGGGTTGAGGTCGAGGTGACTGCGGGTGTGGACGCCGTCGGGCCACTCGACCCGCACGTCCATCCCCTGTTCTTGGGTGTGAAGCTCGGCGCTGCCGAATATGACCGGCTGCGGAGGACTTTCACCAGACAGCTCGACGAGCGCCACTACCCACGCTCCGGCGCGGGCCGGGTAATCCAGCCAGGGCACTCGGACCGGACCGGCCAGCGGGCCGCCGTCCTGATGGGTCGCGACGCCCGCGGAACCTTCGCCGAGCAGGCTGACGAGGCGGGAGGTCCGGCCAGCAGAAGCTACCGCTACCTGACCGGTTGCAGTAACCGTTTCGGCTAGATCGTCTGGCGCAGTATCAATTTCCGTCGATTCGCCGGCAAGTGGCCAGCCACCGAAGCGTAGCCGTAACGTCGCCAGGTCCACGCCCTCGGCCGGCTCGTCCACCCGGGCCAGGCGCACCTCCCAGGCTTCGCGCACCAGCGAGAAGACGGTCAGGCGCGCGGCTGGGCGAACTTTCCCCGCTCGGCCGTGACCATGATCGCGCTGCCCGGGGTCCGGCTCGACCCATCGGGCCAAGGTCGTCGATCCGGCCACCCCCACCGGCGTCGTTTCGGCGTCGTCCATCCGGAGGGTCAGGGTGCGCATCCCGGTGCGGTGGGTCGACGCACCGCTGCCGTCAATGAGGACGACGGACTGGTCGACTGGTGCAGCCCAGCCGCTTTCATCCAGGACCGGACTGGTGGCGGTGGAGTAGCCCAGCCGGGTGTACAGCGGGGAGTCGGTGAGCGTGGCCCCTTCTTGCGAGTGGTCGGTTCCGTGGTTGGTGATTCGAACGATGCCATCAGCCCGGCTACCGGCAACGATCCAGCCCGGGGCACGGATTATCCGCAGCACACTTGCCTTTTCGATCGGCAACGGCGCAGGCTCCGACGTCCACACCGGATGGTCAGCCGGCAGCGCGATGCCGAGCAGGCCCTTGTTTGCCCAGTACGGAGATCCGGGGCCGGAATAGGACTGAGCGAGCCGGGGCCACGGGGCATGCCAACCGATGGTGAGCAGCCCGCGCTCGTCGGGCACTCCACGATCGACGAAATGTCGCACGATACGTGTTGCTGCGTGGCGCAATTGGCCTGGTGCCAGCGATGGAACCTCGGCCAGCGCACCGATCCAGAAGGGTGCTGCGGCGGCGAAACGGTAGATCAGGCTGCGGCCTTGGATCAGGGGTGACCCGTCCGCACCGACCAAGGCCACCGCGTCCTGCAGAAACCGGTCGAGCATCTGGACGTCTGCCTCGCGCCGTCCAGCCGCGAGATCGGCAGCGCCGGACATCCTGGCCCACAGGGTCGGGTACAGGTGCAGAGCCCAGCCAGCATAGTGATCGTAGGCCCGGGTGGGACCGTCACACATCCAGCCGTCGGCTCGCCGGAAGGTGTCGTGGGTGGCGAGGTCCTCCGCCATGTCGTCGGCCGACCATGGGCCGCCCACCGAGCGCAGGAACGTCTGCACCACCAGGCGGAACCAGATCCAGTTGATCCGCGGGTAGGTCGAGTCACCGACTGCTGGCGACAGGTAGTCCACCACCCGGCCCTGGACCTCGGGCGTGAGCCGGTCCCAGATCCAGGGCCGGGTCAGGTCGAGAATCAGGGCGATGGAAGCGGCTTCCACCTTCGCCTGCGGATGCTCATCGAGGCGCACCCACCGCTCCGGCGAGGATGGGTCGGTCCCGGTGGCGATGCCCGTGGCGTACCAGTCGGCCAGGTGATCCAGCCCGACGCCGCGATCGCCGGCGATCCGAAATCCGGCCAGCAGAAAGGTACGGGCGAAGCCTTCCAGGCCGTCGATGGCCGTTCCGTACCCGCCCTCGGGCCCCGGCGGGGTGATCCGGGCGTGACCCGGGGAGGCGAAGCGCTGTGCGGAGGCCAGGAGGTGATCCGCAAGCCGCAGCCAGTCATCGCGCGTCCAGTCCATCCCCAGCGGCACGCCAGCCGGCCCCAACTCCGCCGGGTCTGGCAAAGTCGTGGCTCCGGGTAGCCCCAGGCGATGGTAGGACACGAGTCACTCTCCATTGAGAGACCCTCACGCACGGCTCGAAACCGGTGAGGTGTAGCGGAGGTACTGCTTCGTCCGGAAGTAAAACGTTCACTATTGATCATGTCAAGACTTATTTGGACCCTAAAGCGACAAAAATGATCGGTGATGGATCTGATACGGTCGCGATCGATCACAACTGCTCATACATCGCTGAGAGCCACGCCGGCCATCAGAGCTTGCTTCCTCTCCTGTGAATGCACTATCGGGCGCTGTGCGACATGTGGGGCGATCGGTAGCCTGAATTCGACCATCGAGGAGCAGCTGTGAGTACGTCTGACAAGCGCGGGCCACTGCAGACCACCCGTCGTGCCCAACTGCTGCAAGCACTGCAGCGCGACGGGGTACTGCGGATCTCCGATCTGACCGCCACGCTCGGCGCCGCGCCAGTCACCATCCGCCGAGACATTGCCCAGCTTGCCGCCGAAGGGCTCGTTCGCCGGGTGCACGGCGGGGTGGCGCTGCCTACCTCCGATGACGCCGTGGCAGCCGACCTCGCGCCGGCCGAGGACACCTCGGCGACGACCGCCTCACTGAGCGGCCGTTCGCTCGGGATGCTCGTGCCGTCGCTGGACTACTACTGGCCCAGCGTCGCACGCGGTGCGGAGGAAGCCGCCCGGGAGCTCGACATGCGCGTCGTGTTGCGTGGCTCGTCGTACGAAATCGAGGACGACCTGCCGCAGCTGACCCGGTTGGTGGACAACCAGGGCATCGATGCGCTGATCGTCGCGCCACAGATGGGGACGTCGGCAACCAACCGCACCATCGAGTGGCTGGCCTCCGCGGGGCTTCCCGTCGTCCTGCTCGAACGCACCGCAACCGCCGGGCCGCATCGCGCCGTCCTTGAATCGGTTGTCACCGACCACGCGCTCGGTGCCGCCATGGCCGTTCGCCATCTGGTCTCGCTCGGCCACCGTAAGGTCGGCGCGGTGTTGGCCGAAAGCAGCCCCACACATCCGCATGTGCGTCGTGGCTGGCTCGACGCGGCGCTCGAATGTGGTCTCGATGTGGACGCGACCGTCGACGCCCTGGTCCCCAGCGCGCGCTCGTCCGAGTGCACACCGGCTTTGGATCAGGTCATCGAACAGTGCCGCGCTACCGGCACGACTGCCCTGCTCGTGCACGCCGATGCCGAGGCGATCGCGTTGGTACAACGCTGCGAAGAGCGCCATTTGGCAGTGCCTGGTGACCTGTCCATCATCGCCTACGACGACGAGGTCGCCGGGCTGTTCAGCCCCGCGCTCACCGCCGTGCGCCCACCGCGCCGTTCCATCGGCCGGGCCGCCGTCCGGTTGGTCGCCGACCGCCTCGCTGACCCCGGCCGACCAACCCATCGCGTCGTGATCAGCCCTTCGCTCCGGGTTCGGGATTCCTCGGTTCCACCCCGCCCGAATCGGTAACCCCCACTCTCGTAACGCTTTACCACAGCACATCCGCGCCGGTCACCCGGTATCCGCGCCGCTGTCCCTTTGGACGCCTGCGGGATGCCCCGGTTAGACGCCTGCGGGATGCCCTGGTTGGGCAATCAGTTCGCAGCAGCCCAGTCTGGCCACGCTGCTGCGACGATCGAAACTCCTGCCATGCTCCCGCTCGCCACCCGAAACCAAGCTCAGCGAGCGCCTTTAGGTGGCTGGCGGGAGTATCACCTGAGCATCGCCTCGAGCGGTACCAGATCGCGCAACATGATCTTGGTTCACCGGCTTAGCGGAGCAACCGTGCATGATCGCGGGAAAACATTGTCGCCCAGCTACAGCCGGGTGCCACTGTGCCCCCGGAAAACCGGTGATGGGAGCCGAATTTGGGCGCGATCACCGGTTTTGAGCGGCACAGTGGCCAGCACGTGCGCGGGCGCGGAAGCTGGGGGCGAGATGCCTGATCGCCGGGTGAGGAGGGGCGTGCGTGCTACAGGTAGTGCTCCAGGCCGACGGTGAGGCCGGGATGGGCACTGACCTTGCGCACGGCGAGCAGCACACCGGGCATGAACGACACCCGGTCGAAGGAGTCGTGCCGGATCGTCAACTGCTCCCCCGGGCCGCCGAGCAGCACCTCCTCGTGCGCCACCAGGCCCCGCAACCGCACCGAGTGCACCCGCACGCCGTCGACGTCCGCCCCGCGGGCGCCGTCCAACCCGGAGGTGGTGGCATCCGGCGAGCCGGACAGACCGGCCTCACGCCGGGCAGCGGCGATCGCCTCGGCGGTATGCAGCGCCGTCCCACTGGGGGCATCGACCTTGTCCGGGTGATGCAATTCGATCACCTCGACGGACTCGAAGTGCGCGGCCGCCTGTGCGGCGAACTGCATCAGCAAGACCGCACCGATCGCGAAGTTCGGCGCAATCAGCACCCCAACGCCGACGCCGTCATCGGGGCGCTCGCCCAAAGCCTCCGCAACCTGGTGCAGCCGTTCCGGCGTCCACCCGGAAGTACCGACGACAGCATGCACGCCTAGCCGGACACAGGTCAGCACGTGCTCCACGACGGCGTCCGGGACCGAGAAGATCACCGCGACGTCGACTCCCTTGAGCCCGGCGTCCAGATCGTCGCCGACGTCGATCCGGGCCGCCAGCGCCAGGCCCTCGGCGGCGTCAATCGCCGCACACGTGGTACTGCCCATCCGGCCGGCCGCCCCGACCACCGCTACTGCGAGCACGCGCAACCTCCGAGCCTGAGCCGACCGTTACCTGACCGATCTGCGGCCCCGGCTTGAAAACTACCAGCGCCCCGAGGCAGTGCCGAATCGAGACCCGCCGAGCATCTGTGCCAGGCCTCACGCTTCGCGCTGGAGGACGGCGAATCCCCAGCCGGTACCGGCCGGTTCGATCCGCTCCACCCGGTAGTGCAGGGTCTTCAGCACCGCTGGCATGCATTGTTCGAGCTGGTCGGCGGGCCAGACCGGCCGCAGCTGCTCGCAGCCCACGGTCACGTTGCTGCGCTGCAAGAGGATCACCTGGTGCTGCTGCTTCAGGAACGGCTTGTACTCGGCGGAGGGCTTCGCGGCCGGCCAGATCGTCGTTTCGGTCCGCTGGATCCGCTGGGTGACCAGCCGGCCATCCTGCGCCGGTGCATAGATGTCGACCAACACGGAGCCGAACCTCGACGAGACAACGATCGGCAGCCCCGCGTACTCCGGCCGGGCCGAGATCGCCAGCGCGGGGCGGATGTCCTCTCCGTGCCCACCGAGCGTGCGGATCTGCCGCTGCGTCGAGGCTTCCTGGACGACCGTGCCGCCAAGTAGCGCAAGGATGACACCGCCGACGACAGAGGTCTCCAGGGCGGGACGGGACCCGGGTAACCGGGCGACTACTCCTTGGCCCAACTCGGCCACTGTCACCACGCCGAGTCCGGCCAGGATCGCCCAGGCGGGGACGACGAACAGCAGGTAGCGCTCGAACAGCAGGTTGGGCTGCACCAGGAGGATCGCTCCCAGCACGGCCGGCGGGACCAGCGCCCAGCAGGCGGCCAGTCGCGCGATGAACCAGTACTCCGATGAGGTCACCCGGGTCAGGCCAATTGCCGCCAGCAACACCACCGGTCCCGCTGCCAGGATCGGGTGCTCGTTCAGGGTGAAGAGCCGGACGAAGACGGTGCTGGCTGAGTCCCAGGTCACGTCGGGGTACACGTACTGCGGACCGGTGCCGTTCCAGACACTGATCAGGACCAACGGGGAGACCAGCAGCAGGCCGGAGATCGCGGCGGCCATCGTGTCGAGCACCGCCGTTGGGCGCCCGCCCGGCCCCGTACACAGGACGGCGGCGACCAGGTGAGCCATGATCAGTCCGGCGCTCAGGGTGTGCAGAGCGATCAGCGCCACGACGCTGAACACGTACGCCACCGGCCACCGTCGGCGCGGATCTGTGATCAGGACGCTCCAGATGATCGTGCTGACCACGGCGGCCAGCAAGACTGCGGCGTACGGCCGGGCCTCCTGCCCATACCGGGAGAAGCTCCCGGCCAGCAGCAGCAGAACCGCCGTGGCAAATACCAGCCGGGGCGGGCAGAACCGGTTCAGCCAGGCGATCAGTGCCCACCCGGCGAACACCGCCATGATCGCCGACGGTAGCCGAAAGAGCAGCTCAGGATCCGATGTCAGGATCGGGGCTGCCTGCCCAGCCGCATCGCAGAACGCCTTCAGCAGTAGGTAGTACGGGACCAGTGGCGCCTCCGGCCCCTGCCACAGGGTCCACACGTCCGACCAGGTTCGCTGGGTGGCCATCATCGTGGCGCCCTCATCCAGCCACAGCGCGGGCCGGGCCAGACCCCAGGCCATCATGACGGTTGTTGCCAGGGCCATCAGCAGCCCGGGCCCGTGTGGTCCGAAACCGCCTGCCCATCGGAAGCGTCGCCCGCCGCGCGGATCGGTGGCGGAGTCCTGCCTCTGAGTGACCGCCACCCTGGGTGTGGTTGCAACCGGGGAATCGAAGGCAAAGACGCTCGATCGATGGCTGGAGGGGGTAACCACCTGTCCATTCAAGTGTGATTTGACCGCCAAAGCGATTTCACTCGCGGTAAGTGACAGACGCCACCCTTTGCTGCGATATGCGGTGACGATTGTCGATGATCAACCTCGAGATTGGGTGAACCTCGTGCGCTCAGAACGCACTCAATTCACCCAATCATGCGCGACAGTCGGTGTCGGTGAGACCGTGGGTGAGAGACCGTATCGACAGCGACCGGTGGAGCCGTCATGATCCGCGGATGGACACCTCACCCAACTCCGAGCCGAATGCCTCGCCCGGCCAACCGTCCTGGGGTAACCCGGAAGCCGCGCAAGCCGGACAGACGATACCCATGAGCCAGGGCGGAGCATTGCAAGACGGAGCACCTCAAGGCGGAGCACCTCAGGGCGGAGCACCACAGGGCGGAGCACCACAGGGCGGAGCACCACAGGGCGGAGCACCCCAGGGCGGAGCACCCCAGGGCGGAGCACCCCAGGGCGGAGCACCCCAAGGCGGAGCATTCGGAGGCGGAACACGTCAAGGCAAGGCACCCCAGGGCGGACCAACGCAGGGTCAGGCGCCGCAGCGGGGAGCCACCCAGGACGGGACGCCGTTGAGCCGGATCGTGCTCGGGGTCATCATCGGGCTCAGCATCTGGAGCGCGATCATGCTGGTCATCAGCGCCATCCTGATGTTCGCCTTCGTCAGCCTCGCAAGCAGCATGTTCGAAAACTTCGTCGACGAGGTCCGCTCACCGAGCATCTCTGACACCGAGCTATCAGAGGACTGCCAAGACGCCCTCAACAACGGCGACCTGCAAAAACTGGCGGAGTGCGCAAGCGAAGGCCAAGTCCCACCTTCCTGAGCAGTCCTGCGGAAGACGCTGGTGGCCAATTCCCGCAAACCGAAAGCTGAGTGCACGCAGACGCCCAGCACCGGAGCGCAACAGTGCCCGGCAGGGAACAATGGCAGCGCCGTGCCGGGGGTCACAGGAGGATCGCGCTCGATTGCGGGCAACCGTGCATGATCGCCAGTTGGCCGAAGCCGCCAGCGGTCCTTCAGCCGGTAGTTGAGCGGGTCAAATAAGAGCGGGTTGCCAAGGTGCTCCAGCTGAGAACCGCGGTGATCATGCACAAGGTGACATATTCGCCGCACCCGGCCAAGGGGTCAGCCCAAAACAGCTGTGCTTGGCCACGATGCACCGCCGATGCTCCCGTTATCCCGTCTGTACTGCGCCAAACTGCCTGGACGACGATGGTTCTACCGGTGGAACCACCGGGCTAGCGGGAGCAAAGTCGGAGCAAAGTCGCAATGCCGGCCACCGAGCTGACGGCGTCTTGATCGACGCGAATCTGGTACTGCGGTAGCAGTACTCACGTCACTGCGATCAAGACATCGTCAGCAATTGACGGATCACGCACCCGAGATGATGGGCATCAGGGGCGACCGGCGCTGCCTGGTCTGGACGCCGTCACCGGCCGCGAACGCGAGATCCTTACCCTGATCGCGCGCGGCCCGCGCAGGACGCTGTCCCCGGGCGATACTCAGACGAGACTCCCGGTGGCCACCAAAAAGCAGTCCCTGAGCCCGCTTTCAGGTAGCTACCGGGAGCATGGCCTGAGCATGACGGGAGCGCGCGGTGCGCAACGACGCACAACGGCACAAGGGCGCAACAGGGCGCAACGACACAGCGGCGCAACGGGAGGTCGCAACCGGGCCTGCGAAGCGAGCACCACAATGGCCGCACCATCGACCTTTAGCGGGTCAACGGTGCGGCCACTGGGCAGTACAGACGATCGAGCGAATCGACCTGAGAGTCAATCAGGCGATCTTGAACTTCCGTTCCGGGTCGAACGGGCCGACCACGGCCAGGGTGAGCGGCCGGGACGACATATCGACCGCCAGGTTCTGGACATCGGCAGCAGTCACCGCCCTGATCCGCGCCAGCGCCTGGTCAAGCCCCAGGTATTCGCCGTGGACCAGTTCGGCCTTACCCAGCCGCGACATTCGCGATCCGGTGTCTTCCAGCCCGAGCACCAGCCCACCGCTGAGCTGACCATGGGCCCGGACCAGCTCTTCTTCCGGAACACCGCCGGTAGCCAGCCGGCGCAATTCGCTCACCAGCAACGAGATGACCTCGTCCACCTTGGCCGGCGTGCAGCCGGCGTAGAGACCGAAGTAGCCGGAGTCGGAGTACCCGGACGCGAACGAGTAGACCGAGTAGGCCAGCCCGCGTGTCTCCCGGATCTCCTGGAACAACCGACTGCTCATCCCACCACCGAGCACCGCGTTCAGCACCGACATCGAGTACCGCTGCGGATCGGTGGCCACCAGTGAGGTGGTACCGATCACGACGTTCGCCTGCTCGGTCGGCCGGTTGACGACGATCAGCCGGCTCGGCGTGTCCGACCCGGCCAGGTTCGCCGCCGTGTCCGGGACATACCCGGAGGTGTCCTCGGTGAGCCGCCGTGCATACGGCGTCCCATCCCCGGGCATCGACCAGCCGGACCGGGCCAGGCTCGCCGCGACCAGGTCACAGACCTGCTCGTGGTCGACCCCGCCGGCCACCGTGACGACCAGCCCAGGGGCCTGGTAGTGCTCGGTGTAATGCGCCAGGATGTCGTCTCGGCCAACGGCCTTGATCGTCTCCGGGGTGCCACCGATCGGCCGGCCGAGCGGATGAGCACCCAGCACGACCTCGGCGAACCGTTCATGGACGACGTCACCAGGGTCGTCGTCGTTCATCGCCAGCTCTTCGAGGATCACTCCCCGCTCGCTCTCGACGTCGGCGACGTCGAGCCGGGCGGAGGTGACCATGTCGCAGAGGACGTCGACCGCCATCGGCAAGTCTTCGTCCAGCACCCGGGCGTAGTAGCAGGTGTGTTCCTTGCCGGTGACGGCGTTGGATTCACCACCAACCGCGTCGAACGCGGTGGCGATGTCCATCGCCGAGCGCCGCGCGGTGCCCTTGAAGAGCAGGTGCTCGAGGAAGTGCGTGGACCCGTGGTGGCCGGTGGTCTCGTCGCGCGAGCCAACGCCCACCCAGAAGCCGATGGTGGCCGAGCGCAAACCCGGCATCGACTCGCTGAGAACCCGAACCCCGCCGGGCAGGACGGTACGGCGCACGATCGCGCCACCGTCCTGACCGGCGATGGTCTGAGTAGAACCTGAAGTGCCCGCCGCAACCAGCGGGAGTGGGGTAGCTGTCACGTCAGGCGTTGGCGTCCGCAGGCTGGGATGAGGTCTCCGGGGCCGCTTCCGATGCCTGCTGGGCCTCGTCCAGCACCGGAGCCAGGGAGAGCTTGCCGCGCGGGTCGATCTCGGCGATCTGAACCTGGACCTTCTGGCCGATGCTCAGCACGTCCTCGACGTTCTCGACGCGCTTGCCGCCGACCATCCGACGGATCTGCGAGATGTGCAGCAGCCCGTCCTTGCCCGGAACTAGGGAGATGAAGGCACCGAAGGTCGTCGTCTTCACGACGGTCCCCAGGTAGCGCTCGCCGACCTCCGGCATGGTCGGGTTGGCGATCGCGTTGATCGCTGCCCGGGCCGCCTCGGCCGAGGGGCCGTCGGTCGCGCCGATG
>JANNPJ010000749.1:0-27889 GCA_031400005.1 Kineosporiaceae bacterium | reverse complement strand
CGTCGTGATCCATGCGCGTTTGGTACGGCGATCCCGTCAGGCTCAGGCGATGCTCCCGGGATCCACCCGAAAACACGATGAGGGAGCCGTTCTTGGTAGCGGACGGGAGTATGGCTTGAGTATCGCCGCGCAGGGTCGGTGACTGGGCCGAAGCCGGCACTCACTCGCGGCTGGGCGAGACCGCACCTGCAACAACTCAGGACACGCAGCGCGTTCCCACCTCCTTGACCCTGCTGGCGCATTCGGGCCCTGGACACCGGCGCCAAAACTTGGCCGCGATCATGCACGGTTGCCCGCAGTCGACCCGCGAAGCGAGCGACCGTGCATGATCACGGGAGGTTTGAGGCCCCCGCCGCGACGATGGAATTGGCCATTAGGTCTGATCAGCGGCCGGTTTGATGTGCCCCGCTGCGACGGTGGAATGAGCCGGCGGACCCAGTGACCGGGTCGAACTGCGCGGACAGTCCGCTGGCCGCAGCAGTCATCGCGGCGAGTGAAACGGACGTCGGTAGAGCGGGCGCGAGCGGTGGGAGTTGGGCCAGGATGGGGGGATGGATCTGCCTGTGATGCCGCCGGTGAAACCCATGCTTGCCAAGTCGGTGCCCGAGATTCCCGATGTCGGCCATGTCGAGCCGAAATGGGACGGGTTCCGCACCATCGTCTTCAGGGACGGCGACGAGGTCGTGCTCGGCAGCCGGAACGAGAAACCGATGACCAGGTACTTCCCCGAGCTGGTCGAGTCGATCAAGGCGAACACGCCGGAGCGCTGCGTGATCGACGGCGAGATCGTGATCGTCTCCGGTGACCGGCTGGACTTCGAGACCCTGCAGTTGCGGATCCATCCCGCCCTCAGCCGGGTGGCTCTGCTGGCCGAGCAGACCCCAGCGTCCTTCATTGGCTTCGACCTGCTGGCGCTGGGTGATGAAGATCTGACCGCGCGTCCCTTCAGTGAGCGCCGAGCGATGCTGGTCGAGGCGCTAGCGGCGGCGAAGGCACCGATCTACTGCACTCCGGCGACCGGGGACCTGGCGTTGGCCCGGGACTGGTTCGGGATCTTCGAGGGAGCCGGGCTGGACGGCGTGGTGGCCAAGCCGCTGGATGGCCCCTACCAGCCGGACAAGCGGGCGATGTTCAAGATCAAGCACGCTCGGACGGCGGACTGTGTGGTCGCCGGTTTCCGCTGGCACAAGAGCGGCCCGATTGTCGGCTCGCTCCTGCTCGGACTCTGGGACGAGAACACTGCGGACGACGTGAGGACCGAGAGCGCTGCGGACGCCGAGAACACTGCGGGCGCCGAGAACACTGGGGACGCCGAGAACACTGCGGACGCCGAGAACACCAAGAGCACTGGGGACACCGAGCAGGGCGCCGGCACGAACCAGAACGGCAAGGCCGGCAAGAATCAGGATGGCAAGGTCCGCGACGGCCGGACCGGGCGGTACCTGCAGCACGTCGGTGTCGCGGCCTCGTTCCCGATGGCCCGGCGCAAGGAACTGGTGGACGAACTGGCGGCCTACCGGATGTCGGACGACGAGCTGGCGGAGCATCCGTGGGGTAGGTGGGCGGAGGCGCAGGCGCATGAGACCAGCCGGATGCCGGGCAACGTCAGCCGGTGGAATGCCACCAAGGATCTGTCGTTCGTGCCGCTGCGTCCGGAACTGGTGGTCGAGGTGGCCTACGACCAGATGGAGGGCAACCGGTTCCGGCATACCGCCCAGTTCCGCCGCTGGCGGCCGGACCGCGAACCGGACAGCTGCGGATACGAGCAGCTGGAGAGGGTGGTGAGTTTCCGGCTCGCCGACGTCCTGTCCCCGGTAGCCAGCGTGCCCCCGCCGATCGTCCAGGGCGCTGGGCCGGCCGACGCCGACGCCGACACCGACACCGACACCGACACCGACGAAAGCGAGTAGCCAGTCATGGCGAAGAGCGCAGCGGTTCAGATCGAGGTCGATGGCCCCGAAGGCCCCCGCCAGGTACGGCTTTCCAGCCCCGAGCGGGTGCTCTGGCCGGAGGTGGGGATCACCAAGCTGGATCTGGCCAACTATGTGGTCGCGGTTGGACCGGCCCTGTTACGAGCGCTCGGCGACCGGCCGGTGACGCTGGAGCGCTACCCGGAGGGGGTGGGCGGAGAGGCGTTCTACTCGAAGAACCCACCGCGCGGCGTCCCGGATTTCGCCCGTGCTGTGCCGGTGATCTACCCGAGCGGGCGTAGTCACCCGCAGCTAGTCATCGACGAGGTGGCGACCGCGGTCTGGGCGGTGCAGATGAACACCATCACCTTCCATCCGTGGCCGGTGCACACCGCCGATACCAATAACCCGGACGAGTTCCGGATCGACCTCGACCCACAGCCCGGGCGCGGCTTCAAGGACGCGGTGACCGCGGCCCACCAGCTCCGGGCGCTGCTGGCCGAGCTGGGCCTGACCGCCAGGGTCAAGACCTCCGGCAACCGTGGGTTGCACGTGTTCGCCACGATCAAGCCGGACCTGGAGTTCCTCGACGTCCGGCACGCCACCATCGCCATCGGCCGGGAACTGGAACGTCGCGACCCAGACCTGGTGACGATGGCCTGGTGGAAGGAGGAACGCGGCGAGCGGGTCTTCGTCGACTTCAACCAGGCGAACCGGGACCGGACGATCGCCGGGGCCTGGAGCCCGCGGCCGCTGGCGCATGCCCCGGTCTCGACCCCGGTCGGCTGGGACGAACTGGACGACGTCGATCCGGCGGAACTCACCGTGCAGACGGTGCCGGGGTTGCTGGCCGAGCGAGGCGACCCGTGGGAGCCGCTGATCGGCAAGGTCGGTGACCTCGTTCCAGCGCTCGATCTCTGGCAGGCGGACGTCGAGCGGGGCCTGGGCGAACTGCCGTTCCCGCCCGACTACCCGAAAATGCCGGGCGAGCCGAAGCGGGTGCAACCGAGCAAGTCGCGGGCGGACACCGAGGGCATCCCGACCGAAGAGCTCTACGCCAAACCGGATCGCTGGGAGGGCCACGACGTCAATGAGGTCAGCCGGCAGCGCCGTCCCAAACGCTGAGCGACGTCGCGGTCTGGTCCGGCGCAGTTGCCACCCATCAGGGCTTAAGCTCGCGGGGTGCTGAATACCGCCGCCCTTGAGGCCGTCTCGAAGGCGCCTAAGGCGCTACTGCATGATCACTTGGACGGCGGGTTGAGGCCAGAGACAATCTGTGAGCTGGCCGCCGAAATCGGTCACGAGCTTCCGATCGGGAACTCCGGTGATCCGGTCAAACTGGCTGAGTGGTTCCGCTCCAGCGCAGACTCCGGTTCGCTGGAGCTTTACCTGGAGACGTTCGCGCACACCGTTGCGGTGATGCAGCGCAGCAGCGATCTGGTCCGGGTGGCCCGGGAATGTGCCTTGGACCTGGCCGCGGACGGCGTCGTCTACGCCGAGGTCCGGTACGCACCGGAACTGCACCTGAACGGCGGCCTGCAGCTGGACGAGGTGGTCACGGCCGTCCAGCAGGGGTTCGCCGAGGGATCCGAGCAGGCTGCTGCCAACGGCACGCCGATCCGGGTCGGGACGCTGCTGACCGCGATGCGGCATGCCGCCCGCAGCAAGGAGATCGCCGAACTCGCCGAGCGGCACCGCGAGCGAGGGGTGGTTGGCTTCGACATCGCCGGTGCCGAGGCCGGGTTCCCGCCGTCGCGGCACTTGGACGCCTTCGACTACCTGCACCGGGCCAACATGCACGTGACCATCCATGCCGGCGAGGCCTTCGGGATGCCGAGTATCTGGGAAGCGGTTCAGGTCTGTGGTACCGACCGGCTCGGTCACGGGGTGCGGATCATGGACGACGTCACGGTCCTCGGCGGGCTGGATCGCTACGGTCGGCCCGCGGCTCAGCTGGGTCGGCTGGCGGGCTGGGTCCGGGACCGGCGGATCCCGCTGGAGATGTGCCCGAGCAGCAACGTCCAGACCGGAGCCAGCGCGTCGATCGCCGAGCACCCGGTCACCCTGCTCAAGGACCTGCGGTTTCGGGTCACGGTGAACACCGATAACCGGCTGATGTCGGCCACCTCGATGAGCAGAGAGTTCGGACTTCTCATGGAGGAAGCGGGATGGTCGCTGCGAGACCTACGATGGGTCACGATTAATGCACTAAAGAGCGCATTCATTCCTTTCGATGAGCGGCTTGCTCTCATTGAGGGTGTGGTTAAGCCGGGCTATGCCGAACTTGGTGTGATCTGACGATCGTCAAGGTGTCGGGAGTGGAGTTACGGTGCCCGGAGCTCCATTCGAATAGGCGGTGAGGAGGAGTCGGTTGTGGCGTACCGCCAGGAGCGCTTTCCTGGCGCTCGACGCGTGCTCGCCCAGGACGCCGTCCCTCGGTATGACCTGAGTCGGACATTGATGGCCCAGTTGATGGCCGAGAATCCGGCGCTGTCGATCCTGCTGCTCTTCGGCGACGTCGAAATGGAACAGCTCGACCTCGACCCGCGCACCGGTGCCGACCTCGGTGCGTCCTCGTTCGCCCGTTCCGAACCCGATGTGCACGGTCTGATCATTGCCGGTGATCTGCTGGTCAATACCGCAATTCACCATGTCAGCGCACCGATCGGGCTGTCGCTGTACGTCCTCGGCGGGCTGCGGGCCGGCAACATCGTGATCAGCGGTCTGGAGTTGGTGGTTCGCGGCAGCGTGGACGTCGACGAGGTGATCTGCGGCTCGGGGCCGCAGGGCGGTGCCCGGCTGGACGGTGGGGTCTCCGCCCGGTTGCTGATCTCGGACGGCTTCCCGATGCTGATCGGCGGCCGGCTCTCGGCACCGGTGCTGGACACCGGGCGGACCCGGATCGGGGTGGCCGAAGGCGCCGGAGTCGGGGAGGCCACCGGCACGGTGGCGCCCGGTGTGGTGCTGGCGGACTCGGTACGCGACCCGGACAGCGGGCAGTTCTCGTTCACCCGGTTGCAGAGCACGCTCGCGGCCGGTGGGTCCGGGTTGTCGCCCGACTACCTCTCCGGCCGGACGAACCTGGAGTCGCTGCGGGAACTGCGCTGGCTGGAACGGGAGATCGAGGAGGCGCTCGGCGAGGGCCGCTACGCCCGCGGCGCGGAACTCTTGCGCAAGGCCCGGGCGAAGGGTGCGCCTCGGGCCGAGACCGGGCTGCGGTTGGCCGACGCGATCTACCGGGTGCATCACGGAACCGGTGGCCGGGAGGCGCTCCGGGAGGCCCTGGACCTGCTGAATGAGACCCTCGGGACGGAGCCGGACCCGGCCGTGGTGATGGCGAACCCGCAGGCCCTGATGCAGCGCGCCTCGATCCTGCTGCAGTTGCACGAGTTCGACGACGACGCGTTCGAACAGGCCTGGCGGGACTGCAGCATGGCAGCGGTGACGGTACCGACCGACGAGCGGGCCGAGATCGCCAAGCTGATGGGGCAGTGGCTGTTCACCCGGCACCGGTACGAGGACGCCGTGCCCTACCTGCGGCAGGCGCTGATCGCTGATCGCAGCGATGGGGTACTGAACGGCCGGATTGCCCGCGCTCTGTGGATGCTGGACCGGGAGGCAGAGGCGCTGCCCTATGCCGGCCGTTCCTTGGAGCTGAACCCGATCGACGACCGGATGTGGTTCGTCCGGGGTAAATGTCATCAAACGCTGGGCCACATCACCGAGGCCCGGCTGGACCTGGTGACGTATCTCGAACTGCACCCGGACGACGAACTCGCGGTCGAGGCGCTGGTGTAGATCGGCATCAGCCAGGGCCACCTGGAGCTGGCGGTGGAGCGGGCGCAGCGGTTCATCGATACCTACCCGGAAATCGAGGGTGCTCCGGCTCGGTTCGGTCGGCTGCTGCATCAGCATGAACTCCACGATCGCGCGGTGCCGATGCTGCGCCGGGCGATGGAGCTGAACCCGGATTACCGTTCCGCGGTGGTTGACCTGGCTGTGGCGATCAGCGACCTCGGTGATGATCATCCGGGGCTGGTCACCGCGCTGCGCTCACTGGAGGTCGACCCGGACGGCGATCACCTCGCCTACCTGCGCGCCGAGTGTTACCTGGCGTTGGCTGACCCGGTACGGGCCGAACCGGACCTGCGCGACTACGTCCGGCGGTTCCCGGATGCCGCGCGGGCGATGGCCTCGCTGGCCGGGATCTGGCTGGACCAGCGCCGGTTGGTGGAGGCCGAGAACCTGCTGGCGGAGGCCCGCAAGGCCGCCCCGGACGACGAGTACGTTCGCGAGGTCGCCGGCCGGGCCGGGTTCGCGCCGGACGAACGGGTCCGGCCGGGACGGCGTCCCTCCCACGTCAGCCGCCCCAGCTGACCGGTCCTGCCAGCGGGAGCGGTTGGAGTGAGCGGAAGTGGCGGCCGGATCAGGGTGCGGGAATCAGCGCGGGGTCGGGGTGCCGAGGGCGGTGGAGACGTCGTGCCGGATCTGGGCCAGTCGCTGGGTGGCCACCTGCCGGGCCGCGGCCAGGCTTCCGGGCGCGCTACTCACGGGGACGACGACCTCCAGGTAGCACTTCAGCTTCGGCTCGGTGCCGCTCGGGCGGACGATCACCCGGACGCCGTCCGCGGTCCGATACCGCAGGCCGTCCGTCGGCGGCAGCCCGTCGGCGCCCAGGGTCAGGTCCGCCGCCGACGTCACCGCGCCGCCACCGAGCACCGTGGGCGGGTGGTCGCGCAGCCGTTGTTGCATCACCTGGATCTGCGCCAGGTCGTCGACCCGGACCGAGAACTGGTCGGTGGCGTGCAGGCCGTGCCGGCGGGCGAGGTCGTCGAGGGCGTCCAACAGGGTTCGTCCCTGCACCGCCAGGGTGGCCGCCAGTTCCGCGATCAGCAGCGCAGCGCTGATCCCGTCCTTGTCGCGGACCAGATCCGGGGCCACGCAGTAGCCCAGCGCCTCCTCGTAGGCGTAAAACAGCCCGGGTACCCGGGAGAGCCACTTGAACCCGGTCAAGGTCTCCACATGCCGGTCGCCATGCGCCTGCGCGATCCTGCCGAGCAACTGCGAGGAGACGATCGAACTGGCCACCGTCCGGGGCCTGGCTGCGGACTGGGACCTGGTCGCGGCCTGGATCGGCTTGCGGGTCAGCAGGTACTCGCCGAGCAGCGCCCCGACCTCATCACCACGCAGCGTCCGCCACCCGCGCCCGCCGGCCGCCTTGGGGTCCGGCACCGCCACCGCGCAGCGATCGGCGTCCGGGTCGTTGGCGATCACCAGTTGGGCGCCGCGGGCCCGGGCCGAGGCCAGGGCGAGGTCCATCGCCCCCGGTTCCTCCGGGTTCGGAAACGCCACCGTGGGGAAATCGGGATCGGGCAGCGCCTGCTTTGACACCAGATGCGGGACCGGGAAGCCGGCCCGGCTGAACGCCCGGACCGCGGTTTCCCCGCCCACCCCATGCAGCGGGGTGATCACGATGTCGATGGCGTGCGGGGCGTCCGGGTCGACCAGCGCGCAGACGGCGTCCAGATAGTGCTCGACGATCTCGGTGGGGAGCACCTCCCAACCGCCGCTCGCCATCGGGACGTCGATCGCCTTCGGCGCCGCCGCGATCCGGCTGGCGATTCGCTCGTCGTCCGGCGGGACGATCTGGGCCCCGCTACCGGGTGAGGTGTCCGCGTGTCCACCCAGGTAGACCTTGTAGCCGTTGTATTGTGGTGGGTTGTTGCTGGCTGTCACCATCACCCCGGCGTCGGCCCCGAGGTGACGCAAGGCGAAGGCCAGCACCGGGGTCGGCAGCGGTCCGGGCAGCAGGAGCGGGGTGCAACCGGCCGCGCTGAAGACCGCACAGCTGTCCCGGGCGAACACGTCAGAGTCGTGCCGGGCGTCGTACCCGACCACAACAACAGGCGGTTCACCGGAGATGGTGCTGGTCAGGTGCGCTGCCAGGCCAGCCGCGGCGCGGATCACCACTGCCCGGTTCATCCGGTTCGAACCGGCCCCGAGCGCACCGCGCAGCCCGGCGGTACCGAACGTGAGGGGTCCGGCGAAGCGCTGAGCCAGATCCTCGCGCGCCGCCGTCCGGCTGGCCTGGTCTCCACTGGTGAGCTGTTCGATCAGCAGGTCGACTTCGCGCCGGGTCCGCGGATCCGGGTCGGCGTCCCGCCAGCTGGTAGCCATCCCGACCAACTGGGGCAGGTCGACGTCATCCACGGGGGTGAACCTACCCTCTGGCGGCGGACTGATCTGGACGGCCTACCTCGTCTGGCGGTGATCAGCTTCGGCCCCGACACTGGATCATGGCCTTCTCCAAGAGCATGCGAGGCAACCAGAGTGACGAAGCTCGCACCGCTGCGGGCGATCCAGACGCCGATTCCGATGCCGATCGCAGCCATCGCAAGGGCTCCCGTCGCAACGGCGATGAGCGCACGGGCTCCACTCGGATGGACGATGCAGACAGCAGCAGCCCTATCGCCGCCCTGGGTGAACGGCTGCTTCGGATTGCCGAGGACTGCGTCTACGTCGTGGTGGCAGCGCTTCTGGTAGTGGGGGCCCTTGTCCTGCTGTTCGACGCCGCCGCACACTTGACCGAGATCGGCGACGGCGCGGACGCCGCCGTCCTGGCCTTGCTGGACCGGTTGTTGCTGGTCTTCGTGCTGGTCGAGCTGATCTTCGCGGTCCGGATGACCTTGACCCGCCGGGAGATCGTCGCCGAACCGTTCCTGATCGTCGGCATCATCGCCTCGATCAAGGAGATCATCCTGCTCTCGGTCGAGGTGGCGAACGTGCTGGAGGGCAAGTCGACCACCAGTGGCTCGCAGGACGCGCAGCAGTTCGCCATGCTGATCGGCCTGCTCGGACTCCTGGTCGTGGTGCTCTCGGCCAGCGCCGTCCTGCTCCGGTTGAAGGAACGCCAGCCGGTTGAGGGCAAGCGGAACGAGGAGCACAAGGAGAATCAGGAGGAGAATTCCTGAGTGCCGCGTGGCTGGCCGCTGTGCCCCTGAAAAACCGGTGATTGAGGCAAAAAACCGCCCCTCCCACCGGTTTTTCAGGGGCACAGCGGTACGGGGGGAGGGGGGAGGAAGGTTGAAGGGGGAAGGGAGGGGGCGGGTTAGAGTCGGCGGACCACCTCGGCGAGCATCCCGCCGACCCGCTGGGCCGCGGCCCGGCCGGCCTCGAGGACCTCGGCATGGTTCAGCGGGGTCGCCGAGATCCCGGCGGCCAGGTTGGTGACAAGCGAGACACCGAGAACCTCCAGCCCGGCCTCGCGAGCGGCGATCGCCTCCAGCGCGGTGGACATCCCGACCAGGTCGGCGCCCATGATCCCGGCCATTCGGACCTCGGCCGGCGTCTCGTAGTGCGGCCCGCGGAACTGCGCGTACACGCCGTCCGGCAAACCGGGCTGCACCTCACGGCAGATCGCCCGCAACCGGGCCGAGTACAAGTCGGTCAGGTCGACGAACGTCGCCCCCTCCAGCGGGGACGTGCCGGTCAGGTTCAGGTGATCGCTGATCAGGACGGCAGTACCGGGGGCCCAGTCCGGATTCAACCCGCCGCAGCCGTTGGTCAGCACCACCACCGAGCAGCCGGCGGCAGCGGCGGTCCGCACGCCGTGGGCCACCGGGCGCACCCCACGCCCCTCGTAGTAATGCGTCCGGCTGCCCAGCACGAGCGCGTACCGGTCCGGGGCATTGACTCCTGGCAGCGGGGCGATCCGGACCGAGCGCAGGGTGCTGACATGCCCGGGGATCGTCGAGGCGGTGAACCCCGGGATCTGATCGGCAGGCACCTCCGCGACCGTCTCGCCGAGCAGTTCCGCGGCCGGAGCCCAGCCGGACCCCAGTGCCAGGGCGATGTCGTGCCGTTCGATGCCGGTCAGCTCGGCTAGCCGGGCGGCGGCAGCGGCAGCCAGTTCGCGGGGGGCAGCCGGGTCGGTCTCGGCGGCCAGGCCGGTGCTCAGGTCGGTGCTCAGATCGGTCATCGCCGTCAGCCCAGCTCACTCGGGGGGACCTGGGAATCGCCCGGGCCACAGGGCCGGCTACGCAATTCGATCAGGTAGTCGTCCGGCGCTCCACCGGCCTCCGCCGCCTCGGCGAGCATGCCCAGGTAGCGTGCGCTCGGCAGGCCGCCCTCGTAGGCGTCGAGCACATGTACCCAGGCCAGCACGTCGCCGTCCAGAGTTTGCACCCGAACATGGATCTTGCGGGACTGCCCGGTAGCTAGCCCTTCCCACTCGTCCAGCGCCTGCTCATCACCCGGGGTGACGTCGTACAGGCCGACGTAGACCTGATGCCCCTCGTCCTCGACCAGGGTGGCCAGCGCGCCGTCCCAGGTGCTTTCCTCCCCGCCGAAGGTCAGCCGCCAGCCGATCAGCCAGCCGAAACTACGCAACGGCGAATGTGGTGCGCGAACCGACATCCGTTTCGGATCGAGGTTGCTGCCGTAGGCGGCGTAGAGGTCCATAGGTAACAGGGTAGAGACGCCGAGGCAGTGCTTGCGCAGGCACACGTGCGAGAAAGACCCCTGACCTGCGAGACAATGGTCATTGTGAGCGTGAAAAGCAGAATTGTGATCATCGGCGGCGGCCCCGGCGGATACGAGTCGGCGCTGGTGGCCGCGCAGCTGGGGGCCGAGGTGACGGTCGTCGATCGGGACGGCCTCGGCGGTGCGGCCGTGCTGACGGACGTCGTCCCCAGTAAAACGCTGATCGCCACCGCAGAGGTGCTCGCCACCGTGCACGGCTCGGGGCAGCTCGGGATCACGGGTCTGGGCAAGGTGCGGGCCGATCTCGGTGTGGTCAACCGCCGGGTGCAGGCCCTGGCCAAGGCCCAGTCGGAAGACATCCGGATCCGGCTGGAGGCCGAGGGCGTGCGAATCGTCGTCGGCCGCGGGGTGCTCGACGGGCCGGGTCGGGTGCGGGTCGAGGGTGTCGGGTCGGGTACGGGTGCCGGGTCGGGAGGGGGCGGCACAACAGTGGACGCCGACACGATCCTGATCTCGACCGGCGCCCGGCCGCGGGAGCTGCCCGATGCGCTTCCGGACGGCGAGCGGATCCTGAACTGGACCCAGCTGTACGAGCTGGAGGAGCTACCGGAACGGCTGATCGTCGTCGGTTCCGGGGTGACCGGTGCCGAGTTCGCCAGTGCCTACCACGCCCTGGGCGCGCCTGTCGTCCTGGTCTCCAGTCGCGACCGGGTGCTGCCCGGCGAAGACGCGGACGCCGCCGAGGTGCTGGAACAGGTGTTCCGGCGGGGCGGGATGGAGGTGCTGTCCCGCTCCCGGGCGCAGAGCGTGAAGCGAACCGGGGACGGCGTGGTGGTCACCCTCGCGGATGGTCGGACCGTGGAGGGCTCGCACTGCTTGATGGCGGTTGGCTCGGTGCCGAACACCGCTGAACTAGGGCTGGAGGCGGCGGGTGTTGCGCTGACGGAGTCCGGGCATGTCACGGTCGACCGGGTGTCCCGGACGTCGGCACGCGGGATCTATGCGGCCGGTGACTGCACCGGGGTACTGCCGCTGGCGTCGGTGGCCGCGATGCAGGGCCGGAAGGCCATGTGGCACGCCCTCGGCGACGCCGTCTCTCCGCTGGATCTGCGGCTGGTCTCGTCGAACGTCTTCACCGCACCGGAGATCGCCACCGTCGGGGTCAGCCAGGCCCAGGTGGACAGCGGTGAGATCAAGGCCACGGTGGTGAAGCTGCCACTGGCCCGCAACGCCCGGGCCAAGATGCAGGGCATCCACGACGGTTTCGTCAAACTGTTCGCCTCGCTGGAATCCGGCCGGGTGCTGGGCGGCACCATCGTCGCGCCCCGCGCCTGCGAGCTGATTCACCCTGTCACGCTGGCACTTTCGGCCCACCTGACGGTTGATGAGGTGGCATCCGCGTTCACCGTCTACCCCTCGCTCAGCGGCTCGATCGCCGAAGCCGCCCGCCAGCTCCACCAGTAACCCACCAGCGGGTGCTGGTTCACGGCTGCCATGATCCCGAAGGATAAATCGGTCATCCCCGCCGACAAATCCTTCGCCCTGCCGGAAAACCTCGCCGTGATCACAGCCGGGCGCTACCGTGAAGACATGGATGAGCACCAGGATCGGCCGTCGTCGGGCGGCCAAAGTGGCGGCGCTATGAGCGCGTCGACCTGGCGTGAAGCCGGACGATTCCTGACTCCGACGGAGCTGTCTGGTATGACGGTGGATGAGCAGGCGGACTATCAGATCCGCTCGGCGCCTCGGACTCTGGACGAGATCGACGCCATGCCGGAGCCGCAGCGCAGCGTTTTCCTGCGGCTTGAGGCTCGGGCTGCGGCAAGGCAGCAGCGCCGCGCTTCGTGAGGTACCGGGTCGAGGCGACCGGGGATTTCTGGGATGCACTGAAGGTGGCCCTGCCCGAGGGGTCGTCACCGTCGTGGGTCCAGTTCGCCAACAGTGACCTTGAGGTGATCTTCCGGGTATTTGGTGATGGTTGGGATGCTCTGGTCCGTCCGTACGGTGACCGTGACGAGTACCGGGCACATGTGGGGGCCGGGGTGCTAGGCGCATGGCACGTGGAGGCACGTTTGGAGTCGGGAGTAGTCCGGCTGCTGTCGATCGAGGTCGATCCGTGGCTGCCTCCGCTGGAGGGCGACCTGGACGGGTAACAATCTAGATTTGCCAGGCCCAAACCCGGTGCCGTGTTACCGAAAACCCGCCGTGATCTTGCACAAAGCGACACTTCGCTAGCCGCCAGCGGGCCAAAGTGTCACTTCGTGCAAGATCACGCGTGGAAAGGGGGAGCGGGTTAGCCTTTGAGCTCGCAGATCTGGGCGCCGGAGGTGACGGTCTGGCCGACCTCGGCGGCCAGGCTGGTGACGATCCCGGCCTTGTGCGCGGTCAGCGGCTGCTCCATCTTCATTGCCTCCAGGACGACGACCAGCTCACCTGCCTCGACCTGCTGGCCCTCCTCGACGGCCACCTTCACGATCGTGCCCTGCATCGGCGAGGTCAGCCCATCGCCACCACCGGCGGCGGTGCCCGCCTTGGCCCGGCCCGAGCGCTTGGGTCCTTTCTTCGTCGAGGCCTTGGGCCCGGAACCCACCCCGAGCCCGCCCGGCAGCACCACCTCCAGCCGCTTACCGCCGACCTCGACGACGATCCGTTCGCGAATCTGAGCGTCGTCGTCCTCCACATCCAGGTCACCGGCCTGCGGCGTCCAGGCCGGGATGGTGTTGTCGAACTCCGTCTCGATCCAGCGGGTGTGAATGGTGAACGCCGCGTCCGGGTCGCTCGGGGCGAACGCCGGGTCGCTGACCACTGCCTGGTGGAAGGGCAGCACGGTCGGCATCCCCTCGATCGTGAACTCGGCCAGGGCCCGCCGGGAACGCTCGATCGCCTGCTGCCGGTCCCGGCCGGTGACGATCAGCTTCGCGAGCATCGAGTCGAAGCCGCCACCGATCACCGAGCCCGCGACGACCCCGGAGTCCAACCGGACCCCCGGACCGCTCGGCGGCTGCCAGACCCGCACCGTGCCGGGCTGCGGGAGGAAGTTGCGGCCGGCGTCCTCACCGTTGATCCGGAACTCGATCGAGTGCCCACGGATCTGCGGGTCGTCGTAGCCCAGCGGCTCTCCGGCGGCGATCCGGAACTGCTCTCGAACCAGGTCGATGCCGGTGACCTCCTCGGTCACCGGGTGTTCCACCTGCAGCCGGGTATTCACTTCAAGGAAGGAGATGGTGCCGTCCGGGCCGACCAGGAACTCGCAGGTCCCGGCACCGACGTAGCCCGCTTCGGCGAGGATTGCCTTGGACGCGCGGTACAGCTCGGCGGTCTGCTCGAGGCTGAGGAAGGGCGCAGGCGCCTCCTCGACGAGTTTCTGGTTGCGCCGCTGCAGCGAGCAGTCCCGGGTCGAGACCACCACCACCGCGCCGTACGCATCGGCCAGGCACTGGGTCTCGACGTGCCGAGGGTGATCGAGGAAGCGCTCGACGAAGCACTCGCCGCGACCGAAGGCCGCGATCGCTTCGCGGGTAGCGGACTCGAACAGTTCCGGGATCTCCTCAAGCGTGCGGGCCACCTTGAGGCCACGCCCGCCACCGCCGTAGGCAGCCTTGATCGCGATCGGCAGGCCGTACTCCTTGGCGAAGGCGACGATCTCGTCGGCGCCTTCGGCCGGCTCGGAGGTGCCGGGCACCAGCGGAGCGCCGGCTCGCAGCGCGATGTGCCGGGCCTTGACCTTGTCGCCGAGCGAGTCGATGGCCGACGGCGGCGGTCCGATCCAGATCAGCCCGGCGGCGATCACCGCCGCCGCGAAGTCGGCGTTCTCGGCCAGGAACCCGTAGCCCGGGTGCACGGCATCAGCGCCCGACCGGGCCGCGATGTCGAGCAGTTTCGCCACCATCAGGTAGGTGTCCGCGGGTGTGCTGCCGTTCAGCGCATACGCCTCATCGGCGACCGTGACGTGCACCGCGTCCCGATCCGGGTCGGCGTACACCGCCACGGAGGCGATCTGGGCGTCGCGGCAAGCGCGAGCAATCCGGACGGCGATCTCACCGCGATTGGCGATGAGCACCTTGGTGATCGTTCTGTGCGTCGTGCTCCGGGCCGTGGGCGGCGTCGTCATCGGGCTCCTTCCGGTCACGAGAGCGTATCGCCGGTCAACCATCCGCCTGCCGGTGCCGGAAGTGGTGCACCACACACGCTGTGGGCGCGGTCTGTGGGCAACAGCTGATCGGGAATTGCGCTGCGAAGGGAGCGGTTGAGCAGGCGTGGCTACTGTGACTTTGACCCAAGACAACCATGACGCGACGATCGCCGAGGGCATTGTCCTGATCGACTTCTGGGCTGCCTGGTGTGGTCCGTGCCTGCGGTTCGGTCCGATCTTCGAACGGGTCGCCGAAAAGCACCCGGATGCGGTGTTCGCCAAGGTCGACACCGAGGCCGAGCAGGAACTCGCGGCTCAGTACGGCGTGACGTCGATCCCGACCCTGGTGGTCTACCGCGACGGCATCCCGGTCTTCGGCCAGCCCGGTGCGCTGCCCGAGGACGCCCTGCAAGGGATCCTCGGCCAGGTCAGAGAACTGGACATGGACGACGTGCGGGTCCAGTACGAGGCGCAGTTGAAGGCGGCCGGCCGAGCCGGGTGATCAGGGGTGCGCCCGATCAGTCGCCCGGCTGCTGCGGCACGACCAGGGTGACGATCAGGGCTCGGTGACCACTGCCGGCGATGCTCGTGGTCTCGGCGTCCGCGACACCGAGTCCGGAGCTGGCCAGCACATGGTCGACCGGAGCGATCGGCAGTGGTGACCAGGCCGGCCAGGTTGGCCGCAGTCCCTGGCCGACCACATCGGCGGCGTCGCGCCACTTCGAGCCGACCAGCGTGCGGAAGGCCGGCTGCCACGGGCCGGCGTTCAGACTCCCGACGATGAAACTGTCCTTGACCGGCGGGTTCCGGCTCGCCAGCAGGGCAAGGTCTGAGCGCCAGCCTCGGCCCGGTCGCAGCGGCTCGCCGGCGAGCTGGACGACGCTGATCCCAATGGGGGTCACTCCGGTCTCGATCACGCCGTCGATGCCCGCCTGGCTCAGCCCGGTGATCGGCGCCTGAGTACTGACCTCCGGGCGGGACCACAGCCCGATTCCGTTCCCACCGGTGGCCGTCACGTCGACCCAGCGGGACGGGGCCAGCGAGTTGAGCCCGGCAACGGTCAGGTCGTGGGCCTGCTCGCTGGTCAGATCGGTGACCACAATGACGTCGACGTCATAGAGCCGGGTGACCTGGACGATGTCCTTGGCGCTGGCCCGGCCGTTCGCGCCGTCCACGGACATCACCCGCAGCGTGCGGTTCTTGCCGGCCTCGTGCACCCCGGGCCCGGCAGCCGCATAGCTGGTGACCAGGGTCCACGGCAGCAGCGCCGCCACCACCGCGATCGCGGTCGGCACCAGATGCTTGCTCGCCACCCCCACCGCGATCACCGGTAGTGCGAGCACGCTGACCAGTGGGGCGACGCCGGCCAGCCCGGCGATCACGGCGTTGCTCGAATCGATGAACGCGGTGGCGGACCAGGCCGCAGGCAGCAGTGCCGCGATGGTCAGCCAAATGGCGACGAGACGGCGACGTCGTTTGGTCTGCGGGTCGTCCTCCGGCTCCGGCCGGTCGGCCGGATCCTGCGGATCGCGTCGAGGCCGGGGGGCAACCACGTTCGGCTCGGCGCCGGCGTAACCACCCGGCGAAGCCCGGTGACCCACTGCGGGAGTCGGCCCGGACCGGCCCGGAGGCGCCAGGGCAGCGTTCTGCCGCGGGTCTCGTTGGTCGATCCGAGCGGGTTGGGTGGGCGGCTGAAAGCCCCAGGCCTGGCCAACCTGGGTCTGGTCGGCGGGTGCCGCTCCGGCGGTGGCGCGTCGGACCTCGGGTTGGCTGCTGGGTTGGAGGCCGGGTTGGACGCCGGGGTGGAGGCCGGGTTGGACGCCGGGTGGTTGGCCCTGGGTCCAGGCCTGCCCGATCTGGGTCTGGTCGGACAGTGCCGTTCTGGCGTTGGCGCGTCGGGCGTCAGGCGTCGGTCTGATGGTGCCGCGTCGGGTTTCGGGTGGGACGTCGAATGGTTGCCCCTGGGGCCAGGCCTGCCCGACGTGGGTCTGGTCGGCAGGTCCTGACCTATCCCCGGAGGTCGGCCTGCCGGAGGCGCGCCGGAGGTCGGGTTGGGCGGGGGGCAGCCGCTGTTTCCACGCCTGCTCGGCCTGGGACTGGTCGGTGGGTGCTTGCCAGGATCCGGTTCGAGCGGCTTCGCCCCGTCCCACCTGGTGGGCCGGTCCTGCCTGTTGGGCCTCGAGTGCGGCGAGCGCCTCGCGTTGCGCTCGAGCGGCCCGGCGGCTCAGTACCGGCGCCCCAGGGTCTACCCGCGGCAGGGAGCTGGCCTCGGGGCCAGGGTATGGACGAGGGTGCAGATCAGCCGCAGCCGGAGCCGACTCGGAGGCCCGGCTGCCATCGACCGCGGGCGCCGGTCCGGATTGCTGTCCGGTTTGGTCCTCGCGGTCCAGACCGTTCAGTGGGGCTTCGGAGCGGCGCCCGCGGTTCCTGGGGGTTTGCGGCGGAGGCGCCATAGACAGCCAAGGTAGCCCAGTCGGCGCGGCCAACCTAAAGTCCCCGCTCGCAGCTCCCATATCGCCCACCGAGCCCATAACGCCCACTGTGCCCCAGTGTTCAGCGTGGCCCTGCCTGCACCCGGGCAGGGTTCAGGCTGGCGCTGTCTGCACCCGGCAGGCTCAGCGTGGCTCTGCCTGCAACCGGGCAATGAACTCGGGTGTGGTCATCGCGGCGCCGAAGTACAGACCTTGTCCGACGTCACACCCGAGGTCGGTGACGATCCGTGCGGTCGCTTCGTCTTCGATCCCTTCGGCCACCACCCGGGCCCAGAGTCCGTGTGCCATCGCCACCGTGTGCCTGACGATCGTTGAGGTGGTTGGGCGGCGGATGTCGGCGATGAACGCGCGGTCCAGCTTCACCTCATCGATCGGAAGTTCCCGCAAGTAGGACAGCGAGGAGTAGCCGGTTCCGAAGTCGTCGATGGCCACCGCGATGCCGTCGGCTCGCCAGCGAGCGAGAACCAGGGTTGCGGCCGCGGGGTCGGTGAGGAGCGCCTGCTCGGTGATCTCGACCCGGAGCGCATCGGCGGGCAGGTTGTACCGGCGCAGGACGTCGGTGACCCGGCCGGGCAGTTCGGGATCGCGCAGGTCGTCGGCGCCCAGGTTGACGCTGACTGGAACCTGGTGGCCGGCTGCCCACCAGGTGGCGCAGGCCTCCAGGGCCCGATCCAGGACGACGGCGGCGACGGGTCGCATCAGCCCGGTGTGCTCGGCAAGTGGCAGGAACGAGTCCGGCAGCAACACGCCGTCCTCAGGGTGTCGCCACCGAGCCAGTGCCTCGGCGCCGGTGATCAAACCGGTCCGCAGGTCGACCTGCGGCTGAACGTGTACCTCGATATCGCCGCGCTGCAGGGCCTCGCGCAGTTCATCCGTTCGGCGTAGCCGTTCGGGACCTCCTTCGTCGCGCTCGGCGTCAAACAGCTCGATCCCTGTGCCGCTTGCCTTCGCCTGGTACATCGCGACGTCCGCTTGTCGCAGGAGGTCCTTCGGCTCGCCGCGGGACGGGTGGCAGGTGGCCATCCCGATGCTGGCCTGCACATGCAGCCGGGAGCCATCGATCTCGAACGGTTCACGCAGGCAGGCCTGCAAACCCTCGGCGACCCGGCGGGCCTGTTCAGCGTCGGCGGCCGGCAGAACGATGGCGAATTCGTCACCGCCGAGCCGGGCCAGCAGTTGGGTCGGTCGCAGCGCGGTTCGCAACCGGGCCCCGACCTCGGTCAGCAGCCGGTCACCCGCTTCGTGCCCGAGACCGTCGTTGACGTCCTTGAACCGGTCCAGGTCCACCAGGAGCAGGGCGATCTCCTCGGCCCACCCGGCCCAGCCGGCCCCACCGGTGTTCGGGTCGCCCGCTGGATGCCGGTCGCCGGCCAGTGCCTCCGAGAGCGCTCGGCGGTTGGCCAGACCGGTCAGGTCATCGGTGCGGGGCCTGAGGTCGGTTCGGCCAATGTGCTGTACTTCGCGCAGCGCCCGGCGGGTTCTGGCCAGGGCGATGCCAAGGCAGGCCAGAGCCAGGCCGGCAGCGACTCGAGGTGCCCGGTCATCGATCACCGCTGCGGCCACGATCACCGTGCAGGCCACCACGATGCCGCCGGCCAGTGACCCGCTGCGAGCCCCTGGGCGTCGTCGCCGGTCCGCTCGCCGTCCGCTGGTCAGGTCGGTGGCGCCGAGGCCGAGGGCGGCGTACCCACCCAGCGCCAGGAGCCCGAGCAGCCGGGCGAGCAGGTTTTCCGCGTCGTCGCTGAGCACCGGGGTGAGCAGCGCCGGCATCCCGTTCAGGGTGAGTGCGAGGACGTCGGCCAGGGTGACGACGGTTAGCCCGCCGGCCAGCCGCAGGAGTTGCGGGCGTGGCGGTGGCGCAGTGATCGCCAGGGCGGTGAGGACGGCGATGAACGGAGCGATCTCCGCGAGCATCCAGGTCAGTTCGGCCGCGGTCGGACCGGCGTTGATCCGGCTGAAGGTCACCGATAGTTCGAAGACGCCGATCCCGATCGCGATCGCCCCGAGGGCGACGACCGAGCCGTCCCATCCGGTGCTCGGCGCCCAGCGTGGTGAGCGGCCGCGCAGCAGTAGCCAGACCGCCGTCAACTCCACCAGTGAGCAGGCGGTCAGCGCTGCCGCCGCTGGTCTGCCCAACTGATCGCCACCGAGAACAGCGCGCAGCAGGATCGTGACGGCGATCCCGGTCATCGCGATGGCGAACAGCGTCCAGGCGGAGGGCAGGCCGGTCTGGTCCCGATCCCGGCGGGCGGCACTGGTGAATAGCGCAGCGGTGCAGATCAGGACGATCGGCGCGCAATAGGAAAGGACCAGCCTGGGTTCGGCAAGACCAAGGGGCAATACCGCCAGAATGGCGACAATGAGGGCGACGAGCTGGGTTGTGTGCAGCATCACCACCCACCGCGACATCTCGGCGGGTACGGCGATCACCGGTCGGCGGGTGTCGTCCCCCTCCGGATCGAGCAGCGGATTCCGGATCCGCTCCGGCGTCGGATGGGCGACCGAAGTGACTACCGGATCGGATGCCGGATCCGATGCCGGATTGGGTGCGGAATCCACCGGATCCGCCCCGGATTCTGGCGCGTCGACGGCCCCGGAGCTGTCGCCGGGTGCGTCCGGTAACGCCGTCGCCAGCCTCGCGCCAGGTGCGAATGGCGCCGGCCCGAGGCGTCCGCCGTCCTCTACAGCTGGGCCCATGCGATCAGTCTCGGACTCAGCCGGTGGCCGAGCAAGCCGTCACTCGTCGGGAATTCGTGAGCCAGCCAGCTCGGACAGGGAATTGACGAGAAAGAGTTCTTAGGTGAGCCTTACCTATGTCGGATGAAATTACGAGGGAGGTTTTGAACCGCCCCCGTTCAGTGATGAGGTCTCCCGTGTTCGCAACATCCCGTCCCGCAGCTGCCGTCGCGGTGACCGCTGCCGCCGTGCTCGCCCTCTCGGCTTGCTCGGACTCGTCCGCCGGATCAGGGGTCACGGTGAAGGCGTCGGAGACCGAGTGCACGCCCAACAACACCGCCCTCACCTCCGGTATCACCACCTTCGAGGTGGACAACGTCGGCAGCAAGGGCACCGAGATCTACGTGTTGCGACCGAACGGCTCAACCGTCGGTGAGCGGGAGAACATCGGCCCCGGAACCAAGGTGAAACTCACTGTCGAGCTGCCCGCCGGCGAGTACGTCGTCCGTTGCCGGCCGGGTGACATCGGTGACGGGATCAAGACGTCGATCAAGGTGACCGGCTCGAGCAAAGCGGTCCAGGCGGACAGCCGTATCCAGGCGGCCGTGACCGCGTACCGCGCCTACGTCGCCGCCGGGTCTGCCGACTCGCTGAAGCTGACCAAGGAGTTGCAGGCCGCGATCGCCGCCGGCGACGTCGCCAAGGCCAAGTCGCTCTACGCGGCGAGCCGGGTCGGCTGGGAGAGCGTCGAACCCGTGGCCGAGGCGTTCGGTGACCTCGATCCCGAGATGGACATGCGCGAGGCGGACCTCGAAGCCGGCCAGAAGTGGACCGGCTGGCACGTGATCGAGAAGGGTCTGTGGGTGAAGAACTCCACCGCTGGCCTGAACGCGTACGCCGACCGGCTGGTAGCCAACCTGGAGGACCTGATTTCCCGGGTGCCGTCCGCCGACATCAGCGGCACCTCGATGGCCAACGGCGCCAAGGAACTGCTCGACGAGGTCGCCACCGGAAAGATCACCGGCGAGGAAGAGGCCTTCAGCCACACCGACCTGGTCGACTTCCAGGCCAACGTGACGGGCGCCAAGAAGGTCTACGACCTGCTCAAGCCGGTCGTCGCACAGTCCCAGCCGGACCTGGCCACGCAGTTGGACACCACCTTCGCCGCGCTGCAGAAGGAATTGGACGCCGTCCGGACCGGCCCCGGCGTCACCGAATTCCCCAGCTACGAAACCGTCGAGAAGCCCACCCGGGACAAGCTGTCCGCCGCCGTCGATGCGCTGGCCGAACCCCTCAGCCACCTTGCGGCCGCCGTCGTGACCACCGCCTGACTCGGTCACGACCGACCCACCGGATCAGAAGCGAGGGCACCATCGAAATGAGTGCGATCAGCAGGCGGGGTCTTATCGGAGTCGGTGCGGCGACGGCCGGCGCCGCCATCGCCGGGGTAGGAGCCGTTGCCGTCGGCGGGCTACCCGCGTCTGGCGCCGAAGGAGTCGCACCGGCCTGGACCCGGCCGGACGTCGTCCCCTTCTTCGGTCCCCATCAGGTCGGGATCGCGACCCCGGTGCAGGACCGCATGCACACGGTGGCCTTAAACCTGACCACCTCCGACCGGGCTGCCGTGGTGCGGCTGTTCAAGGCCTGGACGGACGCCGCCCAGCGGATGACCGCCGGCCGTGAGGTGGGGGAGGGCGCGATCCCCGGCGTGCCGGAGTCGCCGCCGGACGACACCGGCGAGGCGATCGGGCTGCCCGCCACTCGGCTGACCCTCACCCTGGGCCTCGGTCCGGGCTTCTTCGAGTCCGAGGGCACCGATCGATTCGGACTGCGCTCGCAGCGCCCGGAGGCGCTGATCGAGCTGCCCCGCTTCGCCGGTGACCGGCTGGATCCGGAGCGCACCGGCGGCGACCTCATCGTCCAGGCCTGCGCTGACGATCCGCAGATCGCCGTGCACGCGATCCGCAACCTGGTCCGGATCGCCTTCGGCACCGCGACCGTTCGATGGAGCCAGCTCGGGTTCGGCAAGACGTCGTCCACCACCCCGAACGAGATGACCCCGCGCAACCTTTTTGGCTTCAAGGACGGCACCGAGAACATCGGCGGGAACGACCATGACCTGCTCGCGCAGCACGTCTGGGTGGACGCCGCCAAGGACGGGTCGCCGGCCTGGCTGGACGGCGGGACGTTCCTGGTCGCGCGCCGAATCGCGATGCGGATCGAGACCTGGGACCGGACGTCGTTGAGCGAGCAGGAGCAGTTGATCGGCCGGACCAAGCTGTCGGGTGCTCCGCTCGGCGGCTCGCAGGAGCGCGACAAGGTCCAGGTGTCGGCCCTGCCGCCGACCAGCCATGTCCGGCTCGTGCACCCGGACAGCAACGATGGGCACCACATCCTCCGGCGCGGGTACTCGTACGTCGACGGCTCGGACGGGCTTGGCCGGCTCGATGCGGGCCTGTTCTTCATTGCGTTCTGCCGTGATCCGCGCACCCAGTACGTGCCGATGCAGCGGCGGCTCGCGTCCCAGGAACTGCTGGCCGAGTACCTGGTGCATACCGGGTCCGGCCTCTGGGCGGTGCCGCCGGGCGTCGAGGACGGCGGCTACTGGGCCCAGTCCCTCCTGGAGGCCTAGAGGCCCGCTCCTCGACCTTCGCCCCCGACCACCCGCGATCATGCACGGCTGCCCGCGCTGGCGTGCTCCCGACCAAGTCACTCACTGCCGAGTCAAGGCGTCGAAGAGGGCCAGAGGGTCGGCCAGGGGACGCCGAGGTCGCCCAGCAGAGTTCGCAACAGCGGCAGCGAGACACCGACCACGCCATGGAAGTCGCCCTCGATCTTCGTGACGAAGGCCCCGCCCAGCCCGTCGACCGTGAAGGCCCCTGCCACGTGCAACGGCTCGCCGGTCGCCACGTAAGCCTCGATCTCGTCGTCACTCAGATCGGCGAAATGCACGGTCGTGACTGAGGTCGCGCCGACTGAACGCGGTCCGCCACTGGCCGGAGCTGAACGCAGATCGATCAGCCAGTGTCCGGTTCGTAGCGAGCCGCTTCGCCCGCGCATCTTCTGCCACCGATGGACGGCGTCCTGCGCGTCAGTGGGTTTGCCGAGTGCGACGCCGTCCAGATCGAGGATCGAGTCACAGCCGAGAACGATCGCCTCCCGCTCGAGCCCGGCCGCGACGTCCTCCGCCTTCGCCTTCGCCAGGAGCAGCGGCACCTGCTCCGGATCGGTGGCACCGGTACTGGTCAGCAACGCGGCCTCGTCCACCGCGGAAACCCGGACCTCGGGACGTAGCCCCGCCGAGCGCAGCGTGGACAGCCGGGCCGGGGACGCCGAGGCGAGCACCAGTGACCAACCCGGCCTCTCCGATTCGCCCACCGGAGCGGCAGCCGAAGCGCTCGCCGGGTCACCAAGCGACGAGGTCGCCGGGTCGCTCATCGAGGCCAGCCAGAGGCCCGCCAGGCATTCGGCCCGGGTCGAACCGGGCTGCGGACCAGCGCTGCTCGATCCGCCCAGGCGGCGGTGGACCGGCGAGCCGGGGGATCGGCAGCACCACCGCTGCGGGCGGCCAGCACCACGAGCAGCGCGGCGATCTCTTCGTCGGTGGCGTCGCCGCGAATCACCCGCAGCTGGGGACGGGGCTGATCAGTACTCACAGTGGAATGTTCCCGTGCTTCTTCGGCGGCAGCGTCCCGCGTTTGGTTCGCAGTGCTCGCAGCGCACGAATCACCTGCGGGCGGGTGTCGGACGGTGCGATCACGCCGTCGATGTACCCGCGTTCGGCCGCGATGTACGGGTTGGCCAGGGTGTCCTCGTACTCGGTGACGAATCGCTGGCGGGCCGCGTCGACGTCCTCACCGGCGGCAGCGGCGTCCTTCAATTCGGAGCGGTAGAGGATGTTCACCGCGCCCTGGGCGCCCATCACCGCGATCTGCGCGGTCGGCCAGGCCAGGTTCATGTCGGCACCGAGGTGCTTGGAGCCCATCACGTCGTAGGCGCCGCCGTACGCCTTTCGGGTGATGATCGTGACCAGCGGGACGGTGGCCTCGGCGTACGCGTAGATCAGTTTCGCGCCGCGCCGGATGATGCCGTTCCATTCCTGGTCGGTGCCGGGCAGGAAGCCTGGCACGTCGACGAAGGTGAGGACCGGGACGTTGAAGGCATCGCAGGTGCGGACGAACCGGGCCGCCTTCTCCGAGGCGTCGATGTCCAGGATCCCTGCGAACTGCCGCGGCTGATTGGCCACCACCCCGACCGGATGGCCCTCCACCCGGCCGAACCCGACGATGATGTTGGGCGCGAACAGCGGCTGGACTTCGAGGAACTCGCCCTCGTCCAGGACCCGGTCGATGACCTCCTGCATGTCGTACGGCTGACTGGCCGAGTCCGGGATGAAGGTGTCAAGGAAGTCGTCCGGGGACAGGTCTACCTCGTCGACTTCAACCACGGGCGGCTCGGAGAGGTTGTTGCTCGGCAGGTACGACAGCAGCGCCTTGACGTAGTCCAGTGCGTCCGACTCGTCGGCGCCCAGGTAATGCGCGTTCCCGCTGCGCGAGTTGTGCGTCCGGGCCCCACCCAGCTCCTCGAACGCCACCTCCTCACCGGTCACCGTCTTGATCACGTCCGGACCGGTGATGAACATGTGCGAGGTCTGGTCGACCATCACGATGAAGTCGGTGATCGCCGGTGAGTAGACAGCCCCGCCTGCGCACGGCCCCATGATCAGTGAGATCTGCGGGATCACCCCGCTGGCATGCACGTTCCGCCGGAAGATTTCCCCGTACAGGCCGAGGGAGGCGACACCCTCCTGGATTCGCGCGCCACCGGAGTCGTTGATCCCGATCACCGGGCAGCCGATCTTCATCGCCAGGTCCATCACCTTGACGATCTTCTCCCCGAAGACCTCGCCGAGGCTGCCGCCGAAGACAGTGAAGTCCTGGGCGAAGATGCACACCTGGCGGCCGTCCACGGTGCCGTACCCGGTCACCACACCGTCCCCGTAGGGGCGGTTCTTGTGCAGGTCGAAGGCCCGCGAGCGGTGCCGGGCCAGCCCGTCCAGCTCGACGAACGAGCCCTCGTCGAGCAGTTCCTCGATCCGTTCCCGGGCCGTCTTCTTGCCTCGGGCGTGCTGCTTCTCCACCGCCCGCGCCGAACCCGCGTGCACGTGCTCCTCGTGCCGCCGGGTGAAGTCCGCGAGCTTGCCGGCGGTGGTGTGGATGTCGATGTCCTCGGGGACCTCGGTTCCACCGATCTTCGCCGGGTTCGGCATCGCGTTCTCCTTGCTCGGAAACCTGTGACTGCCGACGCCGAAATCGCGCTGGCCAAGGGAGCCTAGCCCGCGCGCGCGGAGCACGGACGGGTTGATTCGGGATGAGCGTCACACCGCCGCAAGTCGCACTCCTGCCCAGTCCCGGCGCCATGGTGAGCGACCAGGGCTCCTAGGCTGGTGTGCGTGACCGACCAGTGGCAGGACCTGTCCCGACCGCCGTTGCGTGCGGCCGCGCTCCGGCAGGCACTGACCGCCGGTCCGCACCCGACCTGGCGCAGCCTGGACGTCGTCGCGCAGACCGGCTCCACCAACGCCGACCTGGCCGAGCGGGCCAGGGCCGGCGAGCCCGAGGGTGTCGTGCTGGTGGCCGACCACCAGAGTGCCGGGCGAGGACGACGGGACCGGACCTGGAACGCGCCGCCACGAGCCGGGCTGGCCGTGTCCGTGCTGTTGCGACCGTCCATCCACGCGGTGCCACAGGACTGTTGGTCCTGGCTGACGCTGATGGCAGGGGTCGCTGTCACCGATGCGCTGATCCGGACCTGTGGATTGCCCGCGACGCTCAAATGGCCGAACGACGTCCTGGTCCCGGTCCCCGGATCGGCCGAGCCGGGAAAGGTCGCCGGCCTGCTCGCCGAGGTCGTGCAGACGGACTCCAGGCCAGATCAGAAGACAGGTGCGGAGCCGAGCGGATTCGCGGTCGTGGTCGGGTTGGGCATCAACGTCAGCCAGGACGTCGATGAGCTGCCGGTGCCGACCGCGACCTCGCTGAAGCTGGCCGGTTCGGCGATCACCGATCGCGACACCGTGTTGCGGGCCGTGTTGCGCGCGCTGGCGGATCGCTACCGGGACTTCACCGCCGCCTACCCGGCGGAGGCGCCTATAGACGGCGGCCGGCCGCTCGATCTGGCCGCGGTCTATCGAGAGCGCTGCAGCACGATCGGGCGTCTGGTCCGGGCGCATTTACCGGACGGGACGACGCTCGAGGGACTGGCCGATGGCGTCGACGACGAGGGTCGGTTGCTGGTCCGGGAACAGCCGGAGAACCCGGACGGTCGAGTCCATGCGTTGTCGGCGGGTGACGTGGTGCACATCCGCCCCTCGGAACGGGCATGATCAGGGGATGGGATTCGGACAGCAGCTACTTGCGGACGACGAGAAGCTCGTGCTCGTCCTGCGCCGTCATGTCAAGGTGCTCTTCGGGCCGTTCCTGGTCTTCGTCCTGGTGGTGGCGCTGTTCGGGCTGTCCTTCCTGATTCCGGGCGGGCCCTGGCCGTGGCTGGTGGTCGGCGCGCTCGGGGCCGTGGTCGCGATCCGCTGGACGGTGTGGCCGCTGGTGGTCTGGGCGAACACGACGTACACGATCACCACCCGGCGGCTGATCATCCGCACCGGGGTGTTCAATCGGTCCGGCCATGACATGCCGCTGAGCCGCCTCAACGACGTCTCGTTCAGCCACAATATCCTCGAACGGATGCTTGGCTGTGGCACGTTGGTGGTCGAATCCGCCGGTGAGCAGGGGCAGCTCAAGCTGGACGACATACCCAAGGTGGAGCTGGTCCAGCACACACTGCACCGGCTCTCGGATGACCTTCGGGGAGTAGAGGGGGCGGACGACGTGGATCCGGGGCTGGCCCGATCATTGGACGACGCCTTCGACGACGAGTACCGCGGTCCGGTCGGTGGCGGCACGTCCAACGAGCGCCAAACGTGAGCGAGCGCGAAGATTTCATCAGCCAACTGCTCGGAGGTCCCAGAACGTTACGTCGACGTGAGGTCGCCCGGGCCGTCGGGATATCCCTGCTGTCAGCCCGGAAATTCTGGCGCGCCCTGGGCTTTCCGGGTGTCGGAGACCAGGACCTGGCGTTTACCGATGCCGATCGGGAAGCACTGGATCGGGTGGTCGGCCTGGTTCGCGATGACCTGATCGATGAGGAGACGGCGATCGCCTGCGCCCGGGCGCTCGGCCAGAACACCGACCGGTTGGTGAGCTGGCAGATCGAGGCGCTGATGGAGAACCTCGCCGAGCGCAGCCCGAGCGGTGTGGCGGAGGACCCGCTGAAGGTGATTCAGCAGCTCACGCCGGAGCTGGAGCACCTGCTGATCTATTCTTTCCGACGTCAGCTGGCCGGGGCGGTCAGCCGGTTGGACGAGTCGGCCGAGGCGGAGATCGACCTCACCGTCGGCTTCGCCGATCTGGTCTCCTATACCCGGCTGTCACGGCGGTTGCCGCGGCGCGAATTGAGCCGCCTGGTACAGCGTTTCGAGGGCTTGTCTGCGGACGTCGTCACCACCGGTGGCGGCCGGGTGGTCAAGACGGTGGGGGACGAGGTGCTTTTCATCGCCCCTGAACCGGTCGCCGGTGCGGTGATCGCGTTGTCGATCTCCGAACGGATGGCGATCGACGACCTGGTGCCGGACGTCCGGGTGGGCATCGCGCACGGCCCGGTGCTGCGCAGCCTCGGCGATGTCTATGGCACCACGGTGAACCTGGCCAGTCGGCTGACCGCCTTGGCGCAGCCCGGCACGGTTGTCACCGACCCGCAGACGGCGAAGGCCCTGCAGGATCAACCGGACATCGTCCTGGTCGCTCAGCGGCGTCGGTTGGTTCGCGGATTCGGTCAGGTCCAGCCCCTGCTGGTGGCCCCGACCGGGGGCAGCACCCGCCTGATCACCGTCGACTGATCGCAGTACCAATGGGTGTGGTGCTCGCGCCCACCATCGCCGGACGTCAATTTCCGGTGATCATTCGAAAATGGCCCTCTGGACCGACCCGCAGGGCCATCACCGTCCAGTCGACCAGGGCAACGCCGCCAAGATCGCCGCCTAGCCCACTACGTGCTGATTGGCAGGTCGATTGTGGCCGCACCCTGCACTCCTCCGGTGATGGCAAGCCTGGTAACTGGGTCGAGACCGGCAACTACTTCGC
>JANNPJ010000739.1:0-3389 GCA_031400005.1 Kineosporiaceae bacterium | reverse complement strand
GAGCTCCTTCTTGGCCTGCTCGGCCGCCTCGCGAAGACGCTGCAGGGCGATCTTGTCCTTGGAGAGGTCGACGCCTGCGGTGTTCTTGACCTCCTTGATGAGGTGCTCGACGATCCGCTGGTCCCAGTCGTCACCACCGAGCAGGTTGTCGCCGTGGGTGGCAACCACCTGGATGACCGAGCGGCCACCCTCCTCGATGTCGACCTCCAGCAGGGAGACGTCGAACGTGCCGCCACCGAGGTCGAAGACCAGGATGCGCTCGTTCTCCTTGCCCTTGTCCAGGCCGTAGGCCAGCGCGGCGGCGGTCGGCTCGTTGATGATCCGGAGCACGTTCATGCCCGCGATCTCACCGGCCTCCTTGGTGGCCTGGCGCTGCGCGTCGTTGAAGTACGCCGGAACCGTGATCACCGCGTCGGTGACCGGCTCGCCCAGGTACTCCTCCGCATCCCGCTTCAGCTTCTGCAGAATGCGGGCCGAGATCTCCTGCGCGGTGTACTTCTTGTCGTCAATCTCGACCGACCAGTTGGTACCGATGTGACGCTTCACGGAGCGGATGGTTCGCTCAACGTTTGTGACCGCCTGGCGCTTGGCGACCTCGCCGACCAGTGCCTCGCCGGACTTGGCGAACGCGACGACGGACGGAGTGGTTCGGCCTCCTTCGGCGTTCGCGATGACGGTGGGCTCGCCGCCCTCCAGGACGGAGACGACCGAGTTCGTCGTCCCCAGGTCGATGCCTACCGCTCTTGCCATGGTGTCGTTCCTTCCGAGTAAAAGATGAGTGCCCCGGACTCAGGTTGAGGTCCAATCCCGAAGCTGTCAACTCGGGGCTGACCTAAATTGAGCCCGTCCGACTCAACCTTGTGCTGCCGATGGCTATTCCTTTCGCGCAGAGCGAACTGCAGGCAAGGGCGGCTCTGGGTTGATCGAGAAGTCATCGAGAAGCGATCGGGCGACGATCGGGCGAGCGGGTGACGACGGTGAAACACCTGGGAAAGGGGAGACAGAGCCGCGTGCAGACGGTGATCACCCGCTTACAAAATCTGACCGCTCGGCCATCCGGGGGTAGATCAGGGCAATCGGAATCTCCGAGTCGCGCCTACAGACGGTAGCGTCGGCATGTGGCGGTCATCCTGATCATCGAGGACGACGCGGGAATCCGTGCGGCCCTCTCTCGTGCGTTGACCGATCGAGGTCACGCGGTGCAGTGGCAACCTGGTGGTCTACCAGGACTGCAATCCGTGATCGACGATCGGCCTGACGTCGTTTTGCTCGACCTCGGGCTACCCGACGTCGACGGCATCCAAGTCCTGAACATGTTGCGAGCCGTCAGCGACGTTCCGGTAATTGTTGTCACGGCCCGTGAGGAGGACACCGACGCCGTCCGGGCATTGGACGCCGGCGCCGACGACTTCGTCACTAAACCGTTCGGCGCCGATCACCTGGACGCCCGGATCCGTGCTGTGTTGCGCCGGGGCGGCCCGCAGAAGGCCGAGGGCCCGCTGACGGTCGGCGGGCTGGCACTCGATGCCCGGACCAGAGTCGCGACCCTGGAGGGCGAGCCGCTGGAGCTGTCCCGCAAGGAGTTCGACCTGCTGCTCGCGCTGGCCCAGCGAGCAGGCGAAGTGGTGAGCAAGCGCGAACTTCTCGCCGAGGTGTGGCAGCAGCCCTACGGCGGCGGCGACCGGACCATCGACGTCCACCTCTCCTGGCTCCGCCGCAAACTCGGCGAATCCGCTGCCGAACCGCGCTATCTGCACAGCACTCGCGGCGTCGGGATCCGTTTGGTCGCGCCCGGCCAGGATCACTAACCGATGCGCTGGCGGCTCACCCTGCTCGTCGCGGCGACCACGTCGGCGGTCGTTCTCGCCTTCCTGGTCCCGCTGACGCTGCTGCTGCGCTCGCTGGCGGAGGAACGCACGATCGCGGCCGTCACCAACGAGGCACAGAACCTCGCCACCCTGGCCGCCGGTTCCGGCCCGGACGCGGCCCGAAAGGAACTCGCCGCCATCGCCCTTACCCCGCTCGGGACGATCAGTATCTTCATGCCCGACGGCACGGTGCTCGGCGAGGTGGTTGACGACAATGACCCGCAGCTGGCCAAGGCCCTGAACGGCGCCGCCTTCACCGATCGAGTCGGCGACGAGGCGGTGGTTTATGTCCCGGCCAACGGTCAAAAAGCCGGTATGACCGTCGTCCGAACCAAGATCTCCAGCGCCGAATTGCACACCGGGGTGAGCCGGGTCACCTGGATCCTGGTCGGTCTCGGGCTGCTGCTGCTGGGTTTGTCGGTGGGAGCCGCGGATGTCCTGGCCCGTCGACTCAGTGCCCCGATCAAGGATCTTGCGGCGACCGCTGATTCGCTGCACGAGGGCCGGCTAGAGACCCGAACGGCCGAGCGCGGGCCCCCCGAGGTAGTCGCGATGGCCAGGGCGCTGAACCGGCTCGCCGCCCGGATCGAGCAGTTGCTGATTTCCGAGCGGGAGACGGTGGCGGACCTGTCGCACCGTCTCCGCACACCCGTCACCGCGCTCCGCCTGGACACCGAGTCGATCACCGATCCGGAACTGGCTGAACGGCTCGATCAGCACGTGGCCCACCTGGAACGGACGGTCGACGCCGTGGTCCGGGATGCCCGCCGACCCGTCCGGGCGAACGTGACCGCGCGCTGCGATGTCGCCGCCGTGGTCGGCGAGCGAGTGGCTTTCTGGTCGGCGCTGGCCGAAGAGCAGGGCCGCTCGTTGCGCACCTGGTTGCCGATGCGCCCGACCTGGGCCCGAATCGACGCCGTCGACCTGACCGACGTCATCGATGTGCTGATCGACAACGTCTTCGCGCACACCGAGGAAGGGGTGCCGCTCGAGGTCACGGTGAATGCCGGGGCCAACCGGGAGGTCGCGCTCGCCGTGCAGGACGGCGGACCGGGGCTACCGGGAGCCGACGTCGTCACCCGGGGGCACAGCAATGCCGGCTCCAGCGGGTTGGGCCTGGACATCGTCCGGCGGGCCGCGATCGCCTCCGGCGGCCGGCTGGAACTTGGCCGCTCCCGACTCGGTGGGGCAAAGGTCCAGGTGGTGATGGGAGCCGCGGAGAACCGGGCAACCGAGCGGGAGCGGCTGCGGCACCGCCCGCGGGCGACCCGCGGTTGGGGTCGCCTGTTGCGCCGGTTGACCGGCGCTGGCACGAGCAAAGGGACCGGGACCGGCCCCGGCGCGAGCAAAGGCGCCTGCGCCAGCGCGGGCGCGGGCACCGGGACCCGACCGGCACCCTCAGCCTGATCTTTGCTTTCGCTTGAGTGAAAGCTGAGGGAGCCCTCAACGCCCGCTGGATACTCTCAAATGTGGCTTTCGGGCCCTGCCAACTCCCCGACGATCATGCGCGCTTGCCCCGGG
>JANNPJ010000712.1:0-7509 GCA_031400005.1 Kineosporiaceae bacterium | reverse complement strand
CCAGTCCCGTCCGCTTGATTGTCGTCGCCGGAGAACCCGGCGGCGGCATCCCGGCGACGCGCGAACGCATCGAATCGGCCTGGGGAGCGCGGCTGATCGATCGACCACCTGGTGAACAACGCCGCCATCTATGGCGACATGGCCTTCGACCTGCTCATCACCGTCGACTGGGACTACTACCGCAGGTTCATGTCGGTGAACATGGACGGTGCCCTGGTGGTCACCCGGGCCGTCTACCCGCACCTGCAGAAGCGAGGCGGCGGGTCGATCGTCAACCAGAGCTCCACGGCGGCCTGGCTCTACGCGGGCTTCTACGCCCTGGCCAAGGTCGGGGTGAACGGGCTGACTCAGCAACTCGCGCACGAACTCGGTGGCATGGGCATCCGGGTCAACGCCATCGCTCCCGGCCCGACCGACACCGAGGCCACCCGCAAGCAGGCCGGTGACGCCGGCAAGGACCTGGTGAAGGGCATGGCGCTCAAGCGGCTGGGCCAGCCGCAGGACATGGTGGGCGCCTGCCTCTACCTGCTCAGCGACGAGGCCGCCTGGGTCACCGGGCACATCCTCAACGTGGACGGCGGGCAGGTATTCCGGTCATGACCACCGTGCGGGACCACCTGCGGGCGCGAGCCGGACAGGACCGCCCGGGACTGATGACCGGCGACCGGATCTGGAGCTGGCGGATGGTCGTGGCCGGGGCCGGGCGGCGGGCGAACGCCGTCCGGGCCCTGCTCGACCCGACGCGCCCGGCTCATGTCGGGCTGCTGATGGGTAACACCCCGGAGATGTTCTATGCCGTGAACGCTGGCGCCCTGGGTGGTTTCGTGCCGGTGGGAGTCAACACCACCCGCCGCGGCACCGCCCTGGCCGCCGATCTCCAGCGAGCGGACTGCCAGCTCCTACTGACCGACCACGCTCATCGCGCCCTCCTGTCCGGCCTGGATCTACCCGGGGTGCGGGTGATCGACACCGACGCGCCCGACTGGACGGCGTGCTGGAGCCGACAGCCGTCGGTGGTGACGGGCGTCGCCGAGACCGCCGGGGACGCCACCTTCATGCTGATCTTCACGTCCGGGACCAGCGGTGCGCCGAAGGCCGTCCGAATGACCCACCGCATGGTGGTGAACTCCGGCGGGCACCTCGCTCAGCGGTTCGGGATCGGACCGGACGACGTCTGCTACCAATCCATGCCGATGTTCCACAGCAACGCCGTGGTCGCGGGATACGCGGTGGCGCTCGTCTCCGGCGCGGCGCTGGCTCTGGCACCGCGGTTCTCGGCGAGCGGGTTCCTGCCCGACATTCGCCGGTACGGGGCCACCTACCTCAACTACGTGGGTAAGCCGCTCGCGTACGTCCTTCGAACTCCGAGGATGGGGGACGACGAACAGAACCCCCTCCGGGTCGCGTTCGGCAACGAGGCCTCCGAACGTGACATCGCCGAGTTCGCGGAACGGTTCGATACCCGGGTGGTCGACGGTTTCGGGTCGACCGAGGGCGCCGTCCTGATCTCCCGAGGTGAGGACACTCCCCCGGGCTCGATCGGCACACCCTGGCCCGGGGTGGCGGTGTACGACCGGGCCACTGCAAAGGAGTGTCCCCGAGCCGAATTTGACGCCACCGGCCGAGTGACCAACCTGGAGGAATGCGTTGGCGAGCTGGTGAACACCACGGGTCCGGGATACTTCGCCGGCTACTACGGCGATCCCGAGGCGACCGCGGAACGGATGTCCGGCGGGATGTTCTGGTCCGGCGACCTGGCCTACCGGGACGAGTCCGGCTACGTCTACCTGGCCGGCCGGTCCGGCGACTGGTTGCGCGTGGACGGCGAGAACCTCGCCGCCGGCGTCGTGGAGCAGATCCTCCTGCGTCATCCGGCGATCAGCCAGGCCGCCGTCTACGGGGTGCCCGACCCGGACGCCGGGGACCGGCTTGTGGCCGCCCTCGTGCTGCGGGACGAGCTGACAGCGGAAGGTTTCGAGCGGTTCCTGAACCAGCAGGAGGATCTCTCGGCCAAGAGCCGGCCGCAGTACGTGCGATTGTGCCGGGAATTGCCGAGCACAGCCACGAACAAAGTGATGAAGCGCGAACTTATCAGTCAAGGAACGGATTTCACCGACGAATGTTGGATCCGGGCCGAACGCGGCACCGGTTACACGCTGAGGGAGCGAGCGCGATGAGGGCTGCGTGGGATGTCCTGGTAATCGTGGGAGCCGGTGGGCTGGGCCGGGCGATCGCGGCCGAGCTGGGGCCGGGCCGGACCACGATCCTGGCCGACGCGGATCCGGACACACTGGAGGTCGCCGGGCTGGAGATCGCCGACCAAGGGCTTGAGGTGATCACTCAGCCGGTCGACGTGACCGATCCGGATGCTGTCCGTGAGCTGGCAGCCTTGGCCGAAAGCCAAGGTCCGGTCAGGCATCTGGTTCACACCGCAGGGGTGCTGCCGGGGCAGGCAGACGTGGACACGATCCTGGCGGTGGACCTGGTCGGCCCGGCCCGAGTCCTGGAGTACTTCGGCCCGGTGCTGCAGCCAGGCGGCTCGGCGGTCGTCGTGGCCGGGATGGCCGCGCACATGGGACTGGACCGCGTGACCGAGGACCAGGGCGTCGCGCTCGGCCTCGTTCCGGCCGACGATCTCCTCGATATGTCGTGCGCCCATCCGTCGATGTTCAGTTCGCCCCTGCGGGCCTATGCCTTCGCCAGGCACGCCAACGTGCTCCGGGTGCGGGCCACCGCGACGACCTGGCGCGAGCGCGGGGTCCGGGTCAACTCGGTCAGCCCCGGCATCATCGCCACCGCTGTCGCCCGCCAGGAACTGAACGGTGAACACGGCGTCTACCTGCGCAAGCTGGCCGAGAACAGCCCGGTCGGCCGGGTCGGCACGGTACGGGAGGTGACCCAGGCCATCAGCTTCCTGCTCGATCCGCGTTCCTCCTACATCACGGGCACAGACCTGCTGGTCGACGGTGGGGTGACGGCGTCCCTCCAGATGGAGGGCAGCCCGGCCTAGTGCCGCGGGACACTAGTTCTCCTTGATCAGAACGCGGAGGGAACCGGTGACCGAAACCTCGGTGAAACCGCCGGCGAGCGCCTTGAGGTAGATGCGGTAAGGCGCCTGGCCGCCTTCGGCCGGGTCAGGGAAGACGTCGTGGATCAGCAGCACTCCCCCGGCCCGGACCCACGGTGACCAGCCGTCGAAGTCGGCCTGCGCTGCCTCGTCGGTGTGCCCGCCGTCGATGAACAGGACGTCGATCGGTGTCCGCCACCAGCATGCGACGTCGGCCGAGCGGCCGACGACCGCCGTCACCACGTCTTCCAGCCCGGTCGAGGCCAGCGTGCGCCGCAGCTCGGGCAGGGTGTCGAGCTTCCCGTTCTCATCGACCAGACTGCGGTCGTGGTACTCCCAGCCCTCCTGGTGCTCCTCGGAACCACGGTGGTGGTCGACGGTCACGACGTGGCCGCCGGCGACCCGGGCGGCATGCCCGAGGTACACCGTCGACTTACCGCAATACGTGCCGATCTCCACGAGCAGCCCGCCGTCCCTCAGATACGTGACTGCGGCGTCATGCAACGCCATACCCTCGTCGGCCGGCATGAAACCCTTTATTCGGCAAGCGATTTCGGTCAGCGGTTCGCCGGGCATGAGCACATCTCCTCGTCGTTGTGTGGGACGGTGGCGCGAGGAAGACCGGCTCCGCGGAACAGCCCGCTGCCGCCGGTGGCGCGTGACAGTGCGTCGGCGGCCAAGATGACCGTGGCGCCCGTCCAGGTCGTCTGCTCCACCGGCCAGTTCTTGCCGTCGGTGAAGACCAGCCCGGTCCAGTAAGACCCGGTCTCGTGGCGAAGGTGCTGCATGGCGGCCAGCTGCTCACGAGCGAGGTCGGGGCGACCGGCGGCGTCCAGCGCCAGGGCCAGTTCGCACGTCTCGGCGCCGGTCACCCACGGGGCGTCGTCCACGCACCTGATCCCCAGACCAGGGACCACGAAGTCGTTCCAGCGCGAGGCGAATCTCTGTTCGGCTTCCTGCCCGCTCAGGGCGCCGCCCAGCACCGGGTAGTACCAGTCCATCGAGTAGCGGCTCTTGTCGGCGAACCGCTCCGGGTGGCGAGAGAGAGCGTGGTGCACGCGAGCGGCCGCCAGCTCCCACTCGGGCACCAGCTCACCGACCACGTCGGCCAGGGCGATGGCGCAGCGCAGAGAGAAGTGGACGCTCGCGTTGCCGGTGACGAGTGCCTCGGCCAGGACGGCGCCCTCCGGGTCGCGCGAGTACCAGATCTCGCCGCCGGGCGCCTGGAGCCCAAGGACGACGCCGATCGCACGCTGGACGACCGGCCACATCCCCTGCACGAACGGCCAGTCCAGGGTGACCAGCCAGTAGTGCCAGACGCCGGTGGCCACGTAGGCACAGAAGTTGGCGTCGGTGCTCGCGTCCTCCACCACATCGGCGTCCGCGCCGGTGTACTTGGCCGCCCAGGAGCCGTCCGGTCGCTGGCCGTGCTCGAGCCACTGATAGGCCCGGCGGGCCTCAGCGAGATGGCCGGCGGTCGTGAGCGCCATCGCGTTCTGCACATGGTCCCACGGATCAGTGTGGCCTCCTGGGAACCACGGGATGGCTCCGGAGGGCAGTTGCACGGCAGCGATGGATGACGCCGTCGCCCTGCATTCCGAGGTCGTGAACACACCCTCCAGAGCCGGCACGGCGCGCCGGGACAGGGTCATCGAGAGGGCTTCTCGAAGTACAGGACGACGCTCTTGCCAAGCAGTGGATTGAGGGCGCGCTCCCCCACCCGGGTCAGCGCGGGCGCGGACATCATGTCCCAGACCAGCAGACGGTGGTATGCCTTCACGAGCGGGTGCTGGTCGTTGCCGACCCCGACCGCGCACTTCAGCCACCAGTACGGTGAGTGCAGTGCGTGCGCGTGGTGCCGGTACGTGGGCCGAAGGCCTGCGTCGATGAGTTTTCGCTGGAGTCGGTCGGCCCGATAGATGCGGATGTGGCCGCCCTCATTAGCGTGGTACTCGTCCGACAACGCCCAGCAGACCCGCTCCGGCAGCCAGCGCGGTACCGTGACCGCGAGCGTGCCGCCCGGCCGCAGGATGCGGGCGAGCTCGGCGATCGCCTCGTCGTCCCGCGGTACGTGCTCGAGAATCTCCGAGGCCAGCACCGTGTCGAAGGCGTCGTCGGGGTAGGGCAGGGCCAAGAGATCCGCCACGTCGGCGCGCGCCACGCCGCCGGCCGGCACCTCGCCCTCCTCGGCCATCGCCTCGAACATCAACCCGACGTTCTTCATCTCGACCTCGTCGAGGTCGACGGCGGTCACGTCGGCCCCGCGGCGCAACGCCTCGAACGAGTGCCGCCCCGCGCCCGCGCCGACATCCACGAAGCGAGTACCGGGACCGACGCGGAGCCGGTCGAAGTCCACGGTCAGCATCAGCTTGCCGCCTCGATCGCGTCACGGTAGACGGCCACCGTGGCCTCGGCCACCGACCGCCAGCTATACCTCTCCAGGGCCCGCGCCCGCCCGGCCCGGCCGAGTCGTTCCCGCTCGGCCGGCGAGTCGAGCAGCCTGCGCAGAGCCATCACGAGCGCCTCGACGTTGCCGGGTGGCACGAGCAGCGCGCAGGCGCCGTCCGCGCCTACCACCTCGGGCAGCGCCCCCGCCTTGCTCGCGACGACCGGCGTGCCGCAGGCGAGCGCCTCCACCGTCGGAAGCGAGAAACCCTCGTACAGCGAAGGCACAGCGACGATTTCGGCCGAGGCCATCAATGCGGCGAGCTCGTCGTCCGTCAGGCCCTTGCTCACCGTCGTACAGTCGATCAGCCCGAGCTGCTCGATCCGGCGAGCCGTCACGCCGCCGGGCGCCAGGCTGGACACGAGCTGAAGGTCGATCTCGTGGTCGACCCGGAGCTTGGCCACCGCATCGAGCAGGTGCGCGACGCCCTTGAGCGGGTGGTCGGCGCTGGCGACGGCGACGATGCGGCCCTTGACGCGCTCGCCGCGCGGCCGGAACGTGTCGGTGTCCACCCCCAGAGGGATGACGGAGAAGCGGCCCTCGGGAATACCGAAGTCGGCCACCGTGTCGTCGGTGGCGACATCGGAGACGCCGATCAGGGCCGGGATCCGCCGCGCGACGCGGGCCTGCATACGCACGAAGCCGTACCAGCGGGCCACCGAAAGCTTGCGCCGCAGCGTCACCGACGCGAGCTCGACCTTGCGGTCACGGCTGATCGGGTGGTGAATCGTGGCCACGAGCGGGAATCCCTGGCGCTGGATGCTGAGGAGGCCGTAGCCGAGACACTGGTTGTCGTGGACGACGTCGAAGTCGGCCCGGCGCGGACGCAACACCGAGGCGGCGCGGGTGCTGAACGCCAGCGGCTCAGCGAAGCAGCCGGTCAGGCTGCTCGCCCACTCCAGCCACTCGTGCCGACTCCAGCTCAGAGTGGGCCGAGGTGGCCGAATCGGCTCACGGGCGTAGATGTCGAGACTCGGCACCGTGGTGAGTGTCACCCGCGGGTCGAGCTCTTCTGGGTACGGCTGACCGGAGAACCCCTCGACCTGGTGGCCGAGCTCGGCCAGGCCGCGGCTGAGATGCCTTACGTAGACGCCCTGTCCACCCACATGCTCCTTGCTGCGGTACGAGAGCAATGCGATGCGCACGGGCGACTCCCAAGTAGAACGGGTTCTTGTTTTCGGGAGCTTAACCGATTTCACCGACGTCCAAAAGGACGTCAATGTTCCTCATACCACACGCCCCGATCGGCCACTGCGCGACCCGGCTGGTAGTCACAGCACTGTCAGGGGCAGGGACCGGCGCGGCTCGAACGCGAACGACGCGCCCTTGCTGAACTTCGTCACCTGCACCTCGGGTGCCGGCTCGGCGGCCTGCTCGGTCCGGATCACCCTCGCCGTCCACCGAGTGCCGGTGCCGGAGATCTCCACGTCGAAGTGCGGATCCATGGCCCGGACGACGGCCTGCAGCACCTCCGGACGGTCCGGCGAGCAGTCGCCTACCCAGGCGCCGTCCCGGTGGGCCAGGGAGGGCTCGACCGTGACCGTGGTGCCGTCCCTGCGCAGCTGCACGTACCCGGCGGGATTGAACACCGGATGGAGTTCCAGCAACCGGGCGGCGCCCTCGGGCGTGGCGGGCAGGCTCAGCGCCCGGTACAGCCGTTCGGCCGCGACTCCGGCGTGGCCGATCACCTGCTTGCGCGTCACGCGGTCAAAGACGGTCTCGTCCCCAGCCGCCCGCAACCGCGCGGCTCGGCGAAACCCCAGGTTCAGCAGGTGCATCTGGAGGACGACCTCGTCGGCCAGTCGGACCATCGCGGAGTGCGAGAAGCCGGCAAAATCCAGGTCGCTGACCAGCACCCCCGCGTAGTCCGACTGCCCGGGGTCACCCGGATCGATTGCCAGCAGCTCAAGGCCGGCGGCCTCGGTGAGCTCGATCTCGGCCTGACCCTCGAACGGCTGGAGGTCGGGCAGGTCCTCGTCGATGAAGACGGCCCAGG
>JANNPJ010000700.1:0-32320 GCA_031400005.1 Kineosporiaceae bacterium | reverse complement strand
AACCCGGCCACGGCGGCAAAGGCCTTCGCTGAACTGGTGGACGAGGGCGTGTTGTACAAGAAGCGGGGGGTCGGGATGTTCGTCAGTCCGCAGGCTCGGGCCGTACTCGCGGACCATCGCCGAGAGCGGTTCTTCACCGATGTCGTCGAGCCGATGATCGCTGAAGCCGGGATGCTGGGGATCTCGCTGGACGAGGTGATCAGTCGGCTGCAGGAGGTCGGATTCGGCCCCCGGCCCGACTCCTCGATCGGAGGACGGCGATGACCGGGTTCGGGATTCAGGCGGCGAACCTGGCCATTCACTACGGCGACACGGTGGCATTGGACGACATCAATTTCACTCTCCAGCCGGGCCGGATCCATGGGCTGCTCGGCCGAAATGGCTCTGGCAAGACCACATTGCTCTCCGTCCTGGCTGGGCTGCGCCGTCCGACCCGGGGCCGGGTGCTGGTCGATGGCGAGGACCCGTTCGAGAACGCCCGGGTGATGGCCGGTACCTGCCTGATCCGCGAGTCCGGTGATGTGATCGGATCGGACCGGGTCGGACGGGTGCTGGATTTCGCTGCTGCCTTGCGGCCGGACTGGGACGGCGAATTCGCCACCCGGCTGGTCGCGCGCTTCGGTCTGCCGCTGGACAAGAAGGCCGATGTGCTCTCTCGCGGCCAGCGCTCCGCGCTCGGTGTGGTGCTCGGACTGGCCACCCGGTCGCCGCTGACCATGCTGGACGAGGTTTACCTCGGGATGGATGCTCCCACCCGGTACGCCTTCTACGACGAACTGCTGGCCGATTACGTCACGCACCCGCGCACGATCATCCTTTCCAGTCACCTGATCGACGAGATCGAGCGACTGTTCGAGGGGGTATTGATGCTGCACGAGGGCCGGGTGCTGATGGTCGACGACGTCGACTCGATCCGTGGTCGCGGTGCCTCGGTCACCGGTCCGGCGGACGCCGTAGATTCATTCGTCTCTCGGCTGACCAGCGAGGGAATCCGGAAACTCGGGACGCAGCGGTTGGGCCGTACCACGCAGGTCTCCCTTTTCGGTGCGTTGGACGCCGACGCCCGGGTGCGGGCCCGGACCCTCGGGCTGGACCTCGGATCGGTGTCCTTGCAGGACCTCTTCGTGCACCTCACCGACGACGCGAACGGACTGGAGGCAACGCGATGAGTATCGAAGCGCCGGCCCGGATCCATCCCGACTCCGGGTTCCGGTTGGCCCGCGCCGAAACCGTGATCATCCGCCTGCTGCTCACCCGGATGGTGGAGGTCGGCCGGTGGTTCTGGCCGCTTGGCTTGGTGATCCCCGCCTTGGTGGGCGCCGCGATCGCGCACTTCACCCCGGTCACCAAGAGCATCTGGGAAAACGCCGGCCAGTGGCCACGCTGGTGGCTCCTCGCGATGGCGATCACGCTGGTCAGCGCCCACCTGCCGATCGTCGTCGCGCACGGAGTCACCCGCCGGTCCGCGCTTCGCGCGCTCGCCGTCTCCGGTGTGCTGATCGCCCTGCTCTGGGCCGGGTTCATGGTTGTCGGCCACGTCCTTGAGCGGGCCATCTACGACCGGCTCGGCTGGTCGGACGTGATGGACATCCCGCACGTGTTCGCCGACGGGTACGACGTGCTGCCGATGTTCGCCGAGTACGGCCTGATCTTCCTCGCCTACCTGGCTACCGGCGTCCTGATCGGCGGCCTTTACTATCGCTTCGGGCCGATCCGCGGCACCCTGCTGCTGGTTCCGGCCATGCTGCCGGTGGTGGCGATCGAACTGCTGCTGTTGTCCACCGGTTGGTACACCGGGCTCTTCGGCCCGCTGAATCACCGCGGGATGGACGTCTCCCGGCCACCGCTTGCCGTTTTCGTGGGTCTGGTGCTGGTGATCCTTTCTATCGTCGCCCTGGCCATCTACCTGGTGCTGCGCGACGTCCCGATTCGCAGCAAGAAGTAGGCGTATCAGCGACTGGCCGCACGACGTAGACTCCGTGCTCATGAGCACGCCGTACCCGGAACCCCAGCGCGAACCACTGTCCTCACCGGACCCGTCACGCACCGGTCTGCTCGAGCGTGAGCGAGTCGAGCAGCCGGTGGAGCCCGGTGACCACGAGCGCTTTGCGCACTATGTGCGCAAGGAGAAGGTGCTCGAATCCGCGATGAGCGGTGAGCCGGTGGTTGCCCTCTGTGGCAAAGTCTGGGTTCCTGGCCGGGACCCGAAGAAGTTTCCGGTCTGCCCGATGTGCAAGGAGATCTACGACGGGCTGCGTCCCCCTGGGGACCAGGGCGGTTCCGGCGACGGGTCCGGGGGCTGACCGGGGCTGACGTCCCGGTCCCACCCTCCAACGGCTCCGCACTGGCGCCGCCGTACCTGAGCACGACCGTTGGCATCGTCACGCTTGTCACGTTGATCGGGTTCGAGGCGATTGCGGTCTCCACGGCAATGCCGTTGGTGGCCGCAGATCTCGACGCCGTCCGCGGTTATGGGCTGGTCTTCTCCAGCTTCCTAACCACCTCACTCCTTGGCATCGTGGTGTCCGGTAGCTGGTGCGATGCTCGCGGTCCGCTCTGGCCGGTCCGCATCGGGCTGCTGCTCTTCGGTGGTGGGCTGGTCTGCAGCGGTTTGGCCACGTCCTTCGCCGTCCTGCTGGCCGGGCGCGCGGTGGCAGGTGCCGGTGGCGGTCTGCTGATCGTGGCGATGTACGTGGTGATCGCCGACGTCTACCCGTCCAGGCTGCAGCCGCGGATCATCTCGTTGCTGTCGGCCAGCTGGGTGCTGCCTGGATTGATCGGCCCGGTACTGGCCGGGTGGCTGGCCGAAAACGTCTCTTGGCGAACTGTTTTCCTGCTGGTACCACCGTTGGTCGGGCCACCGGCGCTGGTCCTGCTGCCCCGACTGCGCGCCGACGGCATTCGGACGCCGGTCGAAGCCGGGGCGCCGGTTGAACCGGGTGCGCCGGTCGAACCAGGTGCGCCGGTCGGGGCGGGGGCGCCGGTGGGGGTTGCGGTCGGGGCGCCGACCATTGTCCGGATGGGTCCGCGGGTCGTGGCCGGGATCGGGCTCGCTTCCGGGGTGCTGGCACTGCAGTGGGGCCTGGGTGCCCTGGCTCGATCCTCTGGGTCTCGGTTCGCGCTGGCGGTGCTGGCGGTCGGCGGTGGGTTGCTGCTGGCCGGTCTCGGCTTCCGGCGATTGGTACCGGCCGGAACCTTGACCCTGCGCCGCGGCCTGCCGACGGTGATCGTGTTGCGTGGTCTGTACGCCGGGACATTCATCGGCGTTGAGGCGTTCATCCCGTTGATGCTGGTGACCGAGCGCGGGATGTCAGCCGTGGAGGCTGGGCTGGTCCTCACCGGCGCCGTCCTGGGGTGGACCGCCGGTTCATTTCTGCAGGCCAGGCCGGGGCTTCGGCTGCCACGGCACTTGCTGCTGGTTTTCGGCTCGCTGATTATCGGGCTGTCCCAAGGGCTACTCGTCCTCGCCATTCGGCCACCGGTTCCGGCCTGGACCGCACTCGGGTTCTGGGCGCTGGCAGCGGTCGGGATGGGCATGGCGATGGCCAGCACCAGCGTCCTGCTCCTGCGCTACAGCGAGACCGGGGAAGAGGGGCGTAACTCCTCCGCCCTGCAACTGAGCGACGGCCTGGGTGGCGCGCTCGGAATCGGGCTGTCAGGCGCGGCGTTCGCCACCTGGCACCAGCCGGACGGTAGCGATGCGACACTGTTCACCGCGATGTGGTTGGCATTTGCCGCAGTTGCGCTCTGCGCGGCGCTGATCGCCTTCCGGGCCCGGCCACCGTCGGCCCCTTCCGTCCCGGCCTGAAGTTCCCGAGTCGAAGCAATCCAATTCGAGGTTTATCCACAGATTCATTGGCTTGTGGACGACGTCGGCGAGGTCGCGTCGTTTCCGCCAGTCTGCGGTCATGTCAATCGACAACCGAAGGGACGGCTGGAACGATGGCAACTATGGCTGTGATGCCGCGTGACGCCAAGGAGTGGACGGTCGACGACCTCGACCTGGTACCGGACGACGGGCTGCAGTACGAGCTGCTTGACGGGCTGCTCCTGGTGACCCCGGCACCGATGCTGCAACACCAGCGGGCGGCCGGGCGCCTGTACGTTCTCTTGGCCGACGCCTGCCCGCCGCTCGGCCTGGAGGTCTTCTTCGCGCCACTGGATTGGCGGCCGGACAACCGCACTTCGCTGCAACCAGATCTGCTCGTGGTCCGGGACGAGGACGTCGAACCGAAGAACATTCGCAAGCCGTTGGTTCTGGCCGTTGAGGTACTGTCGCCGTCCACCCGCCGCAAAGATCTGGTCTACAAGCGTTCCAAGTACGAGGACTGCGGCATCACCTCGTACTGGGTGGTCGATCCGGAAGAGCCGTCGATCGTCGTCCACGATCTGTTTGACGGCCGGTATGTCGAGACCGGCCGGGCGGCGGGCTCGTCCGAACTGACGGTCGGGTTGCCCTTTCCGCTGACGATCACGCCGTCTGCCCTGGTCAACCGCTGACCCGCGGTTTCGACCGGCACGTCGTTAGCACAGTCGACGACGTGAGGCTTGTCATCTGGGGATCCGGCATGTCGATCATGGGAACTGGCTAGCCTCAGAAGGTCGCGAGCATTCTCACCAAAAGCCACCGGGAGTTACAGATTCACTACGTAGCGTCATTGATCCAGTCCATCGAGGAGACTGCACCGTGACCCCCGGATCGCATACCACTCAGAACGCGACAGGCCCTCTCGTCGACGGCCCCGCCCACGCCAGCGCTACCGCCGCCTCGCAATTGCCGCCTGCCTTTCCCGGGCGGGCGCCCTGGGGGACGGCGTCCAAGCTCCGGGCCTGGCAGCAGGAAGCGCTCGATAGTTACCTCCGGTCCACCCCGCAGGACTTCCTCGCGGTCGCGACCCCCGGGGCCGGCAAGACCACATTCGCTCTGCGGATCGCCGCCGAACTGCTTCAGCGGCGGACCGTGCAGCGGATCACCGTGGTCTGCCCGACCGAGCACCTGAAGCGGCAGTGGGCCGACGCCGCCGCGCGAGTCGGGATCCACCTCGACCCGAACTTCAGCAACGCCCAGGGCGCCCACGGGCAGCACTACGACGGCGTAGCGGTGACCTATGCGCAGGTGGCGAGCAAGCCGGCGCTGCACCGGGCCCGCACCGAAGCCGGTCGCACGCTGGTCATCCTGGATGAAATCCACCACGGCGGCGATGCGCTGTCGTGGGGCGACGCCGTCCGAGAGGCGTTTGAACCGGCAACCCGCCGGCTCGCGCTGACCGGGACGCCGTTCCGCTCGGACACCAGCCCAATCCCGTTCGTCGAGTACGAAGAGGACAGCGAGGGCATCCGCCGGTCCAAGGCCGACCACTCCTACGGGTACGCGGATGCCCTGCGCGACGGCGTCGTCCGGCCGGTGATGTTCCTGGCGTACTCGGGTGCGATGCGCTGGCGAACCAGCGCCGGCGACGAGGTGGCGGCCCGGCTCGGCGAACCGATGACCAAGGACCTGATCGCGCAGGCCTGGCGGACGGCGCTAAACCCCAAGGGGGAGTGGATTCCCTCGGTGCTCGCCGCCGCCGACAAGCGACTCACCGAGTTGCGTCGCGGCGTGCCGGATGCCGGTGGAATGGTGATCGCTACCGATCAGGAAACCGCCCGGGCCTACGCAGGCACCCTCAAGGACATCACCGGCGAGTCAGCGACCATCGTGCTCTCCGACGACAGCGGCGCCTCGGAACGAATCGACGAGTTCACCAACGGCACCCAGCGTTGGCTGGTCGCCGTGCGGATGGTCTCTGAAGGGGTCGACGTCCCCCGACTGGCGGTCGGCGTCTACGCGACATCCACCTCGACACCGCTGTTCTTCGCGCAGGCGGTGGGTCGTTTCGTCCGGGTCCGTCGACGCGGCGAGACGGCGTCCATCTTCCTGCCGAGCGTGCCCACTTTGCTCGACCTGGCCTCCCAGTTGGAGATCGAGCGAGATCACGCCCTGGACAAGCCGAAGAAGGACGAGGACGAGGGCTGGTCCCCGGAAGACGCCCTGATGCAGGAGGCGAACCGGGAGGAGAAGGCGTCCGGTGACCTGGAGAAGCTGGCTTTTGAGGCCCTCGACTCCCAGGCCACCTTCGATCGGGTGCTGTTCGACAAGCAAGAGTTCGGCACCCAGGCCGAGATCGGCAGCGACGAGGAGCAGGACTTCCTCGGTATCCCCGGGCTCCTTGAGCCCGAGCAAGTGACCACCCTGCTGCGCGAGCGGCAGGCCGCCCAGCTCGCCAAGGGCGGGGCGAAAGCGGCCAAGAAGAGCGCGGTCGCCGCCGAGGTGGGCGGGCACCGGCAGATCACCTCGCTGCGCAAGGAACTGCACAGCCTGGTCGGTGCCTGGTCGCGGCGAACCGGGCAGCCGCACGGCGTCGTCCACGCGAACGTGCGGCAGGCCTGCGGCGGTCCCGAGGTTCCGCAGGCCAGCGCCGAGCAATTGCAGGATCGCATCGCCGCCCTCCGCCGCTGGTTCGTCGGAAAAAAATAAACTCACTCAAGCTGGCGAGTGGCGTTCGAGGATGGTTTTCGTCCCCGCTTGGGAAATGTCGCCGGACATTCCGAAGGTCCAGCCGCCGGCCTCGGATGTCAGTCTGGACTGGCAGAAGGCGTCGGCTACGGGGGTGGGGGAGTGCCGTACCAGGAGGGCACCTTGCAGGGCCAGGGCCATGGTGGCTACCAGGTGGCGGCCGTCGCGCTGGACTCGGGCGGGGTCTTCGACCATCGCGGTGGGTAGGGCCGCCAGGCTGGTGCGGAGCCGACGGACATGGTCATCGAGCCGGGTATCCGCGCCGGCGGCCAGGTCCAGTTCGGCCAGCAGTGCCTCGCCGGTGCGCGGTTCTCGGGTCAGCACTCGAAGCACGTCCAGCACGTTGACATTGCCCGAACCCTCCCAGACCGAATTCACCGGGGCTTCCCGGTACAACCGAGGCATGATCGACTCCTCGACGTAGCCGTTCCCGCCGAGGCATTCCAGCGCTTCGGCCGTCACCTGCGGACCGCGCTTGCAGACCCAGTACTTGCCGACCGCGGTTGCGATCCGCCGGATCAGCGTCTCGTGCTCGTGATCCGCGCCGGACCTCACGTCGGCCGGTTGTTCGGATCGATCGACCGCGCCGGCCAGCCGGAGCGCCAACGCCGTCGACGCCTCCGACTCCACGGCCAGGTCGGCCAGGACGACCCTCATCAGCGGCTGATCCACCAGTCGGGCACCGAATGTGTGGCGGTACTGGGCATGGTGCAGCGCCTGAGCCGTGGCCTGCCGAATCAGCGCCGCCGATCCGAGCACGCAGTCCAGCCGGGTCAGGTTCACCATCGTCGCGATGGTGGCGATCCCTCTCCCCGGCTCGCCGACCAGCCAGGCCAGCGCGCCGTCCAGTTCGATTTCGGACGACGCATTCGCCCGGTTGCCGAGTTTGTCCTTGAGTCGCTGCAGCCGGATCGCGTTCCGGGTGCCGTCCGGCAGCACCCTCGGCAGCAGGAAACAGCCCGGCCCGGAATCGTCGATCTGCGCCAGCACGAGGAATCCGTCCGACATCGGCGCCGAGCAGAACCACTTGTGCCCGGTCAGCCGGTAGGCCGATCCGCTACGCACCGCCATCGTCGTGTTGGCGCGAAGATCCGAGCCACCCTGCTTCTCGGTCATCGCCATCCCGATCAGCGCGCCGCCCTTCTCCGCGATCGGGCGCAAATACGGCTGATAAATCGGTGCGGTGAGCGCCGATTCCCAGTCGGCGGCCAGCTCCGGGGAGGTGCGCAGGGCGGCGACCGAGGCATAGGTCATCGTGATCGGACAGGCCACGCCGGCCTCGACCTGGCTCCAGATCAGGTGCCCGGCAGCTCGAGCGACGTGCGCCCCCGGGCGGGGGTCGCGCCACGGCCCGCCGTGCAGACCATGCCGAACCGCGACGTCCATCAGTTGATGCCAGGCCGGGTGATACTCGACCTCGTCGATCCGGTGCCCGAACCGGTCGTGGCTGCGCAGCCGGGGTGGATGCTCGTTGGCCTGGAACCCACGGTCGATCCAGGTCTGGTCGCCGGCCAGTCGGCCGAGTTCACCAAGGACGGGCCCGGCCCAGCCGCCGCCCTCGCGCTCTACCGCCTCGGTGAGTACCGAGTCGGCTGCGTACACGTCGTACCCCGCCAGCGGCGGTGGCTGATTCAGGACCGTGTGGGTCACCCGAGTGCCTTGGCTGGTCATCTCTTCAGACTGCCGCAGATTGCGAAACTCTGTCGGAGTCCGGGTCGTTGGGAAGACCATGGAACTCATCTGTCCGAAGTGCCAGGGAGCAATGCGCACCTACGAGCGCAGCGGGATCACCGTCGATCAGTGCAGCGAGTGTCGGGGAATCTTCCTCGATCGGGGCGAACTGGAGCGGCTGGTCGATGCCGAGACCGCGTTCCATGCCACATCCGGCTCGGCGCCCTCGGTGGCGGCTCCTGCGTACGGTTCACCGGGCGGCGAGCGCCACCGGGACGAGCGTCCACGCGAGGACCGCTATCGGGACGAGCGGCATCGAGACGAGCGATACCGAGACGACCGCGACAAGGATGCCCGGTACCGCGATGACCGGTACAAGGACGACAAGTACAAGGACGATCGACACAAGGACGACCGGTACCGGTCGAGCGGCGGGCACGACGAGTACAAGGAGGGCCACTACGACCCGCGGAAGCAGAAGAAGCGTTCGTTCCTCGACGATCTCTTCGGCTGACGGTCACCTGGTCTACCGGCAGCTGCCTTACTGCTCGCCCCCCGCCGTCCGTGAACTGCCGTCCGTCACGATGCCGCCCGTGACTGATGTCGGTGTCCGGTCGTACGGTGTCGGAATGACTCTGCTCCGGACGAACGACACCACGGCCGCCCTGACCGCGCTGCTGGCCGGGCTGCCCGCAGACGTCGTGGTGACAGATCCGGACCGGCTGCAGACCTACCGGTACGACCGGGCGATGTTCTGTCCGGCCGGGGTTCCGGCGGCCGTGGTGCTGGCCCGGGAGACGGCTCACGTGCAGACTGCTCTGCGGGTGGCGACGGAGTTCGGGATTCCGGTCGTGCCGCAGGGGGCGCGCAGTGGGCTGTCCGGGGCGGCGAACGCGATCGAGGGCTGCTTCGTGGTGAGCACCGAGCGGATGAACCGGGTGCTTGAGGTGGACGTCGGCAACCGGCTCGTGGTCACCGAACCCGGGGTGTTCAACGCCGACCTGTCCCGGGCCGTGGCCGAGCACGGGCTGTTCTACCCGCCGGACCCCTCGAGCTGGGAGTTCTGCTCGATCGGCGGCAACCTCGCCACCAACTCCGGCGGTTTGTGCTGCGTGAAGTACGGCGTGACAAGTGACTACGTGCTCGGCCTCGAGGTCGTGCTGGCCTCCGGCGAGGTGCTGCGAACCGGTCGGCGGACGGTGAAAGGAGTTGCTGGTTACGACCTCAACCGGCTCTTCGTCGGCAGCGAGGGAACCCTGGGAGTGATCACCGAGGCCACCCTGGCGCTGCGGCCGGTGCCCGCGCGTCCACACACCATGGCCGCGCTCTTCTCCTCCACTCAGGCGGCGGCCGCGGCGGTGACCGCGATCATCGGAGCCGGTCATGTGCCAAGCCTGCTGGAGTTGATGGACTCCGCCAGCGTCCGGGCCTCGGCCGCCTACCTGCGCACCGAGCTCCCGCTGGACTGCGCCGCGATGCTGCTGGCCCAGTCGGACACCGGGGGAGAGGCTGGCCAGGCGGAGGTCGCAGCGATGGCGGCGCTGGCCGAAGCGGCCGGGGCGACCGACGTGATCGCGGCCGACGACCCGGCCGAGGCGGACCTGCTGATGGCCGCCCGGCGCTGTGTGCTGCTCGCCTTCGAGGCAATGGGTACCACGATGATCGATGACATCTGCGTGCCGCGGACCCGGCTGGGCGAGCTGATGACCGGTGTGGAGCGGATTGCTGCCGAATGTGGCCTGGTGATCGGATTGCTTGGGCACGCCGGCGACGGCAACATGCACCCGACCGTGGTGTTCGACGGCACCGACCCGGAGCAGGCCCGGCTGGCGGAGGTCTCCTTCGGTGCGGTGATGCAGCTCGGTCTCGATCTCGGTGGCACGATCACCGGTGAGCATGGTGTCGGCGTGCTGAAGCGGGAGTGGCTGGCCCGGGAGATCGGGCCTGTCGCCCTGGAACTGCACCGCAGCCTGAAGCGGGCCATCGATCCAGCTGGAATTCTCAATCCGGGAAAGGTTTTCCAGTAGCCGCGGCAGCCGGGCAACCTCCGGCATCCGTAGTAGCGGGTGAGGAGGTACCAATGACCCGAACAACGCGTGACCAAGATCCGGCGCCGCTCGGGCGATGCTCAGCCGATACTCCCGGTGGCCACCAAAAAGCGCTAGTGGATCTCGTTTTCGGGTGGCTTGCGGGAGCATGGCTTGAGCATGACGGGGCGCTTCGATGCCTGGCTTGCCCAACCGCGCCGCGATCATGCGCGGTTGCCCGGCGATGGGCGGATCTTCCCAATCAGCGCAAGCCAACGGGTCGACGAGGATGTCAGGCGGCGTCGGGTTCGATCAGGCCTTCGAATTCGAGGGCCTCGATCAGATCTCGGATCGACGGGCCGCTGACCGTCGGCAGGAACGCCCGGACGATCGCCGCGTCCGCATCGCTCATCCGGCGCGCCGCCGAGGCCAGCGGGGCGATCCGGGTTTCGGCGAGAATTGCTGCCAGGGGCGGTTCTTCGGCACCATTGAGGGCGGCGCGAGTGGCGCACAACAGGTTCAGCAAGCCGTGGCTCTCGATGGTGGTGACCAGGCCGGCGATCCCGTCGGTGACGGCATAGCGCAGTTCCCGGTCGATTAGCGCCCGAATCACTGCAGCGACGTCGGCGAACGTCTGCGGACCGGTCGGTTTCGGCAAATACAGCGCGACGCTCTCCGCGCCGTCCTGGGCCAGAACATCAAAGGCAGGTTCCCAGCCCGGCTCGGCCTTCACCATGAACCAGGCCGGAACGGTGAAGTCGAGCGCGTCCAGCGCCCGCCGGGCGGCGTCCGCCGCACTATCGGCGGCGGCGAACGGCAGTTCGACGCCGACCAGCTCGACCCGGTGGTTGTCCAGCAGCAGAGCGCGGGCGGCGCGCAGGCGCGCCAGCAGATCGTCGGACGTCGGATCCGGGGTCAGCACGATCGGCAGCGCATGGTCGCCCGGCTGCAGCGATCCGAGCAGCGCCACAGTGGCGGAGGCCGGCACCCGCAGCGGTCCGATCAGGTCGCCGTACCAGGCCGCGTGGTGTGCGCGATGTTGGGCCAGAGCCTGGGCGACCGCAATCGTTCCGGCATCGGCGGCCGCACCGACGGCAGGGACGGCTGGGACGAAGCCCGACAGCAGGTCGTCCAACAGCGGCTCGACGACCGGCCCGGTGCCGACGTGACCGGCACCCGGCAGCCCGATGAGTTCGTGCGAGGATCCAGGAGTATCGCTTGCCATGCCGCGAGCGTACTCAGCCGACCAGACGTCAGCCGAGCAGTGCCCAAAACCACTCGTGATCACTCGAAGCAGTCGTCTGGATGGCCGGTAGGGCAATGACCGTTCAGTCGACAAGGGCCATCCCGGCCGATCACCTGGCGGTGCTGCTCAGGTCGGGTGCGGGCGGGACGCCGATCAGCACGACGCCGGCCGCGCGCAACTGGGCGAGCGCGGCGCGGGTCGTGTCCGGCGCCACGCCGACGGTGAGCCCGAGCAGGACCCGGGTGTCGAAGCCGGCCGTGACGGCGTCCAGCGCAGTGGCTTTGACGCAGTGATCGGTGGCGATCCCGACCACGTCGACGGCTTCGATGTCGCGTTCGCGAAGCCATTCGGCCAGCCCGACGCCGCGCGTGCGTGAATTGCCGGTTTCGGCGTGGTCCGGCAGTTCGTCGTCCTCGGTCCGGCCCTCGAAACCGGAATATGCGGCGGCAGATCGGCCCTTGTGGAACCAGGCCTCGATCAGGCTGCGATCCAGCGAGGGGTGCGAATGAGAGCCCTCCGTGCCGACGACGCAGTGCGGCGGCCAGGTGTCGACATAGTCCGGCTGTGCGGAGAAGTGGGCTCCCGGGTCGACGTGCCAGTCCAGGGTTGCGACCACGGCGGCGTACTCCGGTTGGCTCTCGCCCTGGCTCCCGCTCTCGCCCTGGTGTTCGGCACGACCGTTCTCGCGCAGGAAAGCGGTGATTTCGGCGGCCACACCCGCGCCACCGGACACGGCCAGGGATCCGCCTTCACAGAAGTCGTTCTGCACATCGACGACGATCAGGGCTCGACGGTTGACCGGGGTCCCGGCGAGACGGCTCACGGGTGCATCCCTTCGAGTTCGGCGTGCATCGGGTCGTCCTGCAGATAGCGGGTGGGGATCACCGGTTCACCCCGGGACAGCTGGCGGGCGCTGGCAGGCAGGTGCGCCAGCGAGAACTCATGCCGGGCGCGCGCGTCCTGAAGGGTTTCCTGATTGACCTGCTCACCGCGGCTGAGGTGCGGCACCTGCAGTTCGCGGACGTCGTCGCGACCGGCCAGCGAGCGGCCGACGCTGAGTAGTTCCTCGACCGCGACGCCGGCCGGATCATGCCGGCGACCGGCCCATTTGCGCCCGCCGATGCCCGCCTTGCCGTCGCTGCGCTTGGCCACCGGATGCAGCGCGCCGTCCGGGCCCTCCCGAGCCACCAGCTTGTAGATCATCCCGGCGGTCGGTGCGCCCGAGCCGGTGACGAGCGACGTCCCCACCCCGTACACGTCGACCGGGGAGGCGGCCAGCGCGGCAATCGCGTGCTCGTCCAGATCATTGGTGACGACGATCTTGGTCGTGGCCGCGCCGAGCTCGTCCAACTGGTGACGGACGGCCTTCGCCTGTTCCAGCAGGTCACCGGAGTCGAGTCGGACAGCGCCCAGCTCGGTCCCGGCCGCTCGGATCGCGGCCTGTACCCCCTCAGCCACGTCGAAGGTGTCGACCAGCAGGGTGGTCCCGGCCCCGAGCGCGGCGACCTGAGCTTTGAACGCGGCGTCCTCGTCGTCATGAACCAGGATGAAAGCGTGCGAAGCGGTGCCCAAGGTGGGGATGCCGTAGCGGGCACCGGCAGCGAGATTGCTGGTTCCGGCGAATCCAGCCAGGTACGCGGACCGGGCCGCAGCGACAGCCGCCTCCTCGTGGCTGCGCCGCGATCCCATCTCCAGGCATGGTCGACCTGCCGCCGCCGCAGTCATCCGGCTAGCTGCCGCCGCCACCGCACTGTCGTGGTTCAGCACCGAGAGCACCAACGTTTCCAGCAGCACCGCCTCGGCGAAGCTGCTCTCCACGCTCAGCACCGGTGAGCCGGGCAGGTAACACTCGCCCTCGCCGTAGCCCCACATCTCCCCGCTGAACCGGTAGTCGGCCAGCCAGCGCAAGGTCGGCGGATCAACCACCCGGCCGCGCTCCAGCGCGTCCAGCTCCGCATCGGTGAACCGGAAGTCGCGGATCGCCGCCAGCAACCGGCCGGTGCCGGCCAGGACGCCGTAGCGGCGTCCGCTGGGTAGTCGGCGGGTGAACACCTCGAACACGCAGCGCCGCTCGGCTGCGCCACTGGCCAGGGCAGCCTGCACCATGGTCAGTTCATAGTGGTCGGTCAGCAGGGCGGTTGAGGCATCCCGAAAGTTCGCTTCGTCCGGGTTCAGGCCCACGTGCATCTCTGGCTCCGGTTCATCATCGGATGCTCGCTCGGTCATCAGCCACCCGATCCCGCCAGTGATCAGCGTTTTTTGGCGACCGCGGCAATCAGATACTCCTGCCACGAAGTGAGCAACTCGTAGACCGAGGCAGTGGCCAGCCAGGGCGGATCGCCGTCACCGGCCCAGAGTCGCTCATGTAGTTTCTCGGCGTCTTCGTCAGTGCGCAGTTCGAGGCGTTCTCCGAGTACCAGTCGGATGTCGGTGAACGACTTCAGCAGCGCCAGCGCCTCTGCGACAGCCAGCACCACCGGTTCCGGTCGACCAAGCGCCGCGGCGGCCAGCCGGGCCCCGGACCGCTTGCGCGCCCGCAGCCCGAACTCGGTCAACCTGCGGTACTCGCTGGCGGCCTCAGGATCGTCCCGGTTACCGTCCGGCAGCAGCCGAGCGAGAGCTGGGTCCTTGGGAGGTGTCGGCGGCGGGGAGTCGGGATCCATCCCACTCATACCGGTCATCGCGGCCAGCGGATCCGCCGAGGCCTCCAGCCCGTCGTCCAACAGGTCGTCGAGCTGGCCGAGCAGCTGAACCAGGATCTCTCGCTCCTGTCGGTCCAGGTTCACCTGGATCCCGGCGCGCACGGACTTGAAAGGGTGACGCATCAATCATCCTTGCGGAAAGTAGCCCACAGGCCGAACTCGTGCATCGCCTCGGTATCGCGCTCCATTTCCTCACGGCTGCCGGTCGACACCACCGCACGGCCCTTCTCGTGCACATCTCGCATCAGTTTCTCGGCCTTGGATCGCGGGTAGCCGAAATAGGACTGGAAGACATATGTGACGTAAGACATGGTGTTGATTGGATCATTCCAAACGATCGTCACCCAGGGGACGTCGCGAGCCAGCTCCTGCGCTGAGTCTGGTTTCTCGAGCTCAACGGGCGCGATTGACACCCCACCACTGTAGGGCGTCCGCCGGGTGGCGGCGCAGCGTGCTGGTTGGCGCGACCGGGGAGGTATGAGTCACCTTCTCCAACTAGAGTCATCTGGCCGACGGGGGCTTACTGTGAATTCTCATGACCGGTGTCGATGAAGCGCCATATTTGAATGTCGTCGGGGTGTGCTCGTGAGGCTCACGGTTGTCGGATGTTCCGGCTCGTTCCCAGGTCCCGATTCGGCCGCCTCCTGCTACCTGATCGAGGTAGAGGATCGTGACCGCACCTGGCGAATTGTGCTTGATCTCGGCAGCGGCGCGCTCGGGCCGCTGCAGCAATTGGTCGCTCTGCACCAGATTGATGCGGTGCTGATCTCGCATCTGCACCCGGATCACTTCATGGACCTGTGCGGACTGTATGTCGCCCGGCGCTACCACCCTGCTGGGGTCGCCGGTGTTCCGCTGCAGGTCTATGGCCCGGCACACACCGCCGATCGGGTCCTGCAGGCCTATGGGCCGGACGCGGCCGACGAGCTGCCGAAGGTCTACGACGTCCGTCCGCTGACCGATGGTGGCCAGGTGTTCGTCGGTCCAGTGATGATCACCACACGTCTCGTGGAGCATCCGGTGGTGGCCTACGGCATGCGGATCGAACACGAGGGTCGGGTGATCGCTTACTCGGGTGACACGGACGCCTGCCAGGCACTGGTGGAGCTGGCCCAGGACGCCGATCTGCTGCTCGCCGAGGCGTCCTACCAAGAGGGCCGGGACCTGACCCGAGGGGTGCACCTGACCGGCCGTCGAGCCGGTGAGGCCGCCCGAGACGCCGGTGCCCGCCGTCTGGTTCTCACCCACCTGCCGGTCTGGACCAATGCCGACGTGGTGGTGACCGAGGCGAGACAGGTCTACCCCGGTCCGGTCGAGGCCGCGACGGCCGGAGTCAGCTACGTCCTGGAAGACGTCCGGGTCCGGTAAGGATCCCGCCGGGTGAGATGCCGCGCCCGGACGCCTACCCTGGCGGTATGTCGACGATCGCGAACACCAGCCCAATCCCCGGCCCGGACGCCGCCACCGACCTGCGCTCGGACGGACGTGCGGTCGGGCAGCTGCGGGACGTTCGGATCACTCGTAACTGGCTCGACCACGCCGAGGGCAGCGTCCTCGTCGAGTTCGGCCGCACTCGGGTGCTCTGCGCCGCCTCGTTCACCGAGGGGGTGCCGCGCTGGCTCCGAGGCAACGGTAAGGGTTGGGTGACCGCCGAGTACTCGATGCTGCCGCGGGCCACCAACACCCGCAGCGACCGGGAGGCGGTCAAAGGCAAGATCGGCGGTCGGACACACGAGATCTCCCGGCTGATCGGGCGCAGCCTGCGCGCCGTGATCGATACCAAAGCGCTCGGCGAGAACACGATCGTCCTCGACTGCGACGTACTCCAGGCAGACGGCGGTACCCGAACGGCGGCGATCACCGGCGCCTATGTGGCCCTGGCCGACGCGATCAGCTACGCCCGTGGCAAGAAGCTGCTGCGTTCCAGTACCGCTCAGCCGCTGATCGCCTCCGTGGCCGCGGTCAGTGTGGGCATTGTCGGCGGCCGTCCGGTGCTTGACCTCTGCTACGAAGAGGACGTCGCCGCGGGTACCGACATGAACATTGTCTGCACCGGGGACGGCCGGTTCATCGAGGTCCAGGGCACCGCCGAGGGAGCCCCCTTCGACCGGGCCGAGCTTGACGCCCTGCTCGACCTCGGTGTCCAGGGCTGCCAGGATCTCACCGCGCTTCAGCTCGCGGCACTGGAGGCGTGAGATGGTCCGAGTCGTACTGGCCACCAGGAACGCGGGCAAGGTCACCGAACTACGGCAGATTCTGGACGGCGTGAGCGCGCCCGACGGTGGCCCGATCGAACTGGTCGGGATGGACGCTTTTCCCGAGGTCGCCGACGTCGTCGAAACCGGTGTCACCTTCGCAGCGAATGCTCTGCTCAAGGCCCATGCGGTGGCGCAGGCGACCGGCTTGCCGGCGATCGCCGACGACTCCGGCCTGGCGGTCGACGTGCTCGGTGGAACGCCTGGGGTGTTCAGCGCTCGCTGGTCCGGCCGGCACGGCGATGACCGGGCGAACCTGGATCTCCTGCTGGCTCAGCTGAGTGATGTCCCGGACGAGCACCGCCAGGCGCACTTCGCCTGCGCGGCGGCATTTGCCCGGCCGGATGGTAAGGAACTCGTACTGCACGGACGATTGCCCGGTTCCTTGATTCGGGCCCCGCGCGGGACGAACGGGTTCGGGTACGACCCGATCCTGGTCCCGGACGGCGACACCCGCACCTGTGCCGAGCTCACCGCCGACGAGAAGAACGCGATCAGCCATCGTGGCCGGGCCTTCCGAGCCCTGGCCGCCGAACTGCCCGGCTTGTTGTGAGCCGGCCGTGACCGACGTCCACAAGCCCGACCCCGCCTCGCCGCCGGATCAGCCGACGCAGGCTGATCAACTTGGCGGGCGGGCGGTCCAGCCGGACGGGCGGGAGCGGCGGCGCTGGGTGGCGGGAGCGCTGGCTGGGGTCGCGTCCGGAGTCTTGTCTCTGGGTCTGGCCGAGATGGTTGCCGGGTTCACCGCGCCGTCGTCCGCCCCGCTGATCGCCCTCGGTGACGTTGTCGTCGACGCCGTGCCGCCGTGGTTGAAGGACTTCGCCGTCCAAAACTTTGGGACGAACGACAAGCAGGTGCTGCTCGGCGGGGCGCTGGTGATCGCGCTGCTGCTTTCGGCCCTGGCCGGGATCCTCGCCGTCCGGGGCACGCAGTGGGGCACGTGGCTGGTGTTGCTCCTCGGTGGAGTTGCTGCCCTTGCGGCGGCTACCCGGCCGGACGCCACCGCGCTGTCGGTCCTGCCCAGCCTGGTCGGCGCATTGGTCGGGATGTTCATCCTGAACTGGCTGGCACCGCAGATCCGGCAGGCGCTGGAGGCGGCCCCTGGGTCCGGGGCGGCCGAGTTGACCCGACGGCGAGCCTTGCAAGGGCTGGGCGGGGTGCTGGTCGGCGGGGTGATCACCGGTGGGCTGGGCCGGGCGCTAGGCGGTCGGCTGCGAGGTGCGCAGGCCTCCCGAGCGGCGATCACGCTCCCAGCCGCCGCCGACCCGGCCCCGGCGTTGCCCGCCGGGGTGTCGGTGAATGTTCCGGGGGTCGCGCCGTTCGTCACCCCGACCGAGGATTTCTACCGGATCGATACGGCACTGATCACGCCGCTGCTGCGGGCCGAGGACTGGACCTTGCGGATCCATGGCCTGGTTCAGCAGGAGATCACCCTCACCTACGCCGACCTGCTCAAAAGCGCCCTGGTCGAACGACATCTCACGCTGATGTGCGTGTCGAACGAGGTCGGCGGTGACCTCACCGGCAACGCCCGCTGGCTCGGGCTGCCGATCGGACCCTTGCTGACCCGCGCGGGTCCGACAAGCGCGGCGGACATGGTGCTGTCGAAGAGCTCGGACGGTTTCACCGCAGGCACCCCGCTGGACGTCCTGACAGACGGCCGGGACGCGCTGCTCGCGATCGGAATGAATGGCGTTCCGCTGCCGGTGGAGCACGGGTTCCCGGTCCGGATGGTGGTGCCGGGCCTGTACGGGTACGTGTCCGCGACGAAGTGGGTGGTCGACCTCGAGGTCACCCGTTTCGATCAGGCCCAGGGATACTGGACGCCGCGTGGCTGGTCCGAGCGCGGGCCGGTGAAGACCGAGTCCCGGTTCGACGTTCCGCGGGATCTGGATCGGGTACAGAGCGGGACAGTGGTGCTCGCGGGTATCGCCTGGGCTCAGCACCGCGGGATCAAAGGGGTCGAGGTCCGCATCGGGGACGGCGCCTGGCAGCCGGCCACCCTGGGCGCGGAGGCCAGCGTCGACACCTGGCGGCAGTGGTTCTACCGTTGGAACGCCACCGCCGGTCGCCATCGGTTACAGGTGCGAGCCACCGACGCCACCGGCACAGTGCAGACCTCGACCGTCGCACCGCCCGCTCCCGATGGGGCCAGCGGATATCACACCATCGACGTCACGGTGGAATGACACGCCGTTCGAATTGACGGCGAGCCACGTCTAGTCGTCGAACAGGTGTTCGATTAGGCTGCTTCGGTGCTGATAGTTGAGACTCACTCACAGATTGCCATTGTTTACGCATGGTGATGACCGGGGTGGAATATCGCCGAACTACCCCCGTCAGGCGGTTCCATAGCGCGCCTTTTGATGACACTCGGTTACTTGCAGTGCAAGATCGACTTCTCCGTTCCCTTCCCCTTCAGCCGTCGGCTGGAGAGCCGATGTACATGACCATGGGGGACCGGCCGAAGGGTTACCGACGCGCTGGATCTGCAGGGCATCGAGACGGCGGTGGCCCTTTCCGCTGGCTCACCTACCTCGGCTTCTCGGGTGCGGTGGCGGCTGCTGCCGTCCCCGCCTGGTACGGCCTGAGCGGTCGGCCCTGGCTGGCCTACAGCACCGGCTTGCTCTTGACCGGCCTTGTCGCCGTGATCTCGGCCCTCGTCATCGGCGGCTGGTGGATCACAGTTCGCCGGTACCGGAAGATTGAGATCTTCCGACTGCTGATCGCCGGAGCGATGTTGTTCTGGGGCGCCGGCCAGTTGGCGTCGGGGTTCGATGCCTTCGACGGCGCGGTCGGGTACCCCTCCACCGGCGACCTGATTGCCTTCATGTCCGTCCCGATCGGCTTGCTGGCGATCGGATGGTTGCCCCGCAATTCGGTCCCCACGATGCCCGGGCTCCGGGTCCTGCTCGACTCCCTCGCGGTCGGCGCCGCCCTGACCATCCTGCTCTGGCGGGTCGTCCTGACCCGGTCGATGGTCGACTTCGACGCCGCTCACCTGCTGACCGGCCTCTTCGTGCTCGCCGACTGCACGTTGTTCGCCGCGATACTGCTGACCGCTGTCCGCGACCTGCGTTCTCGGGTGTGGCCTGCTGCGCTCGGCATCCTTGGTCATCTAATCGCGGATCTCTGCGTCATCGTGTCGGCCCAGGGAGGCGGAAGCCGGCAAGATCCCTGGCTCGCAGCGACCTTGTGGTGCCTGGTCTGGCCACTGATCGCGCTAGGAATCATCTGGTTCCGATCGAGCCCTGTGGGCGGCGAAGAGGCCCTGGATCGCAGGGAGGGATCCGCGACTCAGGTGGCCACCCTGGTCACGTTCGCCTGCTTGCTCGGCGCAGGCTTGGGCGGCGGGCCGTTCAGCGGTGCGGACGCGCGCGGCAGCGTTCTGCTCACCGTGCTCCTCGTCCCGTTGCTGTACCTGCGCGAGGCGATGAACACGCACCTGCGGCTCCGGCTGATCACCGGCCTGCGGGCGCAGGCGTTCCGGGACTCGCTCACTGGGCTGTCCAACCGCCGGGCGCTGACCACCCGAATCGACGAGCTCGGTCGCGACGGCATCCCGCGGGTTGTGCTGACCCTCGATCTGGACGGCTTCAAGCAGGTGAACGACCTGCTCGGGCATCACGCTGGGGATGCGTTACTGATCGCGGTGGCCGATGCCTTGCTGGCGAACTGCCCGCCACCGGCCATGATCGCCCGGGTCGGCGGTGACGAGTTCGCCGTGCTGTGCCCGGGCGACCTGGATCGGGGCAGCGAACTGGGCGAACGGCTGCGGACGGCGGTGGCCCAGGCACTCGCGTTGCTGGCGCCCGGGGTCGGCATCTCCGCGAGTGTCGGCGTCGGTCGACTGGTCAGACCCGACGTCGTCGAGGCGGGGCGGCTGATGGGCACCGGCACCACGAGCGCCGCAGTCGTCCGGCCTGGAGCGGCCGCTCCGTTGCCCGGCGCCGAACACCGGGATCAGCTGACGGGGTTGGTGGAATCTGCGGCGGCGTTGCGCGCGGCCAAGGAAAGCGGGCGGGACGCCGTGCAGGTCTACGACGGCCAGGTGGCTCGAGCCCGCGAACGGCGGCTGCACCTCGAGCACCGCCTCCGGCTGGCCATCACGAACCGGACGATCATCACCTTCGGCCAGCCCATCGTCGACCTGAGCACCGGCCACTTGACCGGATTCGAGTCGTTGGCCCGGTGGACGGACGACGAACTCGGCCATGTCCCGCCGGACGAATTCATCGCGGTCGCTGAACAAACCGGCCTGGTGGTTGCCCTCGGCGAGCACCTATTGTCCGAAACGCTAGCCGCGGCAACGAAGGCCGGGGTGTTCGCGGCCGGGTTGACGCTGTCGGTGAACGCTTCGCCGATCCAGCTGCGGATCCCCGGTTACGTGGAGCAGATCCGCGATCAGCTCGACCAGCACCGAATCAGCCCCGATCAGCTGATCGTCGAGATCACCGAGGCAATCTTGGTCGCCGAGGGCGATCCCGCCGTCAGTACTCTGGCCGCGATCAACGCGCTCGGAATCGGCCTGGCCATCGACGATTTCGGTACCGGCTACTCCGCCCTCGGATACCTACGCCGGCTGCCGGTCCAGGTCCTCAAGATCGATAAGTCGCTGACCAGCAGCCTGCTCAGCGAGCCCAAGACGTTGGCGATTGTCGACGGGGTGGCTCAGATGGCGCACCGGATGGGCATCCGAGTCGTGATGGAGGGCATCGAGGAGGAACTGGAGGCCGAATGCTGCCGGTCCGTCGGTGCCGATCGCGGCCAGGGATATCTGTTCGGTCGACCGACGCCGTGGGCGAAGGCAGCCGAACTCGTCTCTCGATCCCCAACGATCGTGCGCGGCTAGGGCGGGTCTTCGCCGTAGCCCAGCTTTATCCCGACGACTCAGCCGATACAGGGCGAACCGTTGACGGTGGGCTTCGACCACGGTGCCCAGGCCGGTGCCGGGCGAGAATCCGCAACCGGGGCCCAGCGGCCGGTGCTCAGTTCATAGTCGGTGCCCTCGCCGTTCGTCACCAGCTCGCGCAGCGCGGTGACCAACCGGTCGGCGTCCTCACTGCGGGAACCGACGCCGAAACTCGCCCGCAGCGCGCCGTCCGGCACGTCCAGCTTGGCGAGCAGCGGGTGCGCGCAGAACTTGCCGTCCCGCACCCCGATGCCGTGCTCGGCCGAGAGGTAGGCCGCCACCCGGCCCGGATCGTGCCCGGCCACGGTGAAGCCGATCACGCCGACCCGTTCGGTGCTGTCGTCCCAGACCCGCAGCACTCTGACCCCGGGGATGGTCTGCAGGCCGGTGGTGAGCCGGTCGGCCAGCGCCGCCTCATGGGCCTCCAGAACACCGTCGGGCAGCGCCGCGAGCGATCGGCAGGCCGCAGCCAGCGCAGCGGCCCCCAGCACATTCGGCGTCCCTGCCTCGTGCCGCTGCGGGGCGGGGGCCCACTGCGCCTCGCCCTGTGCCGAGACTGTGCGAACGGCGCCTCCGCCGGCCAGGTGCGGTTCGGCGGCGTCCAGCCAGTCCCGGCGCCCGATCAGCACACCGGCGCCGAACGGCGCGTAGATCTTGTGACCAGAGAAGGCGAGGTAGTCGGCACCCAAGCGGGCCAGGTCGACCCGGCGGTGCGGAACCAGCTGGGCGCCGTCCACGACCACTCGGGCGCCGTGAGCGTGCGCCAGGGCGACGATCTGGTCGATCGGCAGCAGTTCACCCGTGACGTTGCTGCACCCGGTGACGGCGACCAGCGTGGCCGGACGCTCGATCAGCGCGGCCGCCAGCACGGCGAGGGTCTGCGCGATGGTGTCGGCGGTGGGTAGCACCCGGTGTCGCCCGGCGGTCCAGGGCAGCAGGTTGGCGTGGTGTTCGACGTCCAGCACGAGCACCTCACCACCGCCTGGGCCGGTGCTGGGAACGGCTGCGGCGAGCAGGTTCAACGAATCCGTGGTGTTGCGGGTGATCACCGTGACGTCGTCCGCGCGGGCGCCGACGAACGCAGCGATCGTCGTCCGGGCGGACTCGTAGAGGTTCGTGCTGACCTGCGAGGCGTACCCGGCGCCGCGGTGCACGCTGGCGTAGTACGGCAGCACCTCGGTGACGTGATCGGCGACCGCCTGCAGCGCCGGTGCGCTCGCGGCGTAGTCGAGGTTGACATGCCGGACGACGCGACCGCCGATCACCGGAGCCTGCAGGGTGCCGCCGACCACCGGCAGGAGCGGGCCGATCGGGATGGCGGTGGGCCGGGGGACACCGCCGGGCTGCACAGAAGTGACCAGGTCCGAAGCGGTGTCGACGGTGGAACACTTCTCGGCGCTACGGATGGGGGTGCTGGTGGACATGCCACTCCTCGGGTCCTAGGACCCGAACATCACACCCGGGTCCGCGCTTGCGGCGAGCCGGATGGCCGCCGCCTGGTCTTCACCCGGAGCACCCCACCGCGGAGGAGGGTTGCCGGCCAGCAAGCCGGGGCTGAACGCTGGCACTCATGACCTGCAATCACCGTACGCGACGTCGCCGGGATGCTCAATAGGTGGTGACGACGTCTCAAATTTCGAGACAGCGTAAGGATTAACGACGGCGACCGGAGCTGCCCGGTCTGTCCATCCGTCGGCTGGCCTTAAGCTGTTCCCTGCGCGCGCGAGTGGTGTAACTGGCAGCCACGCAGGACTTAGGATCCTGTGCCTTCGGGCGTGAGGGTTCGACTCCCTTCTCGCGCACTTTGAGTGGACTTGTCTGCCGTGATGGAGCAGGCACGTCCGGTGGCGTTGACCCGCGCGTCGACCTACGCTGCGGAAAGTTCGCTCTACACTGCGAAAAAGTTCGCTCTTTCTGTTCGTTTTTGGCTGTCCTTGTGAGTTAGTGTTCGGATGTGACACAGGTCCGATCACCCCATGACATTCGGCGTAGCGTCCAGCACCTGGCGGACGGGCGAGAGATCATTTTCTTTGACCGCCCGGGTGCGGCAGAGCGGGTGGTCGATGATCAGCGGCCGCTGACGCCGCTGACCACGGCTTCGCAGATCCGCCGGGATCCGATGCTGGACGAGTACGTGGTGATCGCCTCGCATCGCCAGGACCGGACGTATCTGCCGCCGGCCGATGAATGTCCGCTGGATCCGTCCGTCAACGGTCGGCACACCGAAGTCCCCACCGAAGACTACGAAGTCGTGGTGTTCGAGAACCGATTCCCGTCGCTGTCCGGTAATGGCCGATGTGAGGTGGTCTGCTTCTCCAGCGACCACGATGCGAACTTCGCCGACCTCGACCCGGATCGCGTCGCTCTGGTGCTGGCGGCCTGGATCGACCGGACCGAAGTGCTGTCCGCGCTGCCCTCGGTGGAGCAGGTGTTCTGCTTCGAGAACCGCGGTGCGGAGATCGGCGTCACGTTGAGCCATCCGCACGGCCAGATCTACGCCTACCCATTCATCACCCCGCGCACGACGCGGATGCTGGAGGTTGCGCAGCGCTACCAGGAGCAGACCGGTGGTCGGGTCCTGGTAGATGACGTGGTTGCCGCTGAACAGCGCGACGGCAGTCGGGTGATCGCCGAGAATGAACACTGGACGGCGTTCGTGCCCGAGGCGGCCCGCTGGCCGGTCGAGGTGCATCTCTACCCCACCCGGCGAGTGCCCGATCTGCCCACCCTGGACGAGGAGCAGAGGGCCGCCTTCGGCCCGCTCTACCTCGACGTCCTGCAGCGGTTCGACCGCCTCTACAACGCCCCACTGCCGTACATCGCGGCCTGGCACCAGGCCCCGCCGAGCGTGGGACGTAATCTGCTCGGGCTGCATCTGGAGCTCTTCTCCACTCGGCGCAGCGCAGACAAGCTCAAGTTCCTGGCCGGGTCCGAGGCCGCGATGGGCGCTTTCATCGGCGACGTCACCCCGGAGCAGACCGCAGCCCGGCTCCGCGAAATTTAGCCTTAGAGCACGCCCCTACCCTTACTCGGCGATCAGCAGCGAGCCGAGCCGGCTCTGCAGCAACCGCTGGGCCTCGGCGTCCAACCCGTCGTCGGTGACCATCACATCGATCTCGTCGAGCCGGGCGATCGAACTCAGCCCGACCACGCCCCATTTCGAGCTGTCGACCACCACCGCGATCCGCCGCGCGGAACGGATCAGTGCCCGGTCGGTCTCGGCCTCGACGAGATTGGGGGTGGTCAGCCCGGCCCGCTCGTCGACGCCGTGCACGCCGAGGAAGAGCCAGTCGACGTGCAGCGTGCTGAGGGCTGTCACCGCCACCGGGCCGACCAGGGCATCGGAGGGCGTCCGGACCCCGCCGGTGAGGATGACGGTGAGATCCGACCGGCCCGAGGTGTGCAGCAGTTCACCGACCGGCACCGAGTTGGTCACCACGGTGAGATCGGGGATCGACAGCAGTTCGACCGCGACGGCGTAGGTCGTGGTGCCGGCCGAGATGGCCACCGAGTCGCCGGGTTCGAGCAGCGAGACGGCGGCCCGGGCGATGGCCGCCTTCTCGGCCTGCTGCAGCTGAAACTTCGCCGCGAACCCTGGCTCCTCCGAGGACCGCCCGGCCAGCGCGGTCGCGCCACCGTGGACCCGGGACACCTTGCCCTTCCGGGCCAGGATTGAAATATCCCGGCGAACCGTCATGTCAGAGACCCCGAGTAGATCCACGAGATCGCTGACCCGCACCCCACCGGAGCTTTGAACCAGCTCCAGGATTCGCTCTTGCCGTTGTTTGGCGAGCATCAGGGGGTTTCCCTCACCACGGCGCTTCCTCCGGGCTCGACAGTCACAGCGCCCATTGTCTCCTGTTGTGACACCAGGTCGTAGCCCTTGGCCGAGATCGTGGCGGCGGCCAGGTTGTGGTTGAGGACGAACAGGTAGGACCCTTGCGGGCCGCGCCTGCGCACCACCTCCACACCCGGTGCGGCCGGCACCGGCGGCTCGACGTCGGCGGCTTCCACCACCCGGTTGAGCAGGGCCGTCAGGGCCGCATCATCGAGGGCGGTGCCGACGTACCAGGCCGCGCCGGCTCCTACGGCGTGGCGGGTGATCGCCGGCTGCCCGGCCACCGGTCCGTCCAGGTACCTGGCGATCGCTTCGGCACCCTCGAGGTGGGTGAACTCGGTCCACAGCGACCCGGTCCAGTTGCCGGTCGGGGAAAGGCCGTCGGTCGGGCCGTCGGGCTGGGCGAGGTCAGGGGAGCCGAGGCGAACGCTGGTGCCGGCCAGGAGCGGGAAGATCTCCTCGGTGCGCACCCCGAGCAGTTCCCGAAAAGCCCCGGGGTATCCGCCGAGTCGAACGTGATCGTTCTCGTCCACCAGGCCGGAACAGAAGCTGATCACCAGCTGGCCGCCGCCCTCGACGAAGTCTCGCAACCGAGCGACACAGGCATCGTCCACCAGATACAGGGTCGGCACCACGACGAGGCGGTACCTGGACAGGTCTCCTCCGGGCCGGACGCCGTCCGCGGTGATTCCGAGCCGCCACAGGGCCCGATGCATCGCCAGCGGCTGATCGTTGTAATCGAACAGGGACGTCGGGTGCGAGCCTTGGCGTAGCGCCCATCCCGCCTGCCAGTCGAAAAGGACCGCGGTCTCGGCCTGGGTCCTGGTTCCGGCGGCTTCCGAGACTCTGCCCAGGACGCCGCCCAGCTCGACCACCTCGCGCCAGACCTTGGTGTCGGTGCCGGCATGCGGGACCAGCGCGGAATGGAACTTTTCTCCGCCGGCGACGCTGGCTCGCCACTGGAAGAACCCGACCGCGTCCGCGCCCCGGGCAACGTGGCTGAGGCTGTTGCGCAGCATCTGACCGGGTGTCTTCGCCACGTTCACCTGCTGCCAGTTGACGGCGCTGGTGGAGTGCTCCATCAGGAACCAGGGGCCGCCGCCGGCCAGCCCTCGGGTCAGGTCCGCACAGAACGCCAGTTCGGCCGGCTGCGCATCAAGCGGATCGAGTTGGGAGTTGAGGTAGTGGTCCTGCGAGATCAGGTCCTGCTCACCGGCCCACTGCCAGTAGTCCATCCCGGTGATATGGGGTGTCACCATGAAGTTCGTCGTCACCGGAACTCCGGGCGAAAGCCGGCGCAGGAGGTCGCGCTCGGCGGTGAACGTCGCCAGCAGTTCATCGGAACTGAACCGGGAGAAATCGAGGTGCTGCGTGGGATTCGCCACGGCGGTCGTCTGCCGAGGTGGCAGGATCTCTTCCCAGTCGTAGTACCACTGGCTCCAGAAAGCCGTTCCCCAGGCGGCGTTCAGGGCGTCGAGGTCGGTGTACCGGCGTTGCAGCCAGCGTCGGAAGGCGGCGGCCGAAACATCGCAGTAGCAGTGCGCGTTGTGACAGCCGATCTCGTTCGAGACATGCCACATCGTCAGCGCCGGGTGCCCGGCATACCGGGTCGCCATCGCCTCGACGAGCGCCAGAGCGGCAGTCTGGAAAACCTCAGAACTCGGGCAAAAGCCCTGTCGGCTGCCAGGCCAGAGCCGGTTGCCGGCGTGGTCGACGATCAGCGTCTCCGGGTGCGCCCGAGACAGCCAGGCCGGCGGGGACGCGGTGCCGGTAGCGAGGTCGACCGCGATGCCGTTCTCGTGCAAAAGATCAAGAATGCGGTCCAGCCAACCAAAGGTGAACGTACCCGGACCCGGTTGCAGCAGCGACCAGGAGAACACCCCGACGGTAACGAAGCCGACCCCAGCTTCGCGCATCAACGCGACGTCCTCTTTCCACACCTGCTCCGGCCACTGCTCGGGGTTGTAGTCACAGCCGAGGCTGATTCCGGGGAGGGGAGATCGGGGCTGTGCGGGGTCAGGAGCGTCGACGGTCATCTCGGGAGGATGATCTGCTTTGGACATGGAAGTCAACAGATACCAACATGTGCCTGATCGAGTTTCGCCAACGACGGTCCGTATCGGGCCTGACCCTCGACGCCAACAACGGTGAGGAAGCTGTCAAAATCGTGTCAGATTCTCCAACAGAGCCGTCCGTAGAGCCGTCCGTAGCGCGGTCCGGGCCGCTGGTGCTGCGCGCTGCCGGGGTCGCGGTGGTGCTCGACCTGTCCGGTCGCCCGGGTGAAGCCCTGCCTCAGGTGCTGCACTGGGGCAGCGATCCGGGCCCGATGTCGGCTGACGAACTGGCCCGCCTGGCGGCAGATCTGATCCCGGGCGTCAGTCACAATGCGCTGGACAAAGCGGGCCGATTCAGCCTGTCACCGGGGCAGTCGGAGGGCTGGCTGGGCCGGCCCGGGTTGTCCGGGCATCGAGATGGCGCGGACAGCTTCCCTCGGTTCCAGGTCACCGGGTCCACCCTGACCCCGGAGGCCGACGGCGGCACCGAGTTCGTCGTCACCGCGACCGACCAGCCCGCCGGGCTGGCTCTGACGATCTGGCTGCGGCTGGAGGCCACCGGTGTGCTGCGGATCAGCACCGCGGTGACGAACATCGGCTCTGGCCGCTACACGGTGGACGGCCTGACCGCACTGCTACCGGTGCCCGACGAGGCCACCGAGGTGCTCGACCTGACCGGCCGCTGGTGTCGGGAGCGCAGCCCGCAGCGCCAGCCCTTCCATCAGGGCAGCAGGGTGCGCGAATCCCGGCGGGGCCGGACCGGGCACGACGCCACGCTGCTGCTGGCCGCCGGCCAGGCCGGGTTCGGCTTCCGCAGCGGCCAGGTGTGGGCCGTCCATGCCGCCTGGAGCGGCAACCACGTGCACCTCGCCGAGCGGTTGCCCGAGGGGGCAGGACCTGGCGGTGATCGAGTGATCGGCGCCGGGGAGCTCTTGCTGCCGGGGGAGATTCGGCTCGATCCGGGTGCGTCCTATCGGTCCCCGTGGATTGTTTTCGCTTGGTCGGACCGGGGTTTGGACGGCGTCAGCAGTCGACTGCACCGCTGGCAGCGGGCTCGTCCCGGGCACCCATGCCGACCGCGGCCGCTGGTGCTGAACACCTGGGAAGCCGTGTACTTCCGGCACGACGATCACGCCACCGTGATGAATCTGGCCGAGCAGGCCGCCGCGATCGGTGTGGAGCGATTCGTTTTGGACGACGGGTGGTTCCGCGGCCGCCGGGACGACACGGCCGGTCTGGGGGACTGGTTCGTCGACCCGGCCGTCTGGCCGGACGGGCTGCGTCCGCTCGCCGACCGGGTTCGCGAACTGGGGATGGAGTTCGGGCTCTGGTTCGAGCCCGAGATGGCCAATCCGGACTCCGACCTGGTCCGTGACCATCCGGACTGGCTGCTGGCCGCCGCCGGTCGCTGGCCGACGCCGTCGCGCAACCAACTGGTGGTCGATGTCGCGAACCCCCAGGCATATCGATACCTGTTGGAACGTCTTGACGCGCTGGTCGGCGAACTCGACCTTGCCTACCTGAAATGGGATCACAACCGCGACCTGGTGGAGGCAATCCACGCTGGAGCCCCGGGCGTGCACGAGCAAACCACTGCCGTGTATCGGTTGCTGGATGAATTGCGGTTGCGTCATCCCGGACTGGAAATTGAATCCTGCTCGTCCGGGGGTGCCCGGGTGGACCTCGGCATCCTGGAACGCACCGACCGGGTCTGGCCCTCGGACACCAACGACCCGCTGGAGCGGCAACCGATCCAGCGTTGGACGTCGACGCTGATCCCACTCGAACTCATCGGGGCGCATGTCGGTCCACCGGTGGCGCACACGACCGGGCGCCCGTCAGACCTCAGTTTCCGTTGCGCCACAGCACTCTTCGGCCATGCAGGAATTGAATGGGATATTACCTCGGCCACCCCCGACGAGCGCGCCCAACTGACTGAATGGGCCGGGCTCTACCGGGAACTGCGTCCGCTGTTGCATTCCGGCGAGGTAGTCCGGGCCGACCAGGTGGAGGAGGGGATCTGGCTGCACGGCGTGGTCGCCCAGGACCGCTCCGAGGCGATCTATGCCTACCTGCGAATGGAGGCCTCGCCGTCCGCCACCGGCGGTCGGATCCGGTTGCCCGGACTCGACCCGCAGGTGCAGTACCTGCTCACCCGGCGGGACGAGATCGGTGCGGTCGGGGTGAGCCAACGCGCTTCGTCGGACTGGTGGCGAGCCGGCACGGCACGCGCTCGCGGCGCGGTGTTCGAGCAGATCGGACTGCCTGCCCCGGTACTGAATCCCGGCCAGGCGGTGGTCCTGCACCTTCGCGCGCAGTGACCGGCCGTCTTGGCGTCCTCGCTTCGTGACGTACTAGAAGATAGGTGTTCAGGCCAAGCGGGCAGCGCCGATAGCGGAGATGAGCGAGCGGCATCCGCCGCGCTCTCCGTTTCGGCTGCGACGGCTTCAGTCGTCATGTTACTTGACAGGAGCATTCATGTTTGCTCGTCCCCGACGCTCGCTCGGCATCGGAGTAGCGGTCTCCATGCTGGCCGCTGGGCTGGCGGTCACCGCCGTTCCGGCCTCGGCCTTCTCGCCATCCGTGGAACTAAACGCCACGGGTGGCACCGATGCCAGCAACGGCCTGCGGATCAAGTACGGCTCGGGGCAGATTCAGGTGGTCCGCAACGGCGTGGATCAGATGCATGCCACTGGCAGCTTCCCCGGTTCCACCACGGCAAGCACGCTGCTCAACGGAATCTATCTTCGGGTCGGCAACACGCTCGTCGGTCCGCGGCACGCGGGTGTCTCCGGGGGCACGCTCACCCCGGTTGAATGGACGTCGATCACCGCTACGAACTCCGGGTCAACGCAGATCCTGAGCACATTGACCTATACCACCGGCAGCTTGACCTATCAGATCAATGTGACCTTGGACTATTTGGCGGCAACCGATCAGTACTTCACCGAGAACCTCGTTGTTCAGTTTCCTGTGGGCAACGTCGATGTTGTCAAGGTCTACCGGACGATTGACACCCAGCTCGACGGTAGCGATACCGGGGCAGGCTTCTACGACGTCACCGATTCCACCCGACCGACCGTGGGGGTCCGCTCCGCCGATCTGACTCATGTTCTGGCCTTCCGGAAGACCAGCGGCCCGGCCTGGACCGGGTACTGGTCCGGCCAGTCCAGTTGTATGTACAGCGACACCTGCACCGCGACCACGGGTCTTGGCTACCTGAACCGGGGCACCGATTTTCCCGCCTCAGCGGCGAGCGTCGACAGTAATGCGGCGACGAACAACGGCATCGGCATTGAATGGGATCTCGCTCTCGCCGATGGTGGCGCGCTGCACACCATTCCCACCGGGACGGAGTACACCTTCCAGCACGAGGTAGTCGTCGGTGAACTGCTCCCGACCGTAACCACTTTCGATCAGCCTGCGGACGCTGTGCTGTCCGACGGCTTCATCGAGCTGTCGATGGCCGGAGTCAACGGAGGGTACGTCGAGTACAGCAGCAGCACCGAGGAGGTCTGCACCGTCGATGGCCCAGATGTCACAACCATCACGCCTTCGGACGTCCCAGTTGCTACGGTCACCTTCCTTGCAGAAGGTACGTGCACTCTCACCGCCAATCAGGCGGCGTCCGGCGGACACACGGCTGCCGATCCGGTGACCCGCTCGTTGCTGGTGATGGCGACCCCAACCCCGACCCCGACGCCAACTCCCACGTTGCCGGTCGAGAAGCCGTTGCCGAAGATCGACCGTTCGAGGTGGGTGAAGATTCCCTCCGATCCGAACTCGGTTCATGGCAAGGAGAAGAAGACCAAGGCATTCAACGCGTCGTTCAGTGGGATCGACGCCTACCCGATCCGCAAGCTGGGTTCGCGTGAACTGGTCAAGGGCGAAGCGGCTTCGCTCTCGCCGAGAGGGTTCTTCAGGTTCGACAGCGCCAAGCTCACCAAGAAGGGCCGGGCCGAGGCGAAGGCCATGGTGAACAACCTCGAAGCGGCTAAGACCATACGGTGTGAGGGTTACGCCGACTACGCCGGAAACCGCAACCACGAGCTGGATCTGTCACTGCATCGAGCAAAGGCATTCTGTAAGGCATTGAAGAAGTACGGTGCCGACGTCGTGACGAAAACGCGCGGTTACGGACCCGAACGTCCCGCAGTTGTCGGCGGAACTGCCAGGGGACGCAAGGAGAACCGTCGTGTCGTCATTGTGATCAGGAAGTAACTGGGATCCGCCGTTCGAGTGGATTTCAGTGAATGACGACGACCGCTCCCGCGCGCCGAATTGACATTAGCGGTCGCCGCTCTGGACGATGCGATCATGGCATCGAGGACAACCGTGGAATTACTGGACGACGTCGACGGCAAACCGGCCGCTGAAACGGTGACTTTCGGAGTGGACGGTCGAGAATTCGAGATCGACCTGACCGAAAAGAACGCGAAGGCGCTCCGCAAGGCCTTCGAGCCGTGGGCCTCATCCGCTCGCCGGGTCGGCGGCCGGAAGACTCGGGTAGCAGCGGTGGTCGATGCCACCGTGGACACCAAGGAGGTCCGGGCTTGGGCCGTCAGCAATGGCATCGAGGTCTCGAGCCGGGGCCGGATCTCGGCTGACGTCCTGGAGCAGTACCACTCCGCAGGGAACTGACCGCTCGGCTCGGCCACATCGGCCGGGCCGTTCGTCAGTTCGTCCGTTCGACGTCGATCCAATCTGAAGATCACCGTTGGATCGACGGAAAGATGTCACTTCCTGGGTGGGCGGCGCAGCGAATGCGCCTGTCCTTCGTAGACTGAGCGCGACGCGAGCAGGTGCCCGCGCCCAGACCGCACCGAGGAGACATCTTGCCCAGACTTGAGGTCGGCGACCCCGCACCGCACTTCTCCCTGCCCGCCGCCGACGGCTCAGTCGTTTCGCTGTCAGACCTCCAGGGCCAGCGGGTCGTCATCTACTTCTACCCGGCGGCGATGACCCCGGGGTGTACCAAGCAAGCCTGTGATTTCCGAGACAGCTTGGACGCGCTGACAGCGGCCGGTATTGCGGTGCTCGGCATCTCTCCGGACTCCCC
>JANNPJ010000697.1:0-6342 GCA_031400005.1 Kineosporiaceae bacterium | reverse complement strand
CGCAGGTCGTGTTCACCCGCCCTCAGATCGCCTCCGTCGGGCTTACCGCGGCGCAGGCAGAACGACATTGTCCGTGTCCGCTGCATTAATATCCCGATCTCGGTCGGCGGCTCATCGGTGCATTCTCAGGACTACGCCGGTCGCGCGTTGTTGGTGATCGACGAACAACGAGTCGTGATCGTCGGAGCCACCTTCGTCGGACCCGACGTCGCCGATCTACTACACTCGGCCACCGTCGCCATCGTCGGTGCGGTACCGCTACACCGACTCTGGCACGCCGTCCCGAGTTATCCGACGATCAGCGAAGTCTGGTTGCGGTTGCTGGAGGCGTACGGGCTGTAAGAGGCACATTTATCGAGTTCGGCGGCGCTCGCCTTTCTGTGCGGCCGGGATCTGTTGCTTCCGGCCGCGGCTGGTCCGACGCGGTCGAGAATCGGCAGGTCACCGAATAATGGGCGAAATGCCCGACAGGTGCCTGAGGGCGCCCGGAAATGCGGGCCCTTTTGACATCGGTTTTGACTGAGTGGTCAATTAGGTAAAAGAATGTCTGTCATGGTGACCAGAACAGTGACTGAGCTTCTCGACGACATGACTGGGCAGGCCGCGGACGAGACGGTCTCCTTCGGTCTGGACGGCGTTGAGTATGAGATCGATATGACTAAGAAGAACGCGGCCGCGCTACGGAAGGCGCTCGGCCCCTGGCAGGATCACGCTCGGCGGCTCGGCGGCCGCCGCGGACCGGTCATGCAGCACGTCCCTTCGGGTGTCGATAACCGGGCGGTCCGTGCGTGGGCTGCCAGCAACGGTGTCGAACTGTCCGCCCGCGGCCGGATCCCGGCCTCCGTGATCGATCAGTTCCGGGCAGCCGGTAACTGATCCGCTCCGCCGTGATCGTGCACAACCGACAAGCCGATTCTGGTGTTCTTCCCGAGAAAGCCGGGGAACGCCCGGGAGCTGTCGGTTGTGCACGATCACGGCGACGTGGTCAGTCCAGTATGTGTTTTCGCCGTCGCTTCGTCCTCCTGAGCTGCTCTAGATCCGAGCAGACGGATCGAAACCGTCGTCCGGTGGGTAAGGCTGGCGCTCCGGGGCGTGAAACGCGGGTTCGGTCCGGAGCTTCGGTGCGGGCTGCCGTTCCGGCTGGTCCGGGGTTTCCGGCCGGCCTTCGGCTGCGGACTGCGCGGACGGTTCGGACTGAGCGGACGGTTCGGACTGAGCGGACGGTTCGGACTGAGCGGACGTGCGGCGGCCGATTTCCACGACAGCAGTCGAGGCGGCGGCACCGACCGCTAAAGCACCCAGTGCCCACAACGGACCAGGCTCTCTGAGGCCTAGCTTGTTGTCGAGCGAAAAGTCGCCCGGGCCCTCGTCCACGAGCGTTACGAGCGCGGCGATGAGCACAGCGTTGTACTCCCACCCGCCATTCTGAGACCATGGTCCGTTGCTGAGGTGCGCCTTGCGAATCGCGCTGATCATGGTGCCGATCAATCCGGACGCCGCCAGCGGGGTGGCCAGACCGGCCACCAGCAGGGCCCCGCCCGCCGTCTCGGTGACACCGGCGGCGAGGGCGTTACGTCGACCCGGGCGCAGATCGAGAGATTCCATGAAGCCCGCAGTCCCGGCCAGACCGGGGCCGTCGAACCAACCGAACAGCTTCTGCGTTCCATGCCCGATGAACAGCGACCCGATCAGTGTTCGGGCGACGAACCTACCGAACTGCATGACGATCACCTCAGCCTGTCTGTTGTCATTCCGGTTGGTGACATGACAGCCCGGACCGGCGCAGGCCGCCAGTTCGGAGGTCTCTTCTGTTTCAGCTCAGGCCCAGTCCGGACCAAGATCGGTACTTCGAGCGCTCGACGTCCACCAGGTCGGCGACACGGGCCGGCAGATCACCTTGATGTCGTGGTCGAGGTGATGGGTGCCGATCCGGAGCGGATCGCGCTCCGTTGTCCTGATCGACAGTCGGGAAGACCCGCTGGCGCTGCTCAGAGCGGCCTGATGGTCCCCCGAGACCCGATTCGCTCTCCTGCCCCAGGGGTCACCAGGCGACACGCGTTCGCCATCATCCACAACTGAGTGGCATCATCCCCGACGTGGAGCGGTGTAAGCGTGTCACCATGGCGGCGAGGAGGCAGGATGACCGATCTCAATACCAGCCGCACTGATCTACTGTCCGAGCGCTACGCACTAGGTGAGGTCATCGGTCGTGGCGGGATGGGCATCGTCCATCGTGCCTGGGACCTTCACCTGCAGCGATACGTCGCGGTCAAGATCCTTCGCGGGCTTGCTATGGACCCGGTCAGCCGCGCCCGGTTCTCGGCTGAAGGCCAAACCCTGGCCCGGCTCAGTCACCCGGGTTTGATCACCCTGCTCGATGCGCAGACCGAGGGCGACGAGCCGTACCTAGTGATGGAACTGGTGGACGGCGAGTCGCTGACCAAGCTGTGCCACGGCCAAGGGCTGGATCGCGGTGAGGTGGCAGCGATCGGCACGGTCATCGCCGAGGCGCTGGACCATGTTCATCGGCGCAGAATCATTCACCGTGATATCACCCCCAGCAACGTCCTGATCGGTCGTGATGGCCGGGTCAAGCTTGCTGACTTCGGCGTGGCACGCCTGCTCGACGGTATTTCCCCGCACACCGCCTCCGGGATGACCCTGGGCACCGCCGGATACCTCTCCCCGGAGCAGGTTCGGCTGGAGCCACTCACCGTGGCCAGCGACATCTACTCGCTCGGGCTAGTGCTGATCGAAGCGCTTTCCGGTGAGCCAGCTTTCACCGGCTCCTGGGATGTGGTGGCGTTGGCTCGGCTGACGATTTCCCCTCGGATCGACCAGGCGTTACCGGTGCCGCTGCGTCAATTGCTGGAATCGATGACCGCTGCCGATCCGTTGCGCCGCCCCACCGCGGGTGAGGTGGCGATTGCGCTGCGGTCCATGTCCGGGGGAGCCGTCCCGCCCCTGATCGGCGCCGCCGGACAGTACGACCCGGAGCATTCGGCTGAGATTCCGACCGCCTCCAGCGAGGTGCCTTCCGCGAACCTGTCGACGCAGGATGAGCCGAAGCCGGCAAGCACGCCGCAGGCGGGCCATCGGGCGCGCCGGGTCCGGTCGGTCCGCCGCAGGCGCGGGGGCTTGATCGCGGCAGTGATCTCGGTCCCGGTTCTGCTGCTGATTCCGGCGTCCCAAGTCGGCTGGCTGGACGGCTTCACCGCAGACGACCCCGCGGCCAGCCCTTCCGACACCAGAGCAGGCTCCGCAAGTACTGCTGTCGACCAGAAGCGGCGAGCGCTGAGTCCCCGGCTGGTCGAGGGGGCGGTAGCGTTACCGACTCTGGTTGGTGCCAACGCGTCGGCCACGCCGGGCGCGCCGGGTCGGGGACCCGGTGGGGGGCAGTCGACGCCGGCCGTCACCCCGACCATCACCCCGAGTCCGAACCCGTCCGAGACTCCGATCCCCACTCCGACCCCGACCGAGGCTGCCCTTCCCGGTGCCGAGGCCCCTCCCGGTGTGGCCGCCCCTCCCGGCGCGGAGGCCTCTCCCGGCGCGGAGGCTCCTCCCGCTGCGGCGGTCCCTCCCGCAGCGGAGGAGGAATCCGCCGACAAAGCTGCCGAGAAAGCCGCCGAGAAAGCGGCCAAGGAGGCCGCCAAGGAGGCCGCGAAGGAGGCCAAGAAAGACGGCGGCGGTTGACCCTCGGCTGGATAATCGGCCAGGGTAGCGTTTTGTCCACCTCGTAACGGAGCGCCGATGAAAACGAGCCACCGGACCACGGGGTACCTCTACCCCTGGGATGTCATCGACGATCCGGCAGCACCGGAACGGCTCGCGGGACTCGGCGTCGATTCGATCACCTTGGCCGCCGCTTACCACGGAGTGCGGGCGGTCACCGCCGTTCATCCGCGCCATCGGTTCGTCGAGGCCGAACATTCGGCCCTGTATGTCCCGGTCCGCCAGGAGGCCTGGGCATCTTCGCCAATCCGGGTGCCCTCCGCCCGGCCGTGGACCGGCCACCAGGATTCCTTCGGTCTGGCCAAACGCCGACTGTCCGAGGCCGGGCTGAGCGTAGCCGCGTGGGTCGTGCTCGGCCATCGCGACCCCGGCCGAGAAGATCCCGATGACAGTACCGAGTTCTGTGTTCGCAACGCTTTTGGTGACATATACCGGTACGCGCTGTGCCCGTCGCAACCGGCGGTCAAGGACTACGCCCGCCGACTGATCGCCGAGATCTTGGAGCTGGGTCAGCCCGACGGTCTGGTGGTCGAAGCCTGTGGCCCACTCGGCGTCAATCACGGCCACCTGCACGACAAGTCCGCGATGGAAGGGATGAGCATCCTGGAAGAGGTGATGCTGTCCTTCTGCTTCTGCCCGGCCTGCAATGCGCACCTGACCGGTCTGGGTGTCGACGCGGCTCAGCTGGCTGCGCGGATCCGGCAAGTGGTCCGCAACGGATTACCGACCGCTTCGGGTAGCGACGGGTCGGCGACTCCGGTAGAAGACGTGCTGGGAGCAGAGGCCGCGGCGCTGCATACCGTTCGAGTGTCCTCGATCGCCCGGCTGTGGGAACAGGTTTTGATCCAGGCTGCGGACGCCGGCGTATCCCGGGTGGCCTTCCACGCCAGCGCCGGCCGATGGCGCACCGGTCCTGCCAGCACCCTTCCGATCGAGGTTCTGGAGCGACGTTCTGCACGACTCATCGTTCCGTGTGGCGAGGATGCGCACGGCAACGTGGCTCGAATCGGTCGGGTCCGCAGGCGTACCGATTCTCCGATCGCCGCATTCGTCTCGGTGCTGCAGAATTCCTTGGCGTCCCCCGGCGCGGTCTCCGGAGAGACCCTGGCTGAACACTGGCGCCGACTACTCGATGCCGGAGCCGATGAATTGCACATCTATCACGCCGGTTTGGCTTCCCCGGCTCGCTTCCACGCCGTTCGGGACGCTTTAGCTCACCCCGCTCTTGCTCGCACGGCTGCCGTCTAGCGCCGTTCGTCGATAGCGTCGACCCGGCTCGGCAGAGGATGTTTCGGCACTCTCAGGCCCGGATGGCTCGCCAGTCTGGTGATTCGCTGCCGGGCCGGTACGGCGAGTCGGAGCGCTTGGCGAGCAGGCCCGCGAACTGCTGCTCGCGGGCGGCATCCCGGACCGCGCGACCGCCACCGGCGAAGCTCGGCGCGATCTTCCAGGCCGGGCCGTCCAGACCGAGCTCATCGAGCAGTGCCCGCCGTTCCTGGTAGGGCCGGGCCAATGTTGATCGGCCGTCGAGATGCAGGACGTCGGTTATCAGCAGCACGGCCGGGGTGCGGCGGCTCAAACCTCGAGCCTCCGATCCGGAAACCCCGATCCGGGAACGGATTCGGGTTTGGTTTGGCCTTCCGTCCGGGCCAAAGGCGACCAAGGTGCCGTCGAACAACACGGGGGTCAACCCGAGCTGCTCACCGAGAGGGCGTAGTTCTGGCAGTGCCGAGGTGATGTCGGCGCCCTCACCGGAGACTGCCCGCACCCGACCGCCGTCCACAGCTACCAAAGTCCGGAAGCCGGGCCAGTCGAACTCGAACCACCAGGCGGCATCCTCGCGAGCCGACGGGATCCGACCGGGCACGGCGAGCATTGGGCGGACGCCGGTCGGCAGCGGCTGCCAGTCCGGCCGGACCGGTCCGTCCATCCGATGCACCATCCAGTTCTTGCCGTCGGTCTGGAACAGCACGAACCGGCCCTGCACTCGCTCGCCCTGGAGCACGACCTTGACTTCCCGGTCGCTCCACTTTTCGCAGGTGTAATTGCCGCGGTCCCAGATGGTCATCGTGCCGCCGCCGTACTCACCCTTCGGGATTTCACCGGAAAACTCGGCGTACTGCATCGGATGGTCTTCGGTGTGCACGGCCAGATGGTTGGTCTCCGGTGTCGGCGGCAATCCCCGGGGCACCGCCCAGGACACCAGGACGCCGTCTCGTTCCAACCGCAGATCCCAATGCAGGCTGGTCGCGTGATGTTCCTGGATGACGAAGGTGTCACCGGTGCCGACTGACTCGTCGGCCCCGTTGGGCGAGCCAGCGGGAATGGGTTCCGGCGTCCGGTCGGCATCGCGCTTGCGGCGGTACTCACCCAGTCGCCCACCGCGCTCATTCGACTTCGGCTTCGACGTTTTGTTGGAGTTGCCGGCATTCACGTAACCACGCTACCCGCGGCTCATTCCCTCGGGTAAGGCACACCGGCGCAGGCGTGCCCGTTTCCTCGACTTCGTCGCGGGGGGGGGGGGCGCGGGCGGGGGGGCACGACCCCCCCCCACCAACCCCCCCACCCCCAACCCCCCCAGGAGAAAAAAAGGATTTGTTTGGGGGGGGG
>JANNPJ010000696.1:0-14101 GCA_031400005.1 Kineosporiaceae bacterium | reverse complement strand
TGATGGGTGGGCACGACCCGCTCGACTCGACCAGCCTGGACGAGCCGGTCCCGCCGGTCGTGAAAGCGGCTCGTGAAGGAGCCCGTGACGGCATTGCCGGTGTCAAGATCGGCGTGATCCGCGAGCTGCACGGAGCGAGTGATGGTGGAGCAGGCGGCGGATACCAGATGGGCGTCCGGGCCCGATTCGACGAATCGCTGGCCCTGTTGACCGAGGCCGGTGCCGAGATCGTCGAGGTGTCCTGCCCGAGCTTCACCGCAGCGCTCGCCGCGTATTACCTGATCATGCCGAGTGAGGCGAGCAGCAACCTGGCCAAGTTCGACGCGATGCGGTATGGCCTGCGGGTCGCGCCGGCCGGTGTGAGTGACCCCAGCGCCGAGCAGGTGATGGCCGCCAGCCGGGCCGCCGGGTTCGGTGATGAGGCGAAGCGCCGGATCATTCTCGGCACCTACGCACTGTCGTCCGGGTACTATGACGCCTACTACGGCTCGGCGCAGAAGGTGCGCACGCTGATCCAGCGTGACTTCGCCGCCGCGTTCGAGGCCGCCGATGTTCTCGTCTCGCCGACCGCACCGACCACGGCGTTCAAGCTCGGCGCTAAGCTGGACGACCCGCTGTCGATGTACCTGCAAGACGTTGCCACGATCCCGGCCAACTTGGCCGGCGTCCCGGGGATGTCGCTGCCCAGCGGGCTTGCCGACGAGGACGGGCTACCGGTCGGCATCCAGTTGCTGGCCCCCGCCCGGGCCGACGATCGGCTCTACCGGGTGGGTGCGGCGCTGGAATCGCTGCTGCTCAAGCAGTGGGGCGGCAGCATCCTGGACCGGATTCCCGAGTTGAACGACGGACGTCTCGAAGGAGCCACCCGATGACGACCACCGCCCACGAGACGTCCCGTTTGAAGAACGTTCTCACCTATGCAGAGGCGCTCGCCAGCTTCGACCCGGTGCTCGGCCTCGAGGTGCACGTCGAGCTGAACACCGCGACCAAGATGTTCTGCGGCTGCTCGACGGTGTTCGGCGCCGAACCGAATACCCAGGTGTGCCCGATCTGCCTCGGGCTGCCCGGTGCGCTGCCGGTGCTGAACGGTGCGGCGCTGGAGTCGGCGATCCGGATCGGCCTGGCCCTGCACTGCGACATCGCTGACTGGTGCCGGTTCGCCCGGAAGAACTACTTCTACCCGGACATGCCGAAGAACTTCCAGACCTCGCAGTACGACGAGCCGATCGCCTTCAACGGGTATCTGGACGTCGAACTGGAGGACGGTGAGATCTTCCGGGTAGAGATCGAGCGTGCCCACATGGAGGAGGACACCGGTAAGTCGCTGCACGTCGGCGGCTCGACCGGGCGGATCCAGGGCGCCGAGTTCTCGCTGGTGGACTACAACCGGGCCGGGATCCCGCTGATCGAGATCGTCACCAAGACGATCGAGGGCGCGGGGGAGCGAGCGCCCGAGGTGGCCAAGGCCTACGTCGGAGCGCTGCGCGACCTGCTGCGCTCGCTGGGGGTCAGCGATGTCAAGATGGAGCAGGGCTCGCTGCGCTGTGACGCGAACGCGTCGCTGCGGCCGAAGGCCAAGCCGGGTGAGGACCAGTCTCTGGTCAAGCTCGGCACCCGCACCGAGACCAAGAACGTGAACTCGCTGCGCAGTGTCGAGCGCGCTGTTCGGTACGAAATCACCCGCCACGCAGCGGTTCTCACCTCGGGTGGAACGATCCTGCAGGAGACCAGGCACTGGCACGAGGACACCGGGGTGACGACGTCCGGCCGGGAGAAGTCGGACGCCGACGACTACCGGTACTTCCCCGAGCCGGATCTGGTCCCGATCGCTCCGTACGCCGACGACGCCGGGTACATCGACCGGCTCCGCGAGGCCCTGCCCGAGCCGCCGCAGGAGCGCCGCCGCCGGTTGCAGGGCGACTGGTCGTTCTCCGACAAGGAGATGCGCGACCTCTACAACGGTGGCGCCGTCGACCTGGTCGAGGCGACCGTGGCGGCGGGCGCCAGCCCGGCCGCCGCCCGCAAGTGGTGGACCGGTGAGTTGTCTCGACGAGCCAACCTGGACGGCGTCCCGTTGGCGGAGTTGGCCGTCACTCCTGCCCAGATCGCCCAGTTGCAAGGGCTGGTGGACGCCGGGACGCTGACCGACACCCTGGCTCGGCAGGCGCTGGACGGCGTCCTCGCCGGTGAGGGTGATCCGGCCGAGGTGGTCGCGTCTCGAGGGCTGGAACTGGTGTCGGACGACGGCGCGCTGGGTGCCGCCGTGGACCGGGCGATTGCGGCCAACGCCGCGATCGCGGACAAGATCCGGGCCGGCAAGCTCTCCGCGGCCGGTGCCTTGATCGGATCCGTGATGAAAGAGATGCGGGGCCAGGCCGATGCGGCCCGGGTGCGCGAGCTTATCCTCGAGCGGCTCGCCGGCCCGGATGAGTCCGGCGACGACTCCGCCGGTCGCTGATCAGCGCTGGACCTTCTGAGGATGCAGCAGTGACGGAATTCAGCGTCGCCTACCCCGGCTCCAGTGGGGCCGGGGTCCGGGGATACGACGTGGCGTTGACCACCAGCATGGCCGTGTCCGTGGTCGCCGGTGGGACCGTGGCTCTGCTCGGCTGGCAGGGAATCTCCGGCGCGCTCACTCTCGGGGCGGTCTTTCCCGGGCTGATTGCGCTGGCCAGCGGGTTGGTGCTGATGATCCGGGGGTCCCGGCCACCGACCCGGGCGCGTTACCGGCAACTGCTTGGCGCTGCGCTGACTGTCTGGAGTGTTGGTCAGCTCTGGAACGGGGTCGCGGTCGCCCTGGGCACGCCGGTATTTCCCACCCCCGGCGACCTGATCTCCTTCTTCAGTGCGCCGCTGGCGGTCTGGGGTCTGCTGGCGGTGCCCCGGCGAACCGCCGGCGCCCATCCGAGCTGGCGGCTGGGCCTTGACTCGCTGCTACTCGGGGTGAGCCTTGCCCTGCCCTGCTGGCAGTTCTTCTTCGCCGAGGTCCTCATCACCGGTCCCTTCCGGTTCGATGACCTGAGCGCCGTCTTCGTGCTGGTCGCCGATATCACCGTGGTCTGCGTCGCGACCTTGGCGTTCGTCCGGGACCTAGATCGGAACCTGCTGCTGGCCTCCCTCGGGGCGGTCTGCTACGCGATCGGTGACTTGATCAACATGCACGCCACGCTGCAGCATCCAGGCCAGTGGCCCTGGCCGGGTGCGGTGCTCTGGTGCCTGGCCTGGCCGCTGATCGCGACCGGGTTGCTGCGGTACGAGCCGAATCGGGTGGCCAACGAGCGGGCGGTTCAGCCGGTGGACCCGGACGCCCGGGGCGTCATGATCACCACGACGGTCAGCCTGGCGTTGTTGCTGCTCTCCCTCGGCGTGCGGGTACTCGCCGACAAGCCTGACCGGGTGGCGATCGGCCTGGTGGCGGTCGCCGTCGGGGTGTTCTGGGCTCGGGAACTGCTGAATGCCAGGTTCCGCACCCAGTTGCTGCGCCAGCTGCACGAAGAGGCCACCGCCGATCCACTCACCGGTCTGGCGAACCGTCGGGTGTTGGCGGCGGCGATGTCGAGGCTGCCGCGAGGCGAGCCGTGGTGCCTGCTGACCGTCGACCTGGACGGCTTCAAGGACGTCAACGACCTGCTCGGGCACGCCACCGGGGACAAGCTTCTGGCCGCCGTCGCTCACCGGCTGCTCCAGGCTTCGCCGTCGAACGCCCTGGTCAGCCGGATCGGTGGGGACGAGTTCGCGGTCCTGCTGCCGGGCGACATCGAGGTCGGCACCCGGGTTGGCCAGCTGATCGTGGCCGCCGTCCGGAAATCCGCGGCGGACGTCGAAGGCGTGGCCCGGGTCGAGGTCTCGGCAAGCATCGGGGTCGCCGCCGTGAATGCGGCAGGCCCACATGCCAACCGGGTCATCGACTTGACCGACGCTGCACGGGCCGCCGATGCGGCGCTCGCCTCCTCCGATGAATTGCGCGCGCGGACCCCACCCAACGGCACCGGCCTCCCCCTTGACGGGCACGATCTCGATCTCGATTTTGATCTCGACGACCCGGACGGACAACCGGTCCAGGTGCTGGATGAGCCACCGACCGTGGTCGATCCGCTCGGCGCGCTCTCGGCCTCGGGTGCCGCTCTGCGGGTGGCGAAGGCGGCCGGCCGCAACCGGGTGGAGGTCTACGACGCCGGGGTGGCGCAGATTCGTCAGCGCCGGCTGCGGGTGGAGGAACGGTTGCGCTCGGCCGTCGAGTCCGGCGCGATCACCGTGATGTTCCAGCCGATCGTTGACCTGCGCCGCGGGGTGCTGACTGGTGCCGAGGCGCTGGCCCGCTGGAACGACCCCCAGCTCGGCCGGGTCGATCCCGGCGAATTCATCACTGTCGCCGAGCAGACCGGTCTGGTGGTGGCGATCGGTGAGCAGATTCTGGAGGCCACGCTCAGTGATGGCGTCAAGGAGGGCTTGTTCGACCGAGGGCTCCGGCTGAGCTGCAACGTCTCCCCGGTGCAGTTGCGGGTGCCAGGATTTCACCAGGTGGTCCAGGAGGCGATCGCTTCCCATGGGGTGTCCCGCGATCAGCTGGTCATCGAGGTCACCGAGCAGGTGCTGGTCGAGGAGGGACAGGCGGCACAGACCCTGCACCGGCTGGCCGCGCTCGGGATCACCATCGCGATCGACGACTTCGGCACCGGGTACTCGGCGCTCGGTTACCTGCAGCGGCTCCCGGCCGACATCCTCAAGATCGATCGTTCGCTGACCAGCAGCCTCGTGGCGGAACCGCGGTCGCGGGCGATCACCCGGGCGGTCCTGGACCTGGGCCGCACGGTCGGCGTCAGCGTGATCGTGGAGGGCGTCGAGAGCAGCCAGGTGGACGACCTGGTCCGGCGGATGGGTGTCGGTTACGGCCAGGGCCTGCATTACGGAGCGGCGATGCCCGCCTCGGATCTGGCCGAGATGGCCGATCGTCTCAGCGCCGCCCGAACCACCTGAGCAGGGGGAGTTCATGGCTGCCTCAAGCGGGTCAAACCCCGGATCGCTCACGGCGCACCTGCGGATGCGCCCGCCTGGTCGGTCGCCGATCGGGCGCGCCGTCCGGTGGTTCGCCGGGTCGCGCGTGGGTGCCTGGTCGCTGTCGCCCACCTTGCGCTACCTCGACCGCTGGTTGTTGCGGGCCTCCGGCGGCCGGACGACGTTCTCGGATGCGGTTGGCGGCGTCCCGACGCTGTTCCTCACCACCACCGGAGCCCGCTCAGGTCAGCCGCGCACGGCACAGCTGATCGCCGTCCCGGCGGGCGCTGACCTGGCAGTGATCGGATCCAACTTCGGCCGCGCGAAGCAACCGGGCTGGGTGATCAACCTGACGGCCGATCCGCGAGCAACGGTCAGCTACCGCGGACGGCAGGCCCAGGTGCTGGCTCGGGAGCTGACCGGAGCCGAGGCCGATCAGGTCTGGGCGGCTGCCCGGCCGCTGTACCGCGGATTCGCCACCTATCCGGCGATGGTCACCGGCCGCACCATCCGGGTCTTCCAGTTGTCACTGGCCGAATCGGTAATTGCCCCTAGCGGAGGGTGAGCCGGAGGATCTTGTCGTCGTCCGTACGGGGAGAGCCTCGGCCATCCCGGTTGGACGTCGTGATCCACAGCCGTCCGCGAGGAGCCGCCATCACCGTACGGATCCGGCCGAACTCGCCCCCCAGGTGGGCCTTCGGCGTCCCCGTGGTGGTCCCGTTCAGCGGCACCTGCCAGAGCCGCTGGCCGCGCAGGCCGCCGATGTAGGCGACGTCGTCCACGATCGCCATCCCGCTCGGCGATGACTCGTCGGTTGTCCACTGCTCGAGCGGCTCGATGAAGCCGTCCTTGGCCTCCTTGCCCTCCACCTCGGGCCAGCCGTAGTTACCCCCCGGCACGATCCGGTTCAGCTCGTCCCAGGTCTTCTGGCCGAATTCCACCGCCCAGGGCTGACCGGTGCTGTCGAACGCGAGCCCTTGGACGTTGCGATGGCCCAGCGAGTAGACCGGTGACCCGGGGAACGGGTTGTCGTCCGGGATCGAGCCGTCGAGGTTGACCCGGAGGATTTTGCCGCCGAGGTTGGAGCGGTCCTGGGACAGCGGTGGCTGCCCGGCCTCGCCGGTGCCGATCCAGAGCTTGCCGTCCGGACCGATCGTGACCAGGCCGCCATTGTGGTTCCCAGCCGACGGGATGCCCGTCAGCACCGGGGACGCCCGACCCAGCCGGGAGCCGTTGAACGTCATCCGCACCACCCGGTTGTCACCCGCGGTCGAGGTCAGATAGGCGTACACGGTCGTCCGCCGCTGGTTGGCCTGATCCGCCGAGGCGGTCGGGATGGCGAGCCCCAACAGCCCGCCTTCTCCTTGGTCGGCGACGCCGCGGATGGTTCCGACCGGGGTCGTCCGGCCGCCATTGGCGCCGACTCGGAGCACCCGGCCGGTCGGGCGCTCGGCGACCAGGGCGGAGCCGTCCGCCAGGAACGCCACCCCCCACGGCACATCCAACCCGGTGGCGATGGTCTTCTGCACGGTGACGCCAGGGATGCGCCGAGCGGACGCCGGACCGGCCGCCGCCGCTGACGGGGACGCCGGAGCCGACGACGCCGCGGCCGACGGGGAGCTTGGCGTGCCTGCAACGGACGTCGACCCGGTGGTTGCGGTGAGTTCGTCGTCCGGGTCCGCGGAGCACCCACTCAGCACGACGGCGCCCGCCACCAGGCAGGTCGTGACGGCGATCCTGCTCTTGGTTGTGCGCATCCTCCCTAAACTCCCGAGCCTCGAGGTCGGTTCCGACTAGCTATCGCCTCGGGGCATCCAAACCTGTGGATAACTCAATTCGGGGCCCTGGCTCGTTCTATCATCGGCGGTATGATTACTGGTATGACCGTGAAGCTGACGATCAGCCTGCCGGATGATCTCGCTGCCGAGGTTCGGGCCGCGGTGCGGGACGGGCGCGCACCATCGGTGTCCGCGTATGTCGCGAAGGCCATCATTGCTCTGCATGATGCGCCAGCGAGCTTGACCGAATTTCTCGACGAGTGGGAAGCCGAGACTGGGCCGCCTTCGGCGGAGGCGAAAGCCTGGGCGAAGGAGCAACTTGCTGGCTTTGCCCAGGTGAAGCGCTCGACCGAGGCTGCAGGGTGAGTTCTCCTGCGGCGCCGACAGGCCTGACGCTTGATGCCGGGGCTTTGATCGCCTTGGACCGAGGGGCGGAGCTCGTTGAATCCCTGTTGCGGGAGGCAGATCTGCATGGTTTGCCGATTGCCATCCCAGCTGGGGCACTTGCTCAAGCGTGGAGAGATGGCAGCAAACAGGCGCGGTTGGCACGTTTCGTCAAGATCGGTGTCAACGGCCAGGTGGGAGCGCCCACAGTTGAGCCTCTCCATGAACGAATGGCACGGCAGGCTGGCGTGTTATGCGGCCTGACCGGGACAGCTGATGTTGTGGACGCATCCGTGGTGCTGGTCGCCAAGATGCATGGGCACGCCGTCGTCACCAGCGACCCAGGTGATTTGGCCAAACTTGACCCCACCCTGCACCTGATCGTCATCTGAGCAGGGCGGGCTCAACCGGTCGGTGCCGCCGACAGGGAGTCGACGACCGCGTCGAACCGGGTGAGGGCGAGCGCCGCCAGGTCCGGGTGTGGGGCCAGCGGAGCCGCCACCCGGTCCGCGCCGGCCGCTTCGAGTCGACCGGAAAAGTGGCCTGGGGCTAGCAGATAGGTGGCTATCGCCACCGGGCGGCCGGGATGATCGTGGCGCGCCTGGGCGACCGCGTCGACGACCGTGGGCGTAGCGGAGGCCAGAAAACCGACCGAGACCGGTGCTCCACCGCGAAACGCGGACAACGCCGCGACCATCTGGTCGACGTCCGCCCCGGCCCGCGGGTCGCTGGAGCCGGCTGCCGCCAACACCACTGGATCGTCCGGCCCGGCACCGCATTCGGCCAGTCGTTGGGCAAGGACGCGGATCAAGATCGGGTCCGGACCCAGGGCCTGCGCCGCGACGGCCAGGCCGCCGGCCGACTCGACGGCCCGGGCGATGTCGACCCGGACGTGGAAGCCGGTGGACAGCAGCAAGGGGACGACGACAATCGACCGGCCCTGGGCCGCGAACCGCTGCACCACATCGTTCAGTGCGGGCTTGTGTACATCCACGTGTGCGGCCCGAACCTCAATCTGCGGGCGGCTTTTCGCGATCGCCAACCGCAGCAGGGCCATCGTTCGGCGGCCGGCCGGTAGCCGGGTTCCATGCGCGCAGCCGATCAATACCGGCGGCCCAGTCACCTGCTCAACCACGGGCTCAGTCAACTGCTCAGTCAACGGTCGCCAGTCGGTACCCACGCTTGACCACGGTCTCGATCACGCCACTGCTGCCGAGGCCGGCCCGAAGCCGGGCGATCGCGACCTCCACGGCGTGCAGGTCGGTTGCGCCGGGCAGCGAGCCGAGCAGCGTCGCGCGGTCGACCACCTGGCCGGGGCGGCGGGCGATCACCCGCAGCATCGCCAGCGGCGCGGGGGAGAGTACCAGCAGGCGACCATCCAGGCTTGCCGCTTGCCCGCGCAGTTCCAGCCGTCCGCCCGAGGTCTGCCGGACCATGACCCGGGACGTGCTGAGGTGATCGGCCACCGACCGGACCAGGGCGCCGAGCCGGAACCGGTCCGGGATCAGCACCTCCAGCCCGAGGTCGGTGAGCGGCCCGGCGGTGATCAGGCCGACCGCAGCCGCGACCACGTCCGCCCGTAGGGCCGCGACCACGTCGTCGAGCCGGCCCGCCGCCCGGGCGGCGTCCAGGAAGGCCTGCGACCCCGGTGCGCTGGTGAAGACCACGGCGTCCACTGCGCGCAGGCAGGTCGCCTCGATCGCCCGCTGGACCGAGGCCGGATCCGGCGAGGGCCCCCACCGGTAGACCGGGACCTGCTGGACCTCGGCGCCGGCGTCCACCAAACGGGTGATCAGGTCCTGGTCGGTGTTGCCGTGCAATTGCAGCGCGACCCGTCGGCCGGTGACCCCATCGGCCAGCAGGTAGTCGACCACCTCCTCGGTGGTCTCGGACACCGCCGCCCAGTCCTCGACCAGCCCGGCCGCCCGGATCGCTCCGCGAGCCTTGGGTCCGCGCGCCAGGATCCGGGCTTGGCCCAGGACGGCGGACAGTTGCGGTGCCAGCCCGGCGGCGTCCGCACCCTCCATCCAGCCCCGGAACCCGATCGCGGTGGTGACGATCACGTCGTCCGGTGGCCGGGCGATGACGTCCTCGGTGGCGTGCACCAGCTCGGTGTCCTCGGCCAGCGGGATGATCCGGAGCGTGGGGGCCTGCAGCACGGTGGCGCCGCGCCGGGTGAAGGCCGACACCAGCTCCTCAGAGCGCCGGTCCGAGGTCAGGACCACGGCAAACCCGGTCAATTGCTCCGGGTTCAGCCTCGGTGTCGATGTCGACGCCGATGCAGATACAGATGCAGATGGCGACGTGGACGTGGATGTGGATGGCGGATTCGTCGGGAATGCAGAACTCATCGGTGGCACCTCCAGCCAGGTCTCGGACCAGGACAGCGACGTCACCGGAACCCCAAGTGTGACACGCGGGCCGGTTTAGGCAAGCACCGATCAAGCGTCCTGGCGGCGGCGATAGTAACCGACGGTAGCGACGCCGAGGCCGAGGCCCCACAGCGGCCAGAGCAGCATCGGCCAGATCGCGCTCAGCTGAACCGTTTCGAACTGCCCGGTGAGGTAGACCCGGAGCACACAGACTCCAGCCGCGGTGATCACGGTCGCGATCAGCCCGGCCGGGACGATCGCCACCGCCGGTGGCACTCGGCGACCACGCAGGAACGGGATCCAGAACGGGAAGACCGTCCCCCAGCGCTGCACCAGGCCGAGCGTCAGCACCGCTCCGCCGACCCCACCCAGGCCGAGCCCCAGTGCCGCCCACTGCCCCGGACCGGAATTGAGCTCGTCCACCAGGGCCTGATCGACCCCCAGCGGGATGCCGAACGCCCAGGAGATCCGTTCGGCGGCGTAGATCAAGGGAATGATCACGGCTACCGCTGTGGCCCAGCCGCTCCAGCGAACCGCGGCTGCCAGCAGTCGCCGCCGCTCGCGGATCAGCCGGACAGTGACAGCCGCCCAGCCGAATCCACCGATCAGGCAGATCAGCTGATTGATCACCGGCCAGGTCCAGGCGTCCAGGTAACTGACGCCGTCCGGAAAGCCGAACGGCGCACCGATCAGGAAGATCGGCGCGTACCCGAGCGCGGCGAGAATCCGGACATCAGGCAGCACCACGGCGAGGGTCACCGAGATCAGCGCGGCGGCGGTGAGCGCCGCAGCGCGGGCGGACCCAGCCAGTGGCCGGCCGCGGTGGGCCCGCACTGCCAGGTACCCGGCCAGCCCGGCGGCGGCCGCCGCCAGCACCGCGATCACCGGTCCGGTGGTTTCCGGTCGGGCATGAGCCAGGGCGGTGTTTTCGGCGCTCGGGTCGGCCTCGGGGCCGAACGGGAAGCCAGGAACGCCGAGTGACCAGGCCAGCGCGGCGCCGGCGTACAGGCCGGACCAGACGGCGGTCGCCGCGCTGATGACGGTGGTGCTGATTCGGGGGGTGGTGGTTTTAGCGGGGGAAACTACGGTCGTGGAAGTCATGGCTCCACGCTCGCGGTCGCGGCGATCCCCGACCTCCCCCACGCGAGCGGGTCGCCTCCCCCGTCCGAGGGAGCCTCGTTCGCCTCGGGCTAGCTGACGGAGCGCGGATTGACGAACCCAGATTCGTAGGCCGCGATCACGGCCTGGGTCCGGTCCCTGGCTTGGACTTTGGCCAGCACGCTGGCGACGTGGGTCTTGACCGTCTCCACACCGATCACCAGCCGTTGCGCGATCTCGGCATTGGTCAGCCCGGCGGCCATCAGCCGTAGGACCTCTGCCTCCCGGCCGCTGAGCAACCGCACCCACCGCGCGGTCGGCTCCGCCCGGTCGGCCTGGGAATGTCGTGCGCCGGGGGAATGCCGTGCGGCCAGGGCACGCAGGCTGGCCGGGAACAGCAGCACGTCCCCGGCGGCGATCACCCGGACGGCGCGGATCAGCTCCTCCGGCCGGGCCCGCTTCAGCAGGAATCCCGAGGCACCCACCCGCAGCGCGTCGTAGACGAAACTGTCGTTCTCGAAGGTGGTTACCACCAGCACGCGCGGCCCGTCCGGCGCCCTGCGCACGATCAGCTCGGTGGCCCGGATCCCGTCCACACCGGGCATCCGCACGTCCATCAGGACGACGTCCGGGGTGAGCGACCGGACCTGGGTGACGGCGTCGGCGCCGTCCGCCGCCTCACCGACCACGACCAGGTCCGGCTCGCCGTCCAGGATCGCTCGCAACCCGATCCGGACCAGCGGATCGTCGTCGGCCAGCAGGATGCGAATCGTCATCTCGGCTCCACTCGAAGAGGCAGTTGGACGGCGAGATGCCAACTGTTGCCGTCCTTTTCAGTTCTCACAGCGCCGCCGAGGGCGTGCACCCGCCGGTACAGGCCGTCCAGCCCACGACCGACGCGTGGGGGTAAGTCCGGATCGGTGGTGTCAGTCCTGGGCGCGGATCGGCGATTGTGGACGTCGATTCGCACCTCCTGCGCGTCGATCGACAGCCGCAGGGTGATCGTTGAGCCGTCGCCGTGCCGGACCGCGTTGGTGACCGCTTCCTGAACGATCCGGTACGCCTGCCGGGACAAGTCGGCCGGTAGCTGCGGCAGCGACCGGCGGGCACCGTCGAGGTCAGCGTCCACCGGGACGCCGGTCAGCCGGGTGCGAGCCAGCAGCGCATCCAGATTTCGCAGTGACGGTGACGCGGTAGCGGAATCGCCGGCAGCCCCCTCAACGACTGGCTCCTCCCTGGCTGGTTCGGCGGCTGCCCCTTCGGCGGCTGGCTCGTCGCTGGCTGGCCGGTCGTCGGTGAGTAGGCCGAGTACGTGGTCGAGTTCGGTGAGTGCGGCCCGGGCGGTGTCCTCAACCGCACCGAGCGCGGTCCGGGCGAACTCCGGATCCCGCTCGAAGACGTGCCGGGCCGCGGCCGCCTGCAGGGTCACCACGCTGAGGGCGTGCCCGACCGAGTCGTGGACCTCACGGGCCAGCCGGTTTCGCTCGGCCAGCGCACCGGCCCTGGCCTGGAGCAACTCCATCTGCTCGGCCGTGGACGGGCCGAGCACCCGGGGCGCCAGCGTGGCCAGGGCGTGGCCGAGCAGCACGGCAACGCCCGGCCCAGCCAGCAGCGCGACCGGCAGGGCGGTGACGGCGATACCGGGACTGAGTTGCCCGGTCCCGACCCGCTGGGCGATCAGCACCGGGCCCAGCGCAAAGCTGAGCACGGCGCAGCTGCCGAGCGCGCCGACCAGGACATGGGCGGCGAACCAGGCCGCCACCCGGCGCCGGGCCGAACCGGCTCGAGGCGCGGCCGGTAGCGCTGGGGTGCGCAGAAGTTCGTAGGCGGCGGTCAGTTCGAGTTGCTGCACGGGGTGCAGAAGCCCGAACGCCGGGACGGCGCACGTCGTCACCAGAACCATCACCACAGCGTCGACCAGTGATCGAGTGCCCAGGTTGGGCGCTAACGCCGCGGCCAGCGAGCCCAGCACCCCGAACGGCAACAGCAAGGCTCCGCCCAGCACCAGGTAGGCCAACCGCCGTCCGAGCATCGCCGCAGACACGGACATTCCGACCATTGGCTCATTCTGGCCTATCGCTGGGGAAACCTCAGAGGTGGCGGGCGGCGTCCAAGCTGATGTCGGCAGTTGCCCGGGATTCCGGAGGGCTGCACCCGCCCAGCTCAGGAGCACTCGTGAAAGCAGGCAGAACCATCGACGCGCCGCCACCCAAAACGCTGCCCACAGCGCCGGTCGACGGGCCGTCCGACCGGCCGTTCGCGGAGCACGCCGAGGAAAGCGCCGAGGTGAGTTTCCGTCGGTTCGTCGCGGCTCGCTGGGCTGCCCTGCAGCGCTACGCCTACCTGCTCACCGGTGACCAGCAAACCGCCGAGGACGTCGTCCAGATGGCGCTGGAGAAGTGCTGGCGGCGGTGGCGGCAGATTCGGTCCGACTCGCCCGAGGCCTACGTCCGGGCCGCGGTAGCCAACACCGCTGCTTCCCGGCGTCGCCGTCGACGGGTGCCCGAGAGCTCGCTGGACGACGTCCGTTATGCACTGATCGCGCCCGGTGATCACGCCGAGGCGCATGCGCTGCGATCCGAACTCTGGCCGGCCCTGGCCGATCTCCCACCACGCCGCCGCGCCGTCGTCGTGCTGCGGGTCTGGGAGGACCGTTCAGTGGCGGAAACCGCTCAGGTTCTTGGAATCTCCGCCGGCGCGGTGAAATCCCAGCTCTCCAAGGCAATGACGCAACTACGCACGCACCCCCAGATTCGCGAGGCGGCCGGGCTGCCGGCCGACGGACTGACCAGCACCGCCCGACCGGAGGTAATCCGATGAGCGCCGACACCACCGACCGCACCCCGCTCGACGACCCGCTGATGATCCAGCTGCGCAGCACCCTTGATGCAGTCGAGGCCGGACAAGCCGCCGCGCCCGCGCCGACCCCACCCTGGGAACGGATCCAGGCCGGAATGGGCCAAGCCCGTCGCCACCGTCGCCGGGTCAGGCTGGCCCGAGTGGGTGCCGGTTTGCTCGCCTTCTCTGTGACCGGAGCGGCCGTGGCCACGGGCGTCGTCCCCTATCCGTCGTTCGCCCCGACCGTGGCGATCCCGGGATCGGCCGGGCGGTCGGCCCTGGACAACGGTCACACCAAGGGCTCCCTGGCCGATGACACCGCCTGGCTGAAGGCCTTTCGTGAGCAGGTCGCCGCCAGCGTGACGGCGCAGGAATCTGGCGGCGAGTTCTGGGCGCCACCGGCGGCCCGGAACGTGTCGGTGATTTTTGCCGGGGACGTCGGTATTTACCGGGTGGCCTTGGTGGAAGGGGACTGGCATTGGGGGCCGCTCGCCGCCCGGCAGCAGGTCTGGTTCCAGGCGTCGGCCGGGTCCAGCGCGGACCGGATGGAGAAGGGAGCGAACAGCGAACCGACCAACCTGGCGGTCAACGTGCTGACACCGGGAAACATCGAGGAAAAGATCTCCTCCGCAGCCG
>JANNPJ010000691.1:0-17037 GCA_031400005.1 Kineosporiaceae bacterium | reverse complement strand
CGCCCGTCGGGTCTTCGCCTGCTTCGACCAGCCCGACCTCAAGTCGACGTTCAGGGTGACCGTACGCGCGCCGGCAGAGTGGATCGTTGCCTCTAACACGGCGCCCGAGCAGGTCAAGGAGGTCGACCGACATCGAGTCTGGAGTTTCGCGGAAACTCCGCGCCTGTCCACGTATTTGGTCGTCGTCACGGCTGGGCCGTTTCATGAGATCCGCCGTACCGTAGACGGTTATGACCTTGGCCTGCTGTCGCGACGGAGCCTGGCCCGGTACCTCGACGAGCAGGCCGACGATCTTTTCCAGCTGACCTCGGCCGGTTTGCGGTTCTTCGGTGAGCAATTCGCCATGCCCTTTCCGCAGGCTCGCTACACCCAGGTCTTCTGCCCCGACTTCCAGGGTGCGATGGAGAACTGGGGCTGCGTGACCTGGATGGACTCGTTCGTGTTCCGTACCGCGCCGACCGTCACCGAGCGCGAACTTCGGGCCATCATCCTGTTGCACGAGATGGCCCATATGTGGTTCGGCGACATCGTGACCATGCGGTGGTGGGACGACCTCTGGTTGAACGAGTCGTTCGCCGATTGGGCCGCCGTGTGGGCGACGGCCGAGTCGACCGAATTCACTGCTGCCTGGGCCTCATTCACCGGATTTCGCAAGGAGGCCGGATATTCGGCTGACCGTAGCCCGGCGACGCACCCGATCCGCCAGCCGGTGCCGACTGTGGAGGCAGCCAAGGCGGCCTTCGACATGGTTACCTACGCCAAGGGTGCCAGCGTGCTACGTCAGCTCGCCGCATACGCGGGGCAGGAGCAGTTCGTCGCGGGGCTTCGAGCGCACTTCGTCCGGCATGCCTTCGCCAACGCCACCCTGGAGGACCTGCTTGGTGCAGTAGGGGAAGCAAGCGGCCGTGAACTGTCGGCCTGGTCGCGGGAGTGGTTGCTCACCGCCGGCACCGACACTCTTGCTGTGCGAGCCACTCTCGATGGCCCAACCTATGCCGGCGTCGAGGTGCTGATCGAGGCTCCAGCGCAGCATCCGGCTCAGCGCGCGCACCGGGTGGCGCTGGGCGTGTACGACGTCCACGAGGATGTACCGGTGTTGCGTGAGCGCATTGATCTGGACATCGCAGGTGCCAGTACCCCGGTGCCGGGCCTGGTGGGCGCGCCCGAGGCCGCGCTGTTGTTGCTCAACGACGGAGACCTCACCTTCGCCCGAGTGCGGCCCGATGCCGCCGGACTAGCCGCACTGCAGCGTTACGGCCCGTGGCTGCCCGACCCGGTGTCACGGGCCGTGGCTCGCCTGACCCTGTGGCACCTGGTGGACGACGGTCTGCTGCCCGCCACGGATGTCGTCCGATACGTCGTCCGTGCGCTGCCGGTCGAATCCCAAGCCTCGGTGCGAGAAGGGTTGCTGCGCACCGGGGTTGCCGCCGTCCAGGACTGGACCGGCGGCTCGGCTGCGGTGGCCGCGGGTAAAGAGTTGGCCTGGGCCTGCATCGACCTGGTCGCTCGCGCCGAGCGAGAGGGCGATCCGGCGATGCGGTTGTCGGCCATCCAGGCAGCACTCACCGTGGGCTACGACCGGGCGCTGCTTGCCGAACTGGACAAGCTGGTTGGGCCTGACCCCGATCTCCGCTGGCGTTGGCTGGCCCGGTCGGCCTCGATCGGGGATTACAACGAGGACGCCGTGGCCCGGGCGATGGAGCTGGACCCCGACCCGGACGCCTCGTCCCGGGCCATCGCCGTCCGCGCCGCGCGTCCTCAATTGGAGGCCAAGCGGGAAACCTGGAACGCCGTTTTCGTCCGGCGCACAGTACCTTTGCAGGCTTACGGCCCGATCGGGACGGCCTTTTGGGACCCGGCGCATGCCAGTGTCCTCAGTGAATTCGCCGAGGAGTTCCTGGCCGGCCTGCCCGCCCTGGGCGACAGCGGCATGACGGGGACGATGGCGACTGTCGCCGCCCTCTTCCCGCGCCACGGCATCGAGTCGGACTTCCCGCAGCGGGCCCGGCAGGCAGTCGCCGACGACACGGTCAGTGCCCTGGTCAGAGCCCAGGTGACGGAACGATCGGCGACGTTGGAACGGATGCTGCGGGCTCGGGCGCTGTCGGACTCGAACGCCGAGGACGCGCTGACCGGGAGCTGATCAGAGGGGTCCAGCGGGGGATCAGATCACTGGCTGGCCCCCGGTGACGCCCAGCACCTGCGCCGTCACATAGCTTGCTTCCTGGGAGGCGAAAAAGACATACGCCGGAGCTACTTCCACCGGTTGACCGGCGCGCCCCAGCGGCGTCGACTTCCCGTGCGACTGCACCTTCTCGTCGGGCATGGTCGCGGGGATCAGCGGTGTCCAGATCGGTCCGGGGGCGACCGCATTCACCCGGATTCCCCGGTCGGCCAGTTGCGAGGCGAGAGCCTTGGTGAAGTTCAGGATCCCCGCCTTCGTGGTGGCATAGTCCAAGAGCTCTGGCGAAGGGTGAGTGGCCTGGATCGACGTGCTGTTGATAATGCTCGCTCCCGATTCCAGGTGCGGGAGCGCCTTCTTGGTCAACCAGAACATGGCGTACAGGTTCGTTTTCATCACCTGGTCGAATTGTTCGGTGGTGATGTCCTCGATCCCGCCCTTCTGGGCCATCTGGTAGGCGGCGTTGTTCACCAGCACATCGATCCCGCCCAGTTCCGCCACCGCCGTATCGATCACGCGCTGGCACTGATCTTCTTCGCGTAGATCCACGGCCACCGCCACCCCTCGGCGTCCGGCAGACTCGACCAGCCGGACTGTCTCCCGGGCATCTACCTCCTCGCTCTCCAGGTAGGTGATCAGCACGTCGGCGCCCTCGCGCGCGAAGGCCAGTGCCACTGCGCGACCGATCCCGGAATCTCCGCCGGTGATCACCGCCCGGCGGCCCTTGAGCCGGTCACTGCCGCGGTACGAATCCTCGCCATGATCGGGCTGTTCCCGCATGTCGCTGGTCCGACCGGGCGGCGTGAGGTCCTCTCCTTCTCCCTTCGGTTGGGTGTGCTGCTGGGTGGGGTCTTGGGTCGTGTACTGGTCATCGGCCATGAATCCTGTGTACCCGGAATCTGGCCACGGACAATTCCACCTGCTCGACAAGCCCGTGATCAGGGCAGGTGCGACCAGAGCGCGCGAGCCACCGCCAACGGACGCCGTCCCACCGTGCTGTTGCCCTCGACGGTCCATACCTCGGAGAGCATCGCCTGGACAAAGCCCCAGGCGACGATGCGCTCGATCGGCATACCGAGCCCTTCGGCGAGTTGCTCGATCCGGGCCAGTAGCAGATCCGAAACAGTGTCATCGCGACTGGCCGGGTCGGGGTTGTAGAGCAGGGCGCCGACCTCGTACCCGGGATCCCCGATGACACCGTGCGGATCGATGGCCAGCCACGGTTCGCGGTCGCTGGCTACCACGTTGTCGTGGTGCAGGTCGCCGTGCAGAACGACCCGTTCGGTTGCGGTTGCGCACAGGTCGGCGAACAGCTGGTTGGCCCGTTCCACCAGCTGACGAGGCAGCGGATCGTCGCCTGGATGATCATGCAGGTACCGGGTGAAGGAAGCACCGCGGGTCGATAGATCCGGTAGCGCTATCTCCGCCGGCGCGGGCCGGTGCAGTCGGCGGATGGCGCCGATGAGGATGGCGGTGGCTTCCTCGTCCTGGGTTGGAACCAGTGCCCTCAACTGGGTGCCAGGACGAGCGTGCTCCAGCAGCAGCGCACCACGAGCGTCGTCCCGGGCAAGCAGGGCAACAGCCGCCCGCCCGTCGAAGAAGTCCAGAGCGGTGCCCTCAAGGGCAATATGGCCAGCGGCGGGAACCCCCAATTTGAGTACGGCCGAAGATCCGTCCAGGCGCTGAACGGGCGCCACCCAGTTGATACTCAGCGCGAAAGGCGCGCTCGGCCGGAGCTGCCAGTCACTCAGCACCTCGGCCAGGAGGGCCGGGAACCCGGCCAGCCAGCGTTCTCCGAGCGGGCCGAAGATATTCGTGACGTTGTGAACCAGCGTGGGCGGCAGGGCAGCAGGATCCATGCTGCTCACTTTCGGGCAGGACCACTACATTGGCCAGCGGCTGATCAGCGGTGATTCCGTCGGGCAGGCTTGAGCTGCTCGGAGAGCAAGGGGGCGAGCAAGCGCACGTATGCCCCCGTGACATGGCTTTCGTCGCGATAGACCAGGATGTTACCGACGACGACCGGGCAGACCTTGGGAGCGCAGAACCACGGCGTCGGGTTGATCAGGGTCGCCCCATCACCGGCTGCGGCCTTCGCCATGGCCGTACGCCGTCCTGATTCTGCGGCCTTGTCGGTGGCCTGCACGCATTCTTGGGTGGCCCGCGGATGCGCGGAAAGGCAATCCGGGACATTGCCTTTCGGTGTCGGCGTGTCATTGAGGTAGATCAGTCGGGTCCCGGGCGCCTTCAATTGACCGGTTGTGATCTTCAGGGCGCGGCCCCACCCTTGGTTGTTCTGATCGAGGTTCCCGCTGATTCCTAAGGCGTCTGCGCCGTCGATCTTGGAGTTGATCAGCACCAGTGCAGGATGAATGGCCTTGATCCGGGCGATCGTCCGGGCTCGCCATTTCACGCAGGCGCTGTATCCACCCCGGGCGGGATCGAGATAGATCTTCACGTGGGCCGGAGAGCAGATGACTTTCGTGAAGACGGCCAGCCGCCAATGCCGCTTCTGCGCGATCTTGTTCAGCGCTGGGAACCATTGAGCAGCATGGGAATCCCCGAAGAGGACCACCACGGTCTTGGCGGAGGCGTCACCGAGGCGCTCACAATGCGACGGAGTGGTGGTGGCGACGAAAGAGAGCAGGCATCCGTTATGGGCGATCACCGGATCATCCGCCGGCGCGTCGTTCAGGGATGGGGTGAGGTTGGCGGGTAGATGGTGTACGGCTTCGGCTTTGGCAATTCGGCGGGCGAGTGCCTTGGTCCGTGCTGAGGTTGTCTTCCCGGTCAGTTGGACGCTGTCGGCGGAGCCGCTGCCTTGGGCGATTCGGGGTGGCAAGAGCGGCAGGACGACGGCGATAGCGATCACCATTGCGGTCATCGCCAGACCTGTGAGGCCAGCTCGAACCGGGCTGGCGCGTAGCCGGAGATTGTCCCGCAGTGGCTGTTCGAGCACGAGGTAGGACACACTGGCGAAGGCATACGCGACCGCGAGAGCCACGAGTTTGCCGATCAGGCCGAGCTCGCGGGAAACGATGTAGGGGGCGAACAGCAAGACGGGCCAGTGCCACAGGTACCAGGAGTACGACCGGGCACCGATCGAGCGGAGGATCGGGGCAGCCAGGAACGGAAACGGACGAAGGGTGCCGGCGGCGATGACGGCGACCGCACCGAGCACGGGTACGAGGGCATGGGAACCGGGGAAGGGTGTCGTTTCATCGAAGCGGACGGCGGCGTACCCGATTGCGCCCAGGCCGCCCAGCAGCAATCCGAGAGCCAGCGGAGTCCTCTGCTGCTGGGATGAATCGAGGGTTGAGCGATCCAGCCGGGGCGCCGCCAGAGCCAGCAATGCCCCGGCCCCCAGTTCCCAGACTCGGGCCGGCGCCCCGAAGTAGGCCCAGACCGGCGATGTGTCGGTGGTGTGGATGGACCAGGCCAAGGATCCGGCGGTGATCGCGGCCACGGCCACGGTGAAACCGGTGCGCGAGCGAGCGACAACCGTGGTCAGCAGCAACAGCAGGGGGATGACGAGGTAGAACTGCTCTTCCACGGCCAGGGACCAGAAGTGCTGTAGCGGCGATGGTGCCGCGTTGGCAGTGCGGTAGTCGGTGCCAAGGGAGGCGAGTCTATTGTTCAGAACGTACCCATTGGCCGCGATCGCGTCCCAGGTCAGCGACTTCAACCGGGTGGCGGGTAGCCAGTACCAGCCCGCGATCAGGGTCACGGCCAGGACCAAGGTCGCGGCCGGCAGTAGTCGAATGATCCGGCGGCCGTAGAATCGAGCCACGTCCAGTCGCCCGGTGGAGGCTTCTCTCACCAGGTGCGACGTGATCAGGAATCCGGAGATCACGAAGAAGACGTCAACCCCGACATATCCGCCAGGTAGTTTCCCCACCCCCGCGTGGTAAAGCACGACCAGAAGAATCGCGATCGCCCGCAACCCCTCGATATCGGGGCGAAATCCCAACCCAGGTAACGGTTTCGACCCGACTTCCGGAGTTTGCCCCGATCTTGGGGGATCCGAAGAGAGCGCCGCAGAGCTCGGCCGGCTCTCGGCCATTCCTTGCGTCGTCATCACTCGGATGTCATCGGGCGGGTGACGTGCATCCCTGAGGGCCTGTCACGGCACCAGCTCACCGAATTCCCGGCGCAGGCGGGCTGGTGAACAAGATACCGGTGAAATTCAGCATGCCTTCACCACCACCGGCCGGAGATCTGGCGCGAGTGTCGTCTCGGGTGAGTGCTCGGTCAGGCCGATGCGCTCGTGCAATCTGCGCAATGCCGGCGGTGACCACCAGTTCGCCCTGCTCATCACCGTCATGAAGGCCGGGACCACGAGCATCCGGACCACTGTCGCGTCGATCAGGACGGTGAGCAGGAGCCCGAAGCCGACCTGCTTGACCGGGGAGAAACCACCTGCCACGAAGGCCGCGAAGACCACCACCATCAGCAACGCCGCCTGGGTGATCACCGCTCCGGTGCTGCGCAGCCCTTCCTGTACGGCCAGATCGTTGTCACCGGTGTGTCGGTAGTACTCGGCGATCCGGCCGAGCAGAAACACCTCATAGTCCATCGACAGACCGAACGCGATGGCGAAAACCAGGACCGGCGTGGTGATGCCGGATCCCGCTGTAGCGCCACCGGCCCAGCCTCAGCCTGCACCACCATCAGGCTCACATGATGCGCGACGACGTCGTGCAATTCGCGGGCGATCCGGTTGCGCTCCTCCACCACCACCCGCTCGGCCTCGGCCGTGCGGGTGCGTTCCAGAGCAGCCGCCCGTTGCTCCAGTTCGCTGGTGCGCTCACTCCGGTCCCGCACCCCGTTGCCGAGCAGCCAGGCGGTGCTGAACGTCAGGTACGTCACCAGGGCATCGTCCAGATCCACCGGCGTCGAATCGAGCCACAGCGTGATGGTCACCGCGACCACAGCAACTACCGCGGCGAACATGGCCCGACGGCGGGAGGCATGAGCCGCAACGCCGTAAACCGCGACCAGCCCGGCGTACGACACGGTGGGCTCGGGCAGTCCGACCACCGTGTAGACCACCGTCGCCGTGCCACAGGCCAGCGCCGACGCCACAGGCCAGCGTCGCCGTCCGAGCAGCGGCAGGCACTGCGCGGTTAGCAGCGCAAAACCCCAGGCCGCGGCAGGCGGGCAATCGCAGTTGTACAGGTTGAGCAGCGGCGGCAGTGAGAGGGCGAAGACCAGCGCCGCGGTGGCCGAATCCAGCCCGCGGTCAAGCCAGATCCGCCACTTCTTGATGGCCACCGGGTCAGTATCACAGCGTTGCTCACGCACCGGCCTCCCCCGCAAGAGCGAAAGCGTCATCGCGAGACCTTTGCCACCATCGTTCGCGATCTACCTGTTCTGTTACGCGAATTCACGCGAAACAGACACCCGATCTTTGTGACACGCCGACCCACGCCAGACGCGGCACGACCCGCAGTCCGGGCTTCAAGATGAGCAGATGCCTAGGCTGCATCAAAGGTCAACGTTCCTCGTCTTGTCGGGACGGCAGGTTCCAACGACCCGCACCAGGGTCCTCGCCGCTGGGCTGATCACGTCGCTGAGCTTGGCCGGGACCGTTCTGATGGCGCCAGGGGCTGCCGCTGCGGCCTGCAACCCGGAGGTCATGCACTCCTACGGCGACCTGGACGGTGACAACGTTTCCGACGTCGTCGTCGGAATGCCGTTCTGGGAGGACGGCTTTGGCACCGTGGACGTTCGGGGGTCCCGGTCACCGAGGCAGCAACTGAACAGCGCCCAGCTTGGCGGCAGCCGGGACGACTATGACCAGGTGGGCGCCGCGGTCGCGATCGGCGACCTCGATGGCGACGGCTGCGCTGACCTCGTCGTAGGAGCTCCCGGCGAGGGCGATCCCGGCGGTAGCGGTGGCTACAGCGGCCAGGTGCACATCGTGCTCGGCAGCCCGCAGGGAATTGACCCGGCCACAGCCTTCGTCATCCCCACCTCGGCGGCTCCTTTCGACCGTTTCGGCGCCGCGCTGGCACTGGAGAAGCGCGGCGGCGTCCACGACCTCTTCGTCGGCGCCCCCGAGGCGACGGTGAATGGCGTCCGGCATGCCGGAAAGGTCCACCGATTCACGCTCACACCGGGCGGTGTTCGTCGAGTAAGTGTTGAGCTTCGTGAGGTGCGCAGCCAGAATTCTCCCGGTGTGCCAGGGGTGGCGGAGACGGGTGACCGCTTCGGTAGCGTGCTCTCCGCTGTCGGCACCGGCCGCGGGGTGCTGGTCGGTGATCCGCTTGAAGACGTCGGCGCCCGGACGAATGCGGGTGCGCTGTGGTTCCTGCGCGTCGACCCGTCAGGCGCCGCGGGCCAGTCCCAGGTCGTCACCCAGAACACACCCGGAATCGCAGGTCGTGCCGAGACAGGGGACCACTTCGGCGCCGCCGTCGGAGCGAACGGCCGGATCGCCGGGATCGGCGTGCCCGGTGAGAATGACGGCCGGCTGCGCGATTCCGGCATGGTCCAGTTCATGGTCCTGCGCGCGGGCAACGACCGGCTCGCGGCGGTGCGGGCCGTCACCCAGAAGACCTCGGGCATCCCCGGCACGCTGGAGGCCGGTGATCGATTCGGCAGTCAGGTCGTGGTCGGTCTCGCCCTGCTCTGCCGGGAGGACATCGACTCTGCCATCGGCTCGCCCGGGGAGGACGTCGGACGTCATGCCAATGCCGGGACAATCACCCTGATCACCAACACCGGGGGCTGCGCTGCCCGGGTCGTCCGTCAGGGCGCCGGGATGACGGGGGCCACCGAGACCGGTGATGGCGTCGGATCCGTGCTCACCATCGTCCGCGGACGCTCGGATCTCGACGAGAATTACGCCGACCGCCTGCTGGTCGGGGTGCCGAAGGAAGATCGCGGCTCGCTGGTGAATGCGGGGATCGTGCACCCGATGACCGGCGACATCGTCGCGGACGACGTTCTCGCGCCATCGCTGCGCGGTCCCCGGCCCTTCGATGCCGGAGCCGAGTACGGCTCGGTCCTGGCCAGCACCTCGCGCTAAAGCCGACTCTGCTGACCAATTCCCCGTCCGTGGCGAAGGAGACCTCAATCTTGCCGTGATCATGAACGGTTGCTCGGGTGCTGCCTCGAAGTGGTCGCGCGTTTTGACCCGGTTAGGGGGTCATAACGCGCGACGAAGTCGAGGGTGCAGCGGACGTGTCACCCGCTGGATGCGCTTGCATGGCTCGGCCCTCGGCGGTGACCTGAATGGCGCCGCTGGAGGATAGTGGGTGACTTCTGTGCGCCCTGGCCGCACGGAGTTCACCCAGTGAGCGTCTCGCCAGGGTCACCGCGTCTGAGCACGGAATCTCGGCGACGTAGCCTCGCCGGAGCACCGGGTAGGGCACACAGGGCCAGACGGACACGCCTGACCTGGCCGTGCTGGTGTTGGACCTAGGCCTTCTGCCCGATACGGTCCCGATCATGATTATCCGGACACCGACGCTCGGATGACTCCCATTGGCGAGGCCGTATTTCTGTGTTTTGCCGGCATTCTCGGGGGGACGGCGACGTCGGCCGGGGCGATCGCCTCGCTGATTTCCTACCCGGCGCTGCTGGCCGTGGGGGTTCCTGCGCTCGCCGCTAACGTGACGAATGCGGTGGCGGTGTTGGGGACCGGGCTCGCCTCGACTCTGGCCTCCGGTCCCGAGTTGCGGGGTACAGGTCCCCGGTTGCAGCGGTGGTCCCTGTCCATCATGGCGGGCGCAGCGGCCGGGGCGGCCCTCCTGCTGTCTACCCCGGAAGAGCTCTTCGTCTGGGCTGTTCCGTTCCTCGTCGCCATCGGTGCGTTGCTGCTGCTGGCTCAGCCTCGGATCTCGGCTTGGCGCACAGCGCACCAGGGCGAGGGCCCGGGGTCGATGCTGCCGTACGGCCTTTTCGCGGTCGGTATCTACAACGGATACTTCGGAGCGGCCTCCGGCATCATGCTCCTCGCCCTACTCATGATCACCGCTGAAGCTCGCCTGAGCCATGCCAATGCCCTCAAGAACGTGCTGCTCGGAGTCTCCGACATCGTCGCGGCGGCGGCCTTCATCGCGTTCGGACCGATTGACTGGCCAGCTGCGATCCCCCTGGGCATCGGTTTCCTGATCGGCGGATTCATCGGCCCGACCCTGGCTCGACGCGCGCCTGCGGGGTTTCTGCGGGTCGCCATCGCGGTGGTCGGACTAGCCCTGGCGGTCGGATTGTTTGTCACCGCGGTGCGGGAGAACCTTCAGTAGCGCTCACACCTGCGCGCATCGGGGACGTCGACCGGCTCACCGGTCGACGCCGAGAAGCTGCCTGGAGTACCTGGTGAGACGGCCTCAGCCTAGAGTCGGCCGGTCGCGTCCTTGTGTTAGCGTGCGACGCTCCTGATTGTCGTTCGCTAAATCTGCTAGGTGCAGGCGCCGAAGGATGTGCAATGCGCGGCTCACATGGGATCGGTGTCGCCACCGTTGGAGTGGCCGCTGCCCTCGCCCTGTCTGCCTGTAGTGGCAGCGACGCGCCGAGCGAAAGCATTGTCCCCGCCTCGAGTCCGGCTGAGCAGCAGGTCACGGTCGTGGCCTCGACCAATGTTTACGGCGATATTGCGAAGCAGATCGGCGGTGACAAGGTCAGGGTTATCTCAATCCTCAGCGATCCGACCCAGGATCCGCATAGTTACGAGGTGAACCAAACCTACCCGGTCGAACTGCTCAGGGCCGACATCATGATTGAGAACGGCGGTGAATACGACGACTTCGCTGATGCCATTCTGAAGGCGGCGGGGAACGAGTCGATAGCGGTGATTAATGCCGTCGAGCTATCCGGTAAGCGAGCAGCTTCGGACGGCGAACTCAACGAGCATGTCTGGTACGACATTCGCACCGTTCAGAAGGTCGCCGACGCCATTGCTCGTGATCTCAGTGCCGTGTTTGCGGCCAATGCTGCGCTGTTCAGGGTCAATGCCGCCGTATTCCAGCAGAAGCTCGCTGGGCTCAGGGCCGAAGAAGAGAAGATCAAAGCCGCGCACGATGGTGTCGGCGTGGCTCTCACCGAGGCGGTACCGCTGTACCTGCTGGAGGCGAGCGGGCTGGTGAACAAGACGCCGAGGGAATTCAGCGAAGCGATCGAGGAAGGCATCGATGTCCCGGCCGCCGCGCTGAACGAGACATTGGCGCTGTTGCGTAGCGGCGATGTGAAGGTACTGGCGTACAACGAGCAGACCGCCGGCCCGGAAACCGAGAAGGTTCTCGCCGAGGCCAGGGCCAACAAGGTTGCCGTCCTTCCGGTCACCGAGACCTTGCCCGAAGGGCAGGACTACATCTCCTGGATGGCGTCCACCCTCCAGGCGCTCAGCGCCGCTCTCGATTAGGCGACACGGACCAGACGCGGTTGCAGGCCGTCGCAGTGCCAGTAGGTGATCGGTGTCCGGCAGGCGAGGGCAATCGCTAGTCTCGGTTTGGTGGACTTCACTGACTACGACACCAGGTTGGCGGCGTACGCCTTGGTGGTCGATGAGCGCGACCGAATCCTCCTAACTTGGTACATCGGCGGAGAACACGCACCTGCCTGCTGGTCGATGCCGGGTGGAGGCGTGGAATTCGATGAGTCGTTGGAGCAGGCAGTGGTGCGTGAGGTGATGGAGGAAACCGGATACGCAGTCGAGGTTGGAGGCCCCATCACGGTCCATCACGTCACCAGACCGAACACAGGAGGCGATGCTCGCCCGTACAAGGCGGTTCGAGTGATCTTCGCAGCCAGGGTGACGGGCGGATCGCTTGGCACCACCGAGGTGGGCGGCACGACGGCCTTTGCGCAATGGGTGCAGCTAGATCAGGTGCCATCGCTGTCCCCGCGCGCGGACCTCATCGATATTGCACTCGGGCTCTGACTGGCCCAAGGTGAGGTTCACTGAGCGGAAGGTGGCCCGGGTCCTCGCGCCGATGGGAAGCGGTCAGACGAAAGCGACACTAGGGTTCGGTGATGACAGGTTCTGCGGAACTGAGCCGATACACGGACGAGTTGGCGTCGAGGCTGAGCACCGCGCTCGGCAGTGACCTGATCGGGGTGTGGCTGCTGGGCAGCGCCGCTCTCGGCGGGTTTAGCCTGGAACGCAGTGACGTCGACGTCCTGGTCATCTCCCGGACCAACGCCACCCTCGCGCAACGCCAATCTGTCGCAGAGCTGATCGGTCCGGACGCCCTGGCTTGCCCCGCGCAGGGTTTGGAGTTCGTCTGGTACGCCCAGGTCGCCGTCCAGCCGCTCGGCGACCCGCCGTCCTACCAGCTCAATCTCAACGGTGGTCGGCTGCGTGAGAGCAAGATCCAATTCGGACCCGGCGAGGAGGCCGACCACTGGTTCGTGATCGACCTGGCGATCGGTCTGGCCCATGCCGTCCCCGTGTTCGGCCCCGCTCTGGCCGACGTCGTCACTCCGATTTCCTGGCCCCGGTTACAGGCAGCCCTGCGCAGTTCCCTGGCCTGGCACAACGAGAATGACGCCGGATCGCCGAACCGGGTACTCAATGCGGCCCGGACGATCCGGTTCCTGGAGACCGGCGCGTGGACCAACAAATTGGACGCCGGCCGCTGGCTTGCCCGAGTGCAGCCGCCTCTAGGTCCGGCGCTGGAGGCTGCCGAGTGGGCCCGAGCGCACGGTCGCGAGCTAGACCCGAAACTGGCGGCTCAGGTGGTCCGGGCGGCACAGGCGCTGGTCCGGTAGGCGTTCGGGCCGGTGGCACGGCGCACGCAGCCGCGCTCTTCTCACCGGGCTACGTCTGTGGTGACTATGTCCTATGAGAGAAGTCGAACTCGGTGACGAAGACTTGGTGCCGACGTTGCTGCGCTGGCAGGACTTCGGCGGTGTCTGGCGACTGATATCGCTCACCGCTTCCGGGGCCAGCGTGGCTCTGTGCCGTTGCGACGGCGGAGAGGAAGTGGAGCGGCTCAGCAGCAGCCACCCCGCAACGCTGGCCTTTCTCCGCATGCACACCGCCAGGCAGGGCCCCGCAGGCTGCGGTTGCGCCAATGAGGGCCAATGAGGGCCAATGAGGGCTGTGGGTGCTCATCGGTGAGGGTGGGGCATTCCGGCAACGTCGCCCTCGCTGGGAACGTATTCTTCGAAGGTGGTCATCGCGGAGGCGACGGGACGAGGGACGACGATTGTCCTGTTGAGCCGCCGCGGCGCCGAAAGCCTAGCTGGGGAGCATCGTCAAGAGTTGACGACACTGGCTGTTCTCCGGGCCTACCCGCGCGAGGCACCGCCCACCCGCCAGCAGGCCGAGGAACTCCTGGCGGACGCCGACGTGCTCGCGGTGACAAACGCCTGCCTGCCCGTCCTCGACGACGACCTGCTTCGCCACCTGCCCCGACTGCGCACGGTGGTGCTGTTCGCCACCGGTCGCGACGCGCTGGACTTGGACGTCCTGAAGCGGCACGGCGTGACCCTGGTCTCGGTGCCTGACTACGCCACGATCTCGGTGGCCGAGCACGCCCTAGGCCTGTTGCTCAGCATGACGACCCGACTGCACCTCGCGAACGATCGTTCTGCCGGCCGTTGCCCGCCCGGCGTCTCACTGCGCGGGGTGGAGATGGCGGGGCGCACCGCGTGTGTCATCGGCCTGGGGCGGATCGGCAGGTACCTGTCCGCGCTGCTGCTCGCCCTGGGCACCCGGGTGGTGGGTGTCGATCCTCATCCACCAGCCCGGCGATGCGCCGCCGCGGTCGGCGTCGACTGCGTCGATCTACTCACCGGACTGACCGTCGCCGATGCCGTGATACTAACTACCAGTAGAGCTTTTGATGCACCGCCAGTGCTGGACCGGGACCGGCTGGCGCTTCTGCCAGGACACGCCTTCCTGATCAACGTCGGGCGCAAGGAACTGGTGGATACCTCGGCGGTGCTGGCCGCCCTGCGCCAAGGCACCCTGCGCGGCTACGCCGTGGATGATGTGGTGGTGGATCCGGCCGACAAGCATGTCGAGGGCGAATTGGTGCGGACGGGACGACTGTTGCAGAGCGGGCACAGCGCCTGGTGGACCGATGAGGCCCTGCACCGGGGCACCCGGCTCTGGGGAGAACAGATCATCGCTGCGGTGCGCGGCCAGGCCATCGAGGCGGACACCGCTCGGGTGACCCCCGTGCGGCGGTGGGCGCAGGCCTAGTGAGCATCACCTCCGATCCGTTGCGCCGCTGGCGGGCAGGCGTCGTCCTGGTGGCGGCCACAATCGCGATCGTTGTGCCGTCAGCGCTGGCGGCAGTCCGGGCCCCCCGCTGGTGGCTCTGGATTGCCTCGGAGTCGACTCCGATGACGTGGCTGCAGAGTGTCGTCCTGCTGGGCTGCGCCGGGTTGGCGCTGCTGCACGCCGCCCTGATCGATCTCCGTGGCCCGCCGGCGGCCGTGAGTGCCCCGCCAGGTCGACAGCGGGGTACCTGGTTCCTGGTTGCGGCCGGCTTCGGGGCGCTCGCTCTCGACGAGCGCTTCGCGCTGCACGAGCGGCTCAGGGACCGGGTGCTTGCCCCGCGTGGTGTCCGGGTGCCGTTTGCCAATTGGATGGCGCCTGGGGATTTCGTCCTGCTCGCCGTCCTGTTGGTGGGGCTGTTCGCGCTTCCCGCGCTGTACCGTCAGCTGCGCGGTGACCGGACGGCGGTGGTGTTGTTCGGCATGGGCCTCCTGCTCACCGTGACCGCTCTGCTGGCCGACTCGTTCGACCCAGCGAAGATGGGTCTGGCCGCGGAACGACTGGAACAGACTCTCGAGGAGTGCGTCGAGCTCTGTGCCGCTCTCAGCTATCTGTCCGCGCTGCTGCTACCGCTGCTGACCCGGTTCGCGGCTCCTCCTCCGTGTGAGAAGGGCTCTAACGAAGCCTGAACCGGTCGACTGTCCTCGTCTGTTAGTGACGGGCGTTGCGGGGATGGTTCTTTCCCATCCGCTCGTTGCCGCGCCGATAGTTGCCGGTCCAGCGGGCCATCAGCTCCTGCGGGTCGTCCCGCTCGACCTCGGCCACAAAGGCGGCCGCCCGGTTGCCGCGCAGAGTCGTCGCCACCTGGCCGTGGTGGAAGATGAGCACGGAACCGTCCGTGCGGACCTGGTAATCGAAACCCTCTGGGGCAGGCATGGTGAATTGTCGCACCCGAGGGGCTCTCATGCGATGACGCTTGCCGGCGCCATGCTGGGTGTGGGCGCGGTGGCGATGCTCTGGGTGAACCCTCCGGACGAGGTGGACGAGTCGCCGATCATGCCGCTCGGCAGCAAGCGCAGCATCAGCGTGTACGACCGGGTCGTGGTCGGCTCGGACCGCGATCTCTATGGTGCCGAGACCGCGCGCCAGGCTCTGGAAGAATCGATCACCGGGCTGACCAAGGAGCGAGCCAGATACATCGAACAGCGGCTCGTCCCGGGAGATCCGGCACAGGTCCTGCTCGACACGGTGGGTGCGAATCCGGCGAACCTTATCGTCGTTGGCAACCGCGGGTTGGGCGCAAGCGAGGGTCAGCTCTTGGGATCGGTTCCAGGGGACATCGTGAAGAACGCTGTGTGCGACGTCCTTATCGTGCAAACGTCGGCGTTGGACGAGGAGCGATTGTTCGCCGCCGACGAGCAGACCGAAACTGCTGGAGCTACCAAAGCTACTGAAGTTGGACCTGCCCGAACCGGTACCGACGGCACCAGTTCGGGAGCAGGAGACCCGCATCAGGGCTAGCTCAAACCCAGCCCCAGTGCCGGCGGTGGGCCTCGATCGACCAGGAGGTGATGGCATCAAGGTCAGCCAATTCCGGCAGCGGGGTGCGTCCGGCCTCGAGCGCTGACTGCACCTCGCTGGAGACAGCGTCGATCTCGGCCAATACCACTGTCAAGTCACGGATTTCACCGCGTTTCACTTCCAGTACGCGTTCGCGCTCCGCTGCAGGCATCGGCAGGCTCAATCGACCGTGCAGGGTGATCTCCCGGCCCTGCATTGCCAGCCGCAGCGCGTGCGAGGCGTACTTCACGTCGTAGCCATAGCGTTCCACCAGTTCCGGGCGGTTCGGCACCTGGCGGCCGCCGGTCACCAGCCGATCGCGTTGTGAACGCATGAACCCGAGGAATCGGTGAGCGGCCTGGCGAGACAGGAACTTGGCGCCGAGTTCGCGTAACTCGTTTCCCAGCACCGAGGTGGTCAGCAGGTCGGACGCCGGAGCGAACAGCGGAAGCAGCGCGGTCGGGTTTCCTTTGGTCGCCAAGCGCAGGTATTTGCGCAGGGTGTAGGCGACGAGATCGGTGTCTCCGGGGCCGGAGCGAGCGCCCTCAGGCTGACTTCTCGCGACGTAGTGTTCGGGGCCGCGTTCCATTCCCAGAGCCCAGGACGGAGGCTCCACGAACACGGCCATCTCGTCGTGATCATCGGTGCCCGGGATGGCGATGCCGTGGACGCCCGACCCGACGGTGCAGCGGAGGATGAGTCCACCTTCCAGGGCGGTGCGATCGCCGTACTCCAGCGTGGGGTTGGTCAGTAGTTCGGGCATAGCGGCAATCTACGCAACCCCAGCAACCGGATTTCTCCCGTCGATGCCGCCGTGCCGCGTCTCGACGGAGCGTGGCGTTGTTGATCCACGGAAGCGAGTGTGCGCGTTATTGGGTGACTTCCGTGCGCTGTGACCGCACGGAAGTCACCCAATACCTGTGCTTGCCGCAGCAGAGGAGAGCCGTAATTCGCTTGCTGTCGTGCCTGTAACGCATTACGGTTCCAATTGAGGGCGGGCCGGAGACGGTTGGTTATCCCTCTGGAGGACGTGGTGTGGGTTCGAGTCCCGCCGGTCGACTAGGTCGACCGTGGTGTAACGGCTGCACACGTAAACCCGGCGGTCGCAACATGTCCGGCC
>JANNPJ010000650.1:0-10285 GCA_031400005.1 Kineosporiaceae bacterium | reverse complement strand
CCGGCGTGACTGCGCTCGCGACCGAGGAAGGCCTGCGGGTGCAGCCGGGCAAGACCCGGGTGCAACGGGCGCACCAGCGGCAACTGGTCACCGGGATCGTCGTCAACTCCCGACCGAACCTGCCTCGGCACGACTTCGACGAGCTCAAAGCATTGCTGCACAATGCTGTTCGGTTCGGGCCGGACAGTCAGAATCGGGACCAGCACTCCGACTTCCGAGCCCACCTGCTGGGCCGGATCGGCTGGCTGCAGCAGCTCAATCCGGACCGAGCCGCCCGGTTGCGCCGATCCTTCGACGCCATCGTTTGGTGATCTACCCGCGCAGTCCGGTGGGAGGCGTAGAGTCACGATCCGTGAGCCAGACGACGGATCAGAACAAGCCTCAGCCCGACATCAAGCCGCGCAGCCGGAAGGTGACCGACGGCTTGGAAGCCACCGCCTCGCGCGGCATGCTCCGGGCGATCGGAATGGGTGACGAGGACTTCGCCAAGCCGCAGATCGGGGTGGCCAGTTCCTGGAACGAGATCACCCCCTGCAACCTCAGCCTCGACCGGTTGGCCAAGGCCAGCAAGGACGGCGTACACGCCGCCGGGGGCTACCCGCTGGAGTTCGGCACGATCAGCGTCAGTGACGGCATCTCGATGGGCCACGAGGGGATGCACTTCTCCCTGGTCTCTCGCGAGGTGATCGCCGACAGCGTGGAGACCGTGGTGCAGGCCGAGCGACTGGACGGCACCGTGCTGCTGGCCGGCTGTGACAAGTCGCTGCCGGGGATGCTGATGGCAGCCGCGCGGCTGGACCTGGCCAGCGTGTTCCTCTACGCCGGGTCGATCCTGCCGGGCAAGGCCACGATGACCGACGGCACCGAGCGCGACGTCACCATCATCGACGCCTTCGAGGCGGTCGGTGCCTGCTCGCGCGGCTTGATGAGCCGCGAGGACGTCGACATCATCGAGCGGGCGATCTGCCCCGGCGAGGGTGCCTGCGGCGGGATGTACACCGCGAACACGATGGCCAGCGCGGCCGAGGCACTCGGTATGTCGCTGCCCGGCAGTGCCGCCCCGCCGGCCACCGACCGCCGCCGGGACGGGTTCGCCCGCAAGTCCGGCGAGGCCGTCGTGGAGATGCTGCGACGCGGGATCACCGCCCGCGACATCCTGACCAAGGAGGCGTTCGAGAACGCGATTGCCGTGGTGATGGCGTTCGGCGGCTCGACCAACGCCGTCCTGCATCTGCTGGCGATCGCGCACGAGGCCGAGGTCGAGCTGACCCTGGCCGACTTCACCAGGGTCGGCGAGCGGGTGCCGCACCTGGCCGACGTCAAACCGTTCGGCCGTTATGTGATGTTCGACATCGACCGGGTCGGCGGCGTCCCGGTGGTGATGAAGGCGCTGCTGGACGCCGGGTTGATGCACGGCGACGTGATGACCGTGACCGGCCGGACGATGGCCGAGAACCTGGCCGACATCAACCCACCGGACCTGGACGGCAAGGTGGTCCGGGCGATCAAGGACCCGATCCACCGGACCGGCGGGATCACCGTGCTGCACGGTTCGCTGGCGCCGGAGGGCGCAGTGGTGAAGAGCGCCGGGTTCGACAGCGATGTCTTTGAGGGCACGGCCCGGGTGTTCGATCGGGAACGCGCCGCGATGGACGCCCTGGAGGATGGCACGATCACCGCCGGGGACGTCGTGGTGATCCGGTACGAGGGCCCGAAGGGTGGCCCGGGGATGCGCGAGATGCTCGCCATCACTGGCGCGATCAAGGGTGCCGGTCTGGGTAAGGACGTGCTGCTGTTGACCGACGGCCGGTTCTCCGGCGGTACCACCGGGCTCTGCGTCGGACACGTCGCGCCGGAGGCGGTGGACGGCGGCCCGATCGCCGCCGTCCGGGACGGTGACACCATCCGGCTGAACGTCGCCGCGGGCACCCTGGATCTGCTGGTCACCGAGGCCGAGCTGAAGACCCGGATGGAGAGCTGGGAGCCGGTGCCGCACAAGTACACCCGCGGCGTCCTGGCCAAGTACTCCAAGCTGGTCGGCTCGGCGTCCACCGGGGCCGTGTGCTCCTGACCCCGGCGGCTCCTTCCTGAGTTAACTTCGGCCCAGTTCCCCACGAATTGGACAGTGGGGTTAGCCTCGGGCCGTGGTGCTCAGCTTTGCCATGGTCGCCGCGGCAGCCCTCGCCGGGTGGTCGTGGTGCTCATCGGTGCGTTCCAACGGGCCGTTCCGGCCTCGGGAAGCAACCCTTCTCGTGGGCTGGGCGGTCTGCTCCGTCGTCGCTCGGGCCGTTGACCTGCTGCCTGGTGATTCCGCCAACATCGGTGCCGATCTGCTGTTGCTGACCGCCTCCAGCCTGGCTCTGGTCGCGGTGGCGGGGGTGGTCCGGCGGATCACCGCTGCGATCGGCGGCCTCGGCGTCGCCGTCGCCGAGGCCGGGCTGAACGCCACCTCGCTGGCGACACTGGCCTGGGTGCTGGCCGGAGGCCCGCTGCAGCCGCCGATGTCCGCGCTGCTCGCGGCAGGCCCCGCGCTCATCGATCTGGCTACGTCGGCGCTGATCCTCCGACTGGCGATGCTGGTCCCGGAGGTGGTCAGCCGGTCCGCCAACCGTCGCCGGCTGCTGCTCTGCGCCGCGGCCGTGTGCCTGGTCGGCGGCGGCAACGGGTTGCAGGGCCTGGACGGGCTCGGCGTGCACACCCCTCACTGGATCATCGACCTGGTGATCATCTTCGGCTATCTGCTGGCCGCTCTGATCCCCCGGATCAAACGCCTGCCGTCCGCCACCAGCCGGTCGGTCTCAGGTCTTCGGGTGTTGCCGTACGTGCTGGTCTGCTCCGCGATCGTGGCGGTCTGCCTGCAGGCGCTGCTGAGCACGACCGGTCCGGTCCCGGTGGTCCTGGTGACCTTCGTGGTGGCCAGCCTGGTGCTGCTGCAGGCCTGCACCCTGAGCGAGAACGACCAGCTGGTGAGCGACCTGACGTTGTCTCGGCAGCGGCTGGCGGCGCTGGTGGAGAACACCAGCGACCTGATCGTCCGACTGGACAGCAACGGCCGGGTGATGGCCGCCAACGCGGCGGCCATCCGGTTGCTGCACCGCACACCACAGTCGCTGTCCGGTCGCTCGTTCGACGACGTGGCCCGGGCCGAGGACCGCCGCCGGGTTCGTGAGGCCGTCCTCGACGTGACCCGCGGCCGGAAGGAGTCCGCCCAGGTCGAGCTGCGGCTCGCTGCACCGGCGACCGGGACGGCGCAGCTGCGACTGCGAGCGGTGCCCGGTGGGGCGGTGGCGAACCTGAACGACGTCACCGACTCGGTGGAGCTGCGCCAGCGCCTGGAACGGCTGGCCCGGTACGACCAGATGACCGGCCTGGTGAACCGGGCGCACCTGCTGGAGGTGATCGGCGACTGGCTGAGCGAACCGGAGGCGGACGTCGCCGTCCTGTACGCCGACCTGGACGGCTTCAAAGGTGTGAACGACCGGTTCGGGCATGGCGCCGGTGACCGCGTGCTGTCGGACGTGGCCTCCCGTTTCGAGGCGCTGGCCGGCGCGGTGGATGCGCGCCGGGTGATCCTCGGGCGGGTCGGTGGGGACGAGTTCATCATGGGGATGGAGGGCATCTCGGTCGATGCCGCCCGATTGGCCGCTCAGCAGGTGGTGGAGGCGATCACCCCGCCGTTCGTGATGGGCGATCGAACCGTGCAGCTCGGGGTCAGTGTCGGTGTCGCCGGGTCGGGTCGGGCCTACGGGTCGACGGGGCAGAGCGTGCGCGGCAGCGGACTCAGTGCCGCCGAGCTCGTGCACCGGGCCGACCTGGCGATGTACGCCGCCAAGGGCAGCGGTCGAGCTCAGGTCGCGACCTGGGAGCCAGGGCTGGAGGAGCAGGCCCGGCGGCGGATGGACATCGCGATCGGGCTCCGTGCCGCGCTTGATACGAATCGGCTGGCCGTCGCCTACCAGCCGATCGTCCGGTTGAGTGACGGCGTCGTGGTGGGCGCGGAAGCGCTGCTGCGGATCCCCGCCGGAATCGATCCGGCCGCGCTCGGATCGGGCCTGGACGACCTGGTCAGCCCGGCCGAACTGGTCAGGGTGGCGGAGGACAACGGGACCATCCTGGAGATGGGTGAGTGGGTGCTGACCCAAGCCGCCCAGCAGGCCGCCGAGTGGGCGGCCAACGGGTACCAGGCCAGCGTGAGCGTCAACATGTCGGTGCAGCAGTTGGTCTCCCCGCACTTCGTCGACTCGGTGCGGACCATCCTGAGCAGCTATGGGCTGCCACCGGCCCGGCTGGTGCTGGAGCTGACCGAGAGTCAGCTGGTCGGGCAGACCGGCCCGGCCCTGCAGACCCTGGAGCGGCTGCGGGCCACCGGCGTCCGGCTGGCGATTGACGACTTCGGCACCGGCTACTCCTCGCTGTCGTACCTGCGGCACATGCCGGTCCAGCTGGTGAAGCTGGACCGGATGCTGCTGGACGACGTCGGAATCGACCTGCGGGCCACCGCCCTGGCCCGCTCGGTGGTGTCGATGGCCCGGGACCTGGGTCTGCAGGTGGTGGCCGAGGGAATGGAAGATATGGCGACCGTCCGGTTGCTGCGCGACCTGGGCGCCTACGCCGGTCAGGGGTTCGCCCTCTCGCCCGCGCTGCCGGCCGACCAGATGGCTCGGGTGCTGGCCGGGCCACCCATCGACCTCGGCCCTTCCGAGGTCGATGGGCCGGCGGAACTGGACGCGGAATCGACGCCGCGGCCGGAACCGGTGCACGGTCCGTGTCCGAATGTGGGTCCGGCTTCGCCGTCTCGGCTGCTCGGTCTCGATTCGTCGAACGGGATGCCGGTCTCGACGCGTGAGTGATCAAAGAGCGGTCATGGCGTCTCAGTGAATGAGATGCGCCGTGTCGCGATTGACAGTTCGGCGTTCCGGCGGCGAAGGTGGCAGCATGCGTAGAACTCTCGTACTTGGACGGCGCGCCCGCTGAGGTCATCACGACCCGCCGAGCGCGCGACCCCTTGTGCCCTATGGGCCGAGGGGTCTTTTCGTCCCTACCGGTAACCGACCTACCCGAGGAAGCCGCGATGTCAGGCCACCGCACTACCGACCAAGCGCCCACCACCGGCGCCACGCCCGGCCAACCGACCAGCCCAGGAACCGCGATGACGGGGGCGCAAAGCCTCGTCCGCTCCCTCGAGTCGGTCGGCGTAGACGTCGTCTTCGGGATTCCGGGTGGTGCCATCCTGCCGCTCTACGACCCGCTGATGGACTCCTCGATCCGGCACATCCTGGTTCGGCACGAGCAGGGTGGCGGTCATGCCGCCACCGGATACGCCCAGGCCACCGGCCGGGTCGGGGTCTGCATGGCCACGTCCGGACCAGGCGCGACCAACCTGGTGACGCCGATCGCCGACGCCTACATGGACTCGGTGCCGCTGGTCGCGATCACCGGCCAGGTGGCCAGCACCTCGATCGGGACGGACGCCTTCCAGGAGGCGGACATCGTCGGCATCACGTTGCCGATCACCAAGCACAACTACCTGGTGACCGATCCGGCGCAGATCCCGCGGGTGATCGCCGAGGCGTTCCACATCGCCAGTACCGGCCGACCCGGACCGGTGCTGGTCGACGTCTCCAAGGACGCGATGCAGAAGATGACCACGTTCACCTGGCCGGACAAGATCGACCTGCCGGGGTACCGGCCGGTGGCCCGCCCGCACGGCAAGCAGGTCCGCGAGGCGGCCCGGCTGCTGATCGACTCGAAGCGCCCGGTGCTCTATGTGGGTGGCGGCGTGCTCAAGGCCCGGGCCACCGACGAACTGCTCCGATTGGCCGAGTTGACCGGTGCGCCGGTGGTGACGACGCTGATGGCGCGCGGGGCGTTCCCGGACTCGCATCCGCAGAACCTCGGGATGCCCGGGATGCACGGCACCGTCTCGGCGGTGACCGCCCTGCAGAAGGCCGACCTGATCGTCAGCCTCGGTGCCCGGTTCGACGACCGGGTGACCGGCAAGCTGGACTCGTTCGCCCCGCATGCCAAGATCGTGCATGCCGACATCGACCCGGCGGAGATCTCGAAGAACCGGGTGGCTGACGTGCCGATCGTGGGCGACGCTCGCGACGTCCTCAGTGAATTGTTCCTCGCCGTCGAAACCGAGCATGCGGTCGGCCGGAAGGCTGATCTGGCTGCCTGGTGGGTTCAGCTCAACGGGTGGCTGACCGACTACCCGCTCGGGCACGCGCCGGCCCCGGCGGGCGAGGTGTCGCCGCAGCACGTGATCTCCCGGATCGGGGCGATCTCCGGGCCCGAGTCGATCTACGTGGCCGGGGTCGGGCAGCACCAGATGTGGGCCTCGCAGTTCATCAACTACGAGAACCCGTACACCTGGATCAACTCCGGCGGGCTCGGCACGATGGGGTTCGCGGTGCCGGCGGCAATGGGTGCCAAGGTGGGGATGCCGGACACGGCGGTCTGGGCGATCGACGGTGACGGCTGCTTCCAGATGACCAATCAGGAACTCGCCACCTGCGTGATCAACAACATCCCGATCAAGGTGGCGGTGATCAACAACTCCAGCCTCGGTATGGTCCGGCAATGGCAGACACTGCTCTACAACGAGCGGTACTCCAACACCGACCTGCACACCTCCGTCGGTCGGCGGATCCCCGACTTCGTCAAACTGGCCGACGCGTACGGCTGTGTCGGCCTGCGCTGCGAGAGTCCGGACGAGGTGGATGCCACCATCCAGAAGGCGATGGAGATCAACGACGTCCCGGTGGTGGTCGTCTTCGTGGTGCACGGGGTTGCGATGGTGTGGCCGATGGTCGCCGCCGGCTCCAGCAACGACAAGATTCAAGTCGCCCGTGACGTTTCGCCGAAGTGGGATCGAGAGGACTGAACGATGAGTAAACACACCCTTTCGGTGCTGGTGGAGAATCGGCCCGGAGTTCTCACTCGGGTCGCGGGACTGTTCGCCCGTCGTTCCTTCAACATCCATTCGCTCGCCGTCGGACCCACCGAGCATGAGGGCATCTCCCGGATGACCGTGGTGGTGGACGTCGATGAACTGCCGCTGGAGCAGGTGACGAAGCAGCTCAATAAGCTGATCAACGTCATCAAGATCGTGGAGCTGGAGCCGGCCGCTTCGGTGCAGCGCGAAATGCTCCTGGTCAAGGTGCGGGCCGACGTCCAGACCCGAAGTCACGTGCTGGAGACCGTCGAGCTGTTCCGGGCGCGGGTGATCGACGTCGCGCCGGACGCGGTGACGATCGAGGCGACCGGAAGCCCGGACAAACTCGAGGCCCTGCTCAAGGTCCTGGAGCCGTTCGGGATCCGGGAGCTGGCCCAGTCCGGACTGGTCGGTATCGGCAGGGGCAGTCGCTCGATCACCGATCGAGCCCTGCGCAGCGCCTAGGTTTCTTTCTGTTCAACCATCCTCAAAAGGAGAGTTTTACCGTGGCCAAGATGTACTACGACGACGACGCTGACCTGTCCGTGATCTCTGGCCGACAGGTTGCCGTCATCGGCTACGGCAGCCAGGGACATGCGCACGCGCTGAGCCTTCGTGACTCTGGCGTGGACGTGCGCGTCGGCCTGGCCGAGGGCAGCAAGAGCTGGGCCAAGGCGGAGGCCGAAGGGCTGCGCGTGCTGACTGTGGCGGAGGCCGTTCAGGAATCCGACGTCATCATGCTGCTCGTGCCGGACCACCTGCAGCGGCACGTCTACACCGAGTCGATCGAACCGCACCTGGCCGAGGGCGACGCGCTGTTCTTCGGCCACGGCTTCAACATCCGATTCGGCTACATCACCCCGCCGCCGGGCGTCGACGTCTGCATGGTCGCCCCGAAGGGCCCCGGCCACCTGGTGCGGCGTGAGTACACCGACGGTCGCGGGGTACCGGTGATCGTCGCTGTGGAGAACGACGCCACCGGGAAGGCCTGGGACACCACCCTCTCCTACGCCCGGGCGATCGGCGGCCTGCGGGCCGGCGGGATCAAGACCACTTTCACCGAGGAATGCGAGACCGACCTCTTCGGCGAGCAGGCCGTGCTCTGTGGCGGCGCCTCGCAGCTGGTGCAGTACGGCTTCGAGGTCCTTACCGAGGCCGGCTACCAGCCCGAGGTGGCGTACTTCGAGTGCCTGCACGAGCTGAAGCTGATCGTCGACCTGATGTACGAGGGCGGCATCGCCAAGCAGCGCTGGAGCGTCTCGGACACGGCCGAGTACGGCGACTACGTGTCCGGCCCGCGGGTCATCGACGCGCACGTCAAGGACAACATGAAGGCGGTGCTCGCGGACATCCAGAGCGGCGCGTTCGCCAAGCGGTTCATCGAGGACCAGGACGCCGGCGCGCCCGAGTTCAAAGCTCTGCGGGCCAAGGGCGAGCAGCACCCGATCGAGGCCACCGGCCGGGAGCTGCGCAAGCTGATGAGCTGGGTCAAGTCGACCGACAGCGACTACGTGGAGGGCACGGCCACCCGCTAGTCGGCTGTGTTCGATCGGGTTCCTGGTGGTGCTGTGTACCGGCTTTCCGGTGCACAGCACCATTCGGCTCGGTTTGCTTCAGTTCTTGGGCAGTGCGGACGACGGGGTTGTTGACCTCTCTCCGACGCGGCCAGGAGCTTTCCATGAATATCGAACCGATCGGACGCATCGACTCCAACTCCACTCCGCTGATCGAGTTGCTGCAGGTCTTCCAAATGACTCAGAGTCACCGCCAGACGGCGAGGGAGGCGGAGGTCAGCGGCCTCACCTATCTGACCGCGGCAGATCGCGAGTTTCTCACCGCGATCTACGGTCCCGCCGTCCTGACGATTGCGGCCACCGATACCGAGCAGGTGCGGACCCCGCAGTTCTTGCTCGATGTGATCGAGGACCGCATGGCCGGGCGTCTCCCGATCGGCACCGAGCTGACCAGCACCTATGTGCACGCCCGGTTCGACGCGCACGCCGATCTCAAGGGGATGATCGCCCATCCGCTGACCGAGCGGAACCTTCTGGACGCTCAGACCTTCTTCAATCGCCGCGTTCAGGGCGCGGCCATCGACGTGCAGGCCTGAAGACTCGCTTCGCGGTGGGGTCAGTTGACGGTCGGCAGTGGGTCAGTTGACAGCACGGTGCAGGCCAGCCAGAGCCTCGGCGAGTAGGGCCGATCCCGCCGGATCACTGCTGTGCCCCTCAAAAACCGGCTATCGAGGCAGATTGTGGCCTCGAGCACCGGTTTTTGAGGGGCACAGCAGCCAGCGTGGGCGCGGGGTCAGCGCGAGACACGGCATGCTCACGGGAAGTTTGAGGCGCCCCGTCGCGACGATGGAATTGGCCAAGAGGGTCTGCTCATGGATGGCCTCGATCCGGCGAATGGCAAAGGTCGACGGCAATGGCGTGGGGGGTGGTCCGAGGGTGTACCTCCCTGGCGACTGATCCGCTGCGGCAGCCGTTTCCGCACTGCTGGTCGCCGGTTCCGCGATATCCAACATCTTTTCCTCCTGTGGATAACATAAACGATCTTGTAGGCCCTTCTGTACCTGCATTTCGCGATCGACGTCAACGAACGGATCCCCTGTGCCCTCGAGGCCATGCACCGCGGGGAGATCGACCATCCGCGGCTCAAAGTCATCGAACAGGAGACTGTCGGGCTTTCTGACGTTGCGGCCAACCAGCTGGCCGCGGAGATTCTCGACGCGATGCGCGAAAGGCCGTGGACCACAGGGCAGCTCCGAGCGCGCTTGCGTAAGAAGGTTCTCGAGAAGAGTTAGCGTACTGAGAATGAGAAAGAGGCACGAAAGAAGGCTCGCGCCTCTCATGGAGCAGAGATCCAGGATCTCGGTGACGGCACCGCCCAGTTGATCCTCACCCTTTCCAGTGGCGCCGCAGCTGGGGCGGTACTCGGGCTGCTGGGTCAAGTCGGTCGCTGCGCGGCCTTCAGACCGTGGTCAACGTGACCATTTCCTATGCCGAGTTTCTCAAACTCGCGCATCAGCAACACCTCGGCGTCGGCAAACCGGGATCTGCCTTCATTTCATACCCTCTCAATGGTCCGTGCTGCTGCAAAGATCCGCTGAAAATCATTGCAGCACACCGAGTGCAGAGTCCGCAGAGGCGAGGAAATCAGGCCCAGGGACATCGACTGCGGGGGCGTCGCCTACAGGGGCATTGACTGCAGAAAGTATCGAACACAGGGGCATGGGCTGCGGGGGGATCGGACCCTGGCGAGATCGATGGCCTGGGGGTCGTTCCCGGCTGGGTGGTCCGCGTTCCGGCCTGTGGCGCGTGAATATTCGACAGGCTGTTCAATGGC
>JANNPJ010000635.1:0-3080 GCA_031400005.1 Kineosporiaceae bacterium | reverse complement strand
CCCCCCCCCCCCCCCCCCCCCCGACGTCATTCTGGTAGATCTAGAAAGATCTAGAACAGGCCCATGGCGTGTTCGTCGGTGCTGACCAGAACGTTCTTCGTCTGGCTGTAATGGCCCAGCATCATCTGGTGGTTCTCCCGGCCGATGCCGGAAATCTTGTATCCACCAAAGGCCGCACCGGCCGGGTACTGGTGATAGCAGTTCACCCAGACCCGCCCGGCCTGGATCCCGCGAGACATCCGCGAAATCCGGTTAGCATCGCGGGTCCACACTCCGGACCCGAGCCCGTACACGCTGTCGTTGGCAATCTCGAGTGCCTCGGCCTCATCCCGGAAGGTGGTCACGGCCAGCACCGGCCCGAAGATCTCCTCTTGGAAGACCCGCATCTTGTTGTGGCCTTTGAGTACGGTCGGCTCGAAGTAATAGCCATCCTTGAACTGGCCGCCGACGTCGGCGCGGTTGCCGCCGATCAGGACCTGAGCACCTTCCTCACGGCCGATCTCGACATAACCAGCGATCTTCGTCAGTTGCTGCTGCGAGACTTGCGGGCCGATCATCGTGCTTTCGTCCAGCGGGTTTCCCTGCGTGATCGCGGCGATCCGGGCCAGGCAGCGCTCCATGAACTCGTCGTAGATGGACTCCTGAATCAGGGCCCGGGACGGGCAGGTACACACTTCACCCTTGTTGAACGCGTACAGCACCAGGCCCTCGATAGCCTTGTTCAGAAACGCATCGTCGTGCGCCATCACGTCGTCGAAGAAGATGTTCGGCGACTTGCCGCCCAACTCCAGGGTGACCGGGATCAGGTTCTCCGCGGCGTACTGCATCATCAGCCGACCGGTCGTGGTCTCACCGGTGAACCCGATCTTCGCGATCTTCGGGCTGGTCGCCAGTGCTTTGCCGACCTCGGCGCCCGGCCCGGTGACGACGTTGATCACACCCGGCGGGACGACGTCCTGGATGACCTCCATCAGCTTGAGGATGGACCACGGTGTCGGAGACGCCGGTTTGAGCACCGAGCAGTTCCCGGCAGCTAGCGCGGGGGCCAGCTTCCAGGCGGCCATCAGGATCGGGAAGTTGAACGGGATGATCTGCCCGATGACGCCCAGGGGTTCCTGGTAGTGATAGGCGGTGGTCTTGTCGTCGATCACGGTCAGGCGACCCTCGACACTGCGGGCCGCGGCCGCGAAGTAGCGGAAATGGTCTGCGGCCAGAGGGATATCCGCGTTCAAGGTCTCCCGAACCGGTTTTCCGTTCTCCCAGCTCTCGGACACGGCCAGCATCTCGCGATTGGCGTCGATCGCGTCAGCGATCTTGTTGAGCACGTTCGCTCGTTCGGTCGCCGAAGCCCGACCCCAGCTGAGGGCCGCGATGTGCGCGGCGTCCAAGGCGTCGTCCACGTCCTCAGCGGACGAGCGGGCAACCTCACAAATTGGTTTGCCGGTGGCCGGCGACAGGTCAGTCATGTACTCCCCCTTGCGCGGGGGAACCCACTTGCCACCAATGAAATTGTCGTAGCGATCGTCGACCTGGACGACGCTGCCCGGCTCACCGGGCGCCACATACACCATGATGTTCCTCCCAAGGACTTTCCATCTATTGTCATAACAAAGACTCGGTCAGTAGGTGCGGCCGGACCAGAGGACTGTGACATGCATCGGTGCATACTTTCGTCCTGATCTGCGCATCATCGGGCAAATCGTCCGAGCGATGAACTGACCGCAGATTAGAAGGTTTCTTGATTAATGCTTCAGTCTGAACAGCTGCGATGAACCCGCAGCTGCGGAGCCGTCGCGACGGAGCTATCGTCGTTCGGGTTAAGCACAAACCCGCTGTACAGCGCCGGTATTGAGTTCGGCGATCGAATGATGAGCTGGCCACCTCGAACGAGGGCCTCGGCTCCGGCGTCGATCGCGAGCCTCGCTGGATCGGTCAGTCCGATGGGCGGAGAACTGGTTACCAACCGCAGCGGCCTGCCCAGAGTTCCGAGCGCTAGGAGATCTGCGAGTCGAAGCCGGATGGATCCGTCATGTTCGACCGGTTCCGTTCAACTGACGGCACTGGGCTTCGCCTGGCCGCCCTGTGCTGCTTTCGGCGTCTGCGTCGTGCCTTTGGTGCCGTGGATGATCGCGACGGGGCAGAGGGCGGAGTGGATCAGCGCGTGGCCGACGGATCCGAGCATCAGCCCGGCGAATCCGCCATGGCCTCGGGAGCCGACGACCAGCAAGCCCGCCTGGTCAGTGGCCTTGGCTAGCACGCTGGCCGGCAGGCCCTCGACAACCTGTTCGGTGATGCTCAAGCCGGGGTGGGTCTCGCGGGCGATCCGGGCGCTGGCGGCGGCCACCTCGGTGGCCGATTGCCGGGCAATCGTGTCGAAGTTCGAGCCTCCCTCCGCTTCCAGATAGATGTAGCCCTCGGCCCAGGCTTCGGAGGTGAGCGTGCGGTAGGCCGAGACGACGATCAGCGGCGCGGCCATGGCTGCGGCAACGGCCGCGCCGTAACGAAGTGCCTCGTCGGAGATCGGTGAGCCGTCCACTCCGACGACCACCGGCCGGTCTGGCCCGGGTAGCGCGGTTTGGCCTCGGACCACAACGACAGGGCAATGGGCATGGGCGCTCACGGCAAAGGCGATCGACCCCAGCACAGCTCCAGCGAGGTCACCATGACCGCGCGTGCCGACGACAAGGAGTTCGGCGTTCTCTGAGAATTCGATCAGGGTGTCCGATACCCGGGCGACCCGGGTGACCGGGGAAACGTCGACGCGATCAGCGATCTTGCGAGCCCGCTCGGCACCCACGTTCGCGATCCGGGCGACCTGTTCGTCTTCCACGTGGGGCCATCCGAAAGGTCCCATCGGGCTGGGGATGAACCCCAGGTAGTCGAGGACATGCAGGACCACCAGCGGCCGATCACGTCGCTCGGCTTCGGCTGCGGCCCATTCCAGTGCGGCTACGGAATGATCCGACCCGTCATATCCAACAACGATCCGGCTTTCCTGGCGCTTCATGAATGACCTTCCGGGAGGATGGGTGTCCGTAATCCCATACTCGCGCCCGATTCATGCCGGGGCCAGGGCTGAA
>JANNPJ010000574.1:0-16878 GCA_031400005.1 Kineosporiaceae bacterium | reverse complement strand
GCCGGGGGGGGGTTGGTTCCCCCCCGTCCTGTGCGGGGCTCCCGCCCCCCCCCCCCCCGCTGTGGGGCCCGGGCCCCACCCCCCGGGGGCCACACTGTGACGGTCAGCTGAACCCGAAGGTCGAGTCCGTGCTGTTGGCATTCATCCTGACCGCGGACTCCGCATGCGGGATGAACGCTGGGTGATCTACCGGGCTAGCCGATCTTGCCTACGGGTATCCCGAAATTGGGGGTCCCGTCGGGGTTCCAGTTCAGCTTCTGGACGCGGGCGTGGCGGTTGGGGTCGTAGAGCGGTTCGCCGGCGATGTCGCGGTAGTCCCGGGCGTGGTAGACGAGGACGTCGGTGACCCCGTCCTCCGCGACGGTGAAGGAGTTGTGCCCCGGGCCGTACTGCTTCGTCTGCTCGTTCGAGACGAACACCGGGGTGGGCGTCTTGACCCACGATGCCGAGTTCAGCAGGTCGGCGTCGGCGTCGGCGGTCAGGAGCCCCATGCAGTAGCGGGCGTCGGTCGCGCTGGCGGAGAAGGTCATGAAGACCCGCCCGTTGCGGATGATCACGGCTGCGCCTTCATTGACCTTGTGGCCCTGCATTTCCCAGGTCCGGGTCGGGTTGGCGATCCGGACCGGCTTGCTGCTGAGCGACCATGGCGTGTCCATCTGGGCGATGTAAAGGCAGGAGCCCACGGCGATCTCCGGTTCGCTCTGCGCCCAGACCAGGTATCGCTTGCCGCGGTGCTCGAAGGTGGTGTGGTCCAGGGAGAAGCTGTCCCACTCGGTGGCGATCTGGCCCTTGAGCACCCAGCCGGCCGGGTCGCGGGGATCGTCGAGTTTGGACTCCATCACGTACATCCGGACCCGGAAGACGTCATTGGCGTCGCCGGCGGTGAAGTAGATGTACCACGCGCCGTTGATGCGGTGCAGTTCCGGGGCCCAGATGTGCCCACCCATCCGCCCGGACGTCGGCCGCCGCCAGATCACGGTTTCCGTGGCGGTGGCCAGGCCGGCGATGGTCGGGGCGCCGCGGAGCACCAGCCGGTCGTACTCCGGGACTGAACCGGTGAAGTAGTACATCCCGGCTACCGGGTGGGTGATGAAGGGATCGGCTCGCTTTTCGATCAAGGGGTTAGGGGCGTTGACTCCGGAGACCTGACCGCCGGCCAGGGCGCCGAACGCGGGGGTGGCGAACGTGGCGAAGCTGCCGAGACCCGCGACACCAAGGCCGCCGCGGAGCAATGTACGTCGGCTCAGTTGTTGAGACATGTCCGGCCCCTTATCTGGTGCGGATGCGGAGGAAGGTGATGGAGTTGGCATCGAACGTCCGGGTGAACGTGGAGGAGATGCCACTGACGGTGCTGGAGACCGGCTGGATCGGTTCGGCAGATCGGGTGTTCTGCTCGCCCGGATCACCGGTGATAACCGTCATTTTCGCGGTCGGGGCGACCTTCCGGCTGCCGAGGTCGATCTTGGTGATCGCGGGCGTGTCCTGGGCGTTGACCACCTTGACGATGATCTCTCCGGCCTTGTCGTCGTTCGTCACGACCTGGGCGAAGGGCTCGCTCACCTTGTTGTAGTTGAAGCTGGCCCACTCCTGGCCGTCGAGGTACAGCGTCACCTTGGTGCCACGCACCGAGACCTTGACGTCGTACGTCGTACCTGTCGTGATCTTGTTCGGCTTGGCCAGCAGGAGTTCCTTTCCGCCGCCGGCGGAGCCCTTCTCCACTGCGCCCTGAGTGTTGTTCCAGCCGCCGAGGTTCCACCAGTAGAACTCACCGGTCTGCTGGACCCCGAACGCCACGAGGAAGCCTTCGGCCCCGGACTTCTTGGTGGCCTTGAGCGTCAGGTCGTAGTCGGTCGCGGTGATGTTGCCCGCCTTGACCAGGGTGTCCAGCGCGGCGGCGTCCGACTGCTGGTATGCACCGCTGACTACCGACCAAGTGCCGCGGTTGGCGACCGGCGTCCACTGCTGAGCCCCGGTGGAGAAGTCATCGGTGAACAGCACCGAGCCGTCCGGCGCGGTGACCTTGACGTCGTCGTACGTCGCCGCGGTCGCCCAGGTCGACAGACCGATCGCGCCGGTGATCGGCTTCGCCGCGGCCACCTTGCCGGCCACGGTGCTCTTCACCACCCGGTCACCGACGTTGTTCATGAACAACTTCTGTACCTGATAGTTGGCCGAACCCCACGACTCGTCGTTGTCGAACCAGATCAGGTCCGGCTTCCACTGGACGTGGTCGATGTTCGCCAGCAGCGGTGCGTACGAAGCCATTTTGACGATGTCTGCGTTGCGCTCCAGGCCGGTCATGTACGCCGCTTCGGAGAGCCCGTTGAACAGTTTGGCGTCGAGGGAGGCGTACTCACCCAGGAACACCTTCGGACCGCTGCGGTCATAGCTGTCGTACCGGGCGTTGTTCTGCAGGAACCAGGTCGGGCTGTTGTAGTAGTGCTCATCGACCATGGCGACACCGGCGGCCTTGTTCTTCGACCAGAGGGCGTTGAAGGTCGAGCCCTCGTCATCCGGGCCGGAGTTACCGACCACGACGATCTGCGGGTACTTCGCCGCGATGGCGGCCCGGAACTTCTCGAAGTTGGCGAAGTACGCGTCCGGCAGGTTCTCCTCGTTGCCGACGCCGACGTGGGTCAGACCGAACGGTGCTGGGTGACCCATGTCGGAGCGCAGCTTGCCCCAGGTCGAGGTGACCGGGCCGTTGGCGAACTCGACCAGGTCGAGCGTGTCCTGGATGTGCCGTTGCAGCAGCACCGGATCCTCGGTGGCCCTGTTCTGCCCACACCCGGTGACCATCGCCGGCACCACCGGCAGCGGCATCGCACCGATGTCCTCGGCGAACTGGAAGTACTCGTAGTACCCGAGCCCGTAAGTCTGGTTGTAGCCCCAGAAGTTGTTGTTCGTCGCCCGCGTCTCGACCGGGCCGACGGTGTCCTTCCACTGGTACGAGCGGGCCCGCGGGAAGTTCGAGGCGGCATCGTAGGCGGAGTGACTGCCGGTATTCACCAGGCACCCACCGGGGAATCGCAGGAAGCCCGGGTTCAGCGCCTCGATCTTCTCGGCCAGGTCCAGGCGCAGGCCGTTCGTCCGTCCCTTGTAGGTCTCCCTGGGGAACAGTGAGACCATATCCATCCGCAGTGTGCCGGTGCCCCCGGCTCGCACCGAGAGCCGACCCAGGTCGCTGGTGCGGTTAGCGGTCAGCCGGATGGTGTATTTCGCCCAGGTATCTCCTCGCACCGAGATCTTCTCGGCGGCTGAGAGCAACGCACCGGCCGAGTCGCGCAACGACACCGAAAGCGGTGTGCCGGCAGCAGCATCAGTGCGGGCCCAGACAGAGAAGTGGTACCGCTCTCCGGCCTGCACGGCCACACCGGTGTTGTAGCCGGAGTTGGTGACGCCGTACGAGCCATTGACCGGGTTGGTCAGGCCGACCTTGAGATAGGTGCGGTTGCGCTCGTTCATCCGGGCCGCGTCGTCGACCGCAGCCACCGTGCCCGAGCCGCCCGCCTCGGACGCCGGCGTCCAGGCCGTCATCGGCGTGTACGAGGTGTTGTCCGCGCGCTGGAATTCGAACGAGCGGTTACGGACCAGTTCGCCGTACAGACCGCCGTCCGCGGCGAAGTTGATGTCCTCAAGGAACACCCCGTACATGGAGTCGTCGATCGCGGCACCCTCGGCCTTGGGAGCGACGGTAACGGTGTAGTCCGGAGTAGCGGCCTCTCCGACGGCCGTGGTCGCCGTAGCCGCGGCCACGGTTCCGGTTAACAGCACCGCAGTCGCTATCCCGAGGAGCTTGTGTGGGCGGGACATCCTTGTCCTCCTGTTGCTGAATCAGCAGGTAGTCAATATTTTCCGTTATGTTACCGTTAACATTGGCCACGTCAATCCCTAATCTCGACTTAAGAAAATTTCCCTGCTCCGCTCCTCAGCAGCAATCCCTCCGGTTTCGGTGCTGGATGTCCGGATGTGACCGTTCACCTGGAAGGGGTCAGCTGGATGGTCCAAGTCAGCTGGACGGGCATTTGGGGCAGCGATCGCGGTCGCGTCGATCGCCGTCGTATCAGTGAGGGCAGGGCCGGTCTCACTCAGAATGAGATGCGTCGGTGCCGGGGGTGCCCCGTCGTCGGGTCGATGGCCAAGGCGGGACAGGGAGGCGCCATGAAGCGGCTGGTGATCTACTTCGACGGGACCTGGGGCCTGCCGGTACTCAAGACGAACGTGCACCGCCTCTTCGAGTTCACCGCGGACGTCGACGACGTCGGCGTCCGTCAAGAGAAGGCGTACTGGAACGGCGTCGGCACCCGCTGGCTGGAATGGCTCCGGGGCGGCGTCCTCGGGTTCGGAACCGGCCGCAATATCTGCGAGGCCTACGAATGGCTGAAGGGCAGGTACGAGGACGGTGACGACGTCTTCATCTTCGGCTTCAGCCGCGGCGCATACTCCGCTCGCTCTTTGGCCGGGATGATCGCTCGTTGCGGGCTGCTGGAACCGAACGCGACGACGACCGTGGACGAGATCTACCGGCGTTACGCAGTTAAGAACGAGGAACTCGTCGGGGACAGCAGGCGAATCCCGATCCACTTCCTCGGCGTTTGGGACACCGTGGGTGCCCTCGGCGTGCCGTGGGGGAACTTTCCCGGCGTCAGCCGCAGCACGACCTTGTTCCACAACACGAGCCCTAGTGCGTGGTACCGGAACATGTTTCAGGCATTGGCGATTGACGAGCATCGCGCCGCTTTCGAACCCACCTTGTGGACGGCCGGCGACCCGGACGGGTTCACCCTCCAGCCGCACCAGCGGCTCGAGCAGTGCTGGTTCCTCGGCTCGCACAGCGACGTCGGTGGCGGCGTACTGGACAGCGGCCTCGCCCGGATCACTCTGGCGTGGATGTGGAGGCGAGCGAACGAGTGTGGCCTGGCCTTCAGCGGCCAGGTCGGGGTGGACGACGATGATCACCATTCGCGAATTCGCGATAGTTTCACCACTTTCATGCTGGGCGCCTACCGCCTCGTCCGGATCAACCGCCGTCACTACCGGCCCATCGGCTCGGCGACGATGCAGACTCCAACTGGTCCGGTGCACCCACTCAACGAGATGATCGACGAGTCCGTGTTCCACCGCTGGCGGGACGACGACAGCTACCGATCGAAGAACCTGGCGGAATGGGCACGCGCGCGCGGCCTCGACCCGGCCGACCTGCACACGACGATCCCGGTAAGTGCCACACCCAGAACCGCCTAGAACACTGACCGACGGGACGAGTAGAACACCAGAACGCTGACCGGACCGCTGGCCGACCGGACTGCTGGCCGACCGGACCGCCAAGGCCCAGGCAATTCATCGGGTCCCGTCGAGGTTAGTCGACGGGACCCGATGAATTGCGGTCACCAGGCGGCAGAACCGCCTGGCGGGATTAGCTTCTGGCCCACGCCTGGTTGCTGCTCCCGTCGCAGGTTCGGACGTCGACCGCCGCACCATTGCCGGTGCCGCCGGCGTTCAGGCAGAGCGCCGGATTCGCGATGCTGGTCACCGTCTGGTTGGCATTGAGGTTCCACTGCTGCTTCGTCGCACCGCTGCAGTCAGTGATGATCACCGGATCTCCGGCCGTCGTCCCGGTGCCTCCCACCTCCATGCACTTGTTGCCGTAGATGGTCAGTTCCTTGCTCGCCGACCAGTTCCAGGACTGGTTGCCGCCCTGGTTGCAGTCCCAGAGGTCGAGCTGCGTGCCATTAGTGGTGCTGAAGCCCGGTACGTCAACGCAGCGGTTCGAGCCCACGCCACGCAAAGGCTCTCCGGGCGGCGCCGGGGGCAGGTCATTGATGGGTTGGGTCCGGCCGAAGCCGTAGCCCCAGCGCAACTGGGCGACCCCGGAGGCGTTGTTGTCCACGAGCCGGCCCTTGGCGTCGAGCGACTCGATTGAGTAGGCGTCGCCGGTCCGTAGCCCCGGCCAGTACACCAGGCCCATTTTCTTCGCCCGGGCGGTGTTCGTTACGGCAGCAAGGTAGGAGGTGTAGATGTTGCCGTTGTGGTTGCCGTAGTTCAACCCGGTCGTCATCGGTGAGCCGGCCTCGTCGATGATGGTTCGGCTGGCATAGCTGCCGATCCGAGCCTCCAGATCCTTGGTCCAGTCCGCTTCCTGGGTGTAGCTCGCCCAGAATCCGTAGAAGTGCAGGGACAGGAGCGTGCCCTGCAACTCCTTCGCCGCGCCGACCCCGGTGACGTTGTCGTTGTATCCGGTCCCGCTGATCACCACGTGGTCGCGCCGTATCTTGTCATAGCGATCCAGCCATCCTGAGGTGACCGACACCCACTGGTCCAGGGTGTAGCCGTGCGGCTCATTCATCGGCTCGAAGTAGACATTCCGATTGTCCCGGTACTCCTCGACCACGGTGTCCCACATCGTGTTCCAGGCGCCGACGTCGTCGACCAGGCCGTCCTTGCTGGTGTTGGCTTCCCAGTAGCTGAGGATCACCTTGCCACCGTTGTCCGAGGCCGCGTCGATCGCTCCCCGATAGGACTCCCACCAGGCGGTGTTCACGGTCGCCGGGTTGATCGGCAGCCGCAGCGTGTTGGCTCCCAGATTCTCCTTGAAGCCCTTCACCATGCGATTCGTGATGCGGTGGACAGTCCAGTAGTTGCCGGTCTTCGCCAGCCCGCTGAGCACCAGCTCATCGCCGGCGAAATTGTCCCGAGGGTCGGCCCAGTTGACCCCACGAAAGTCGCTGGTATCGCTCTTTAGTGCGCCTTGAACAGCGGTGTCTGCCGTGGCTGAGGTAGTCAGCAGAGCTGTCGCGCCGACTGCGGTGGCGATCGCGACGGCGACTGCGCGGGCCAGCGGCTTGCGGGAGCTCAGGAAGGTCTTTTGCATACCGTCTCCAGTGACGTATGTGCGGGGCAGGTTCGGGAACCGTCATCTGAGCCGAGGATGTCCGCGAGTCAAAATCCGGCAGATGGGGTAAGCGCCCCCACCGTTCGTTCGGCAATGGTTACGTAACCATCGCCGGACGGTGACACCGTAGCGTGTGATCGGCGCGTTTGGCGGGAGTGGCTGGGTAGGTGGTCGCCGGGGTCGGAGGTGGGTTGTGTACGAGTCCGACCACCTGATGGCGAACGCGGGACCGGGTGTCTTCGTCCGGCACAACGTGGTCAGGCGTCGCACGCTCAGCCCTGCGGGCGTGCAACTGGACGACGAACTGGTGGCAGTGAACGAGGCGCGGATGATGTACCAGCCGTTCCTCGAAGCCGAGCGCTAGTGACTGCAACGTCAGGGGGTGACGCTTGAGGACTTGCGTGTGCGGCTTCATGGGCGGCAGCGAGCGGAGCAGGGAGGCGGCTGCCGTGCAGCAAGGTGTTCGCCGGACCGGTTCCGGTCAGCCAGGCCGCGAAGGCGCGGGACCGGTCGATGCCGTCCATGCCGGCCAAGGGGATGGGCTCGCAGCCGACCCCCCCTCGCCAGACCATCACGATTACTGCCGCCAGGGTGCACCGGCCGAGGCAACCGGTGCTGATCAGCACCGCTCCCCGGGACTGGCGCGCGGCGGACCTCAGCGGTTCGATCCCGGCCTCGGCGCCACCCGACTCGCGCAATGCGCTGCAACGACTACCGGCGCAGACAGCGATGACTGGGCCGCCTGGATCTCGTCGGGGTTGATTCACGGCGCACCCCGGTTCTGGCTGGACGTCTGGCTGGACGTCATGCCGAGAGCCGGCCTTCGCCGAGCCAGGGGTCGAACCCGTCGTCCCGGGCTAACCACCAATCCAGGCCGCGGCTGAGTTCGACGTCAGTCACAAGCGATCGACCGAAGGCGGCTTGCACCTGGGCAGGGTCGTGATCGACGCCGGTGATCACCAGTCGGGTCTGTCGTTCGGCTCCACGCCAAGCGCCGATACTGCCGATGCTGAGCTGACCACCGGCACCGTCCCAGGCGCCGACCAACTGAGGCCGGGTGGGGAGCCAGAACACGCCACGCCCCCGAATCGGACCGGCGCCAAGGGCCTCGATTCCCTCATGCAGACGGTATGGGTGCATCGGTCGCCAGGATTTCAGGTCCAGGGTCCAGACCCGCTCGGTGTCGGCGGCGCCGCTTGCCGCGACCTGGCGCAGGTCACCGCGCGAATCATCGTGCCGGCGAAAGGTCTTCAGCAGCGGGAGCGGGTCGGTAGCGTGCAGCGCCAGCAGCGGTAGGTCCGGCCCAGCCAGATGGGCAAGCAGGTGGGCGGTGACGGCGGGTGTCGGGTTAGGCGTGATCACGGCATCGGCGAATTCGACCATCTGGGCGAGCGTTTCGCCGACCGAGCGGCGGTCGTCGTCCGAGGTGTGCAGGTCTCGTTCGGCCAGCAGATCGTCACCAAGCAGATCGGCGGCGAACGTCGCAGTGTCGACGGCGGCCAGGACTGCCGCGACAGCCGCGCCCGGAACCGCCGGACGACCGCCGAGCGGTTGCAAGGCCCGCACGAGGGGGAGCGGTCCCGCGGTGGCCGGCAGGGCCAGGATGACGGCGGTCGGTGGCTTGAGCAGGTCTGACACCAACCTTCTGAGGCTGGGAATGATGTCCTCGCGCAGGGCACAGGACAGGCAGCCGTGATCGAGGTTGGTGGTCTTCTGCTCGCGCATCCCGTCCAGGTCGTAGATGGCCCGATGCAGCACTCCGTCGGGCGTCAGATCATGGCGCAGGACGACGGAGCCGGGAACGTCGCAGAGCAGACCACCTGCCGTGGCATCGCGCAGTACCGGGTCCAGCGAACACACCGTCAGAACAGGGACGCGCGTCATGAGTCACTCCTTCGTCGGCCGATTTCCGGTTTGAGTATAGTGAGAATCAATATCATATAGTCCAGGTCTTGGCTGGCCGAAATGGACCAGCGCCGAGCGCTCGGGAGCCGCGTCGAACTGGACATGCGGTTCGGGAGATGGCCCATCGTGGTGAGCTTCCCGGCGTCACCAAGTCCAGCTGGTCAGCAGGGGCGACCGTCGTCGTGGAATGTCCCAAATTACCGCTGCCGACAGGAGCGCGTTGACAGCCTTCTAGGCTGGTGTCATGGAGTCGACTGAGGTGCGCTTGGACGTGTGGGTGTCATCGGTGCGGCTCTTCAAGACCCGGTCGGCGGCTTCGTCGGCATGCCGCGGGGGGCATGTGGCGGTCAACGGCCGAAAGGCGAAGCCATCGACGTTGATCCAGGTCGGTGATCGAGTCACGGCGCTCACGCTGGGTGGGGAACGCATCGTGGTGGTCCGGCGGCTGATCGAGAAGCGAGTCGGGGCGGGCGTGGCTGTCACCTGCTTCGAGGACCTCACACCACCGCCGCCGCCGAAGGAGGAGGTCGCCGCCGTGGTTGCAGTTCGTGACCGTGGTGCCGGACGACCGACCAAGCGCGAGCGGCGTCAGCTTGACCGTCTACGCCAGGGCCTCAGCTGAAGCCTCCCAAGGCGGAGAGCCGGCGGGGTTGAAGATTCTTTTGGGCCCCGCGAACCAAATGCCGCAACCACGGCGTACCCCGGTCACGAGCAAATGTCTCGGGACTGGGACGGAGGTGCGGACGTGTGGCGAGATCCCCGCAGTCAGGCGATTTCCATTGATCCGCAAGGGTTTACCAACGTCGATCCGATCGCCCGTGGTGGCACGGGTGACGTGTTGCGGGCCTGGCAGACGGCAATGGGCCGGACCGTGGCGCTCAAGGTCTACACGGCCATCGGCGGTTCCGACTGCGCCGACCGTGAACTCGCCGTGGCGGGGTGGCTGGGCGTGCATCCCCACCTCGTCACGGTGCACGGTCGCGGACTCACTCCGTCCGGGCACGACTACGTGGTCATGCCCTGGTACGACGGCGGGTCGCTTGCCGACGAGGTGCGCCGCCGTGGCCCGCTGCCGGTGGCCGAGGTGCTATGCCTGGGCGTCAAACTGGCCGGGGCGCTGGCGCACCTGCACGGACACAGCGTCATCCACCGCGATATCAAACCGGCGAATGTGCTGCTCACAGGCGCTGGTGAGCCGATCCTCGCGGATCTTGGGCTCGCCACGCTGCCTGGCGAACCACAGGGGCCGGCCGCCAGCCTGACCCCGCTGCACGCCGCACCGGAGGTGCTGCGCGGTGAGCCGTCCACCCCGCGCTCGGACGTGTGGTCGCTGGTCTCGACGCTGTGCACGATCCTGGACCGCAGCAACATCCCGCTGCCACTGAGCGATCTGCTCGCCGCCGCGACGTGCGCCGATCCCGACCAGCGCCCGGCCGATGGCGGCGTGCTGGCGACCGGGCTGCAGGCGGTGCAGGAACAACTCGGCCTGCCGGTGACGCACGTCCCGGCGGTCCCCGGCCTACCGTCACTACCTGCGCCACCTGCACCGTCATTGCGTGCGTCGTCATCGCCAGCGCCAGTGCCATCGCCTGAGCCGTCATCGCCTATCGCGCTGCCGTCGTCCGGCCTGCCGCTGGTTTCCCCGTCCTCGGCCTTGCCGTTACCCGCCCCACCATCGTTTGCTGCGTCGTCTGCCGCACCGTCACCTCCTTCGCCATCGCTTGCTCCGCCGTCGTCTGCCTCACCGTTTTCTGGTCCACCGGCGCCTGGTTCGCTGTTTACCGCTCCACCAGTACTTCCCGTTCCGGAATATCTGCGCACCCCCGGGTCGTCGAGTGGAGGCGAGACCGTGCTGCGGAACCCACCGCCAGTCACGCGGCGCAACCCCTGGCTTGCCATTGCCGCCGGCACTCTCGCCGGGACCGTACTCGCCGTCCTCGTGCTGACCCTGGCGAGTCTTCTCCACCTGTGGTGACTCGATCTGTGCTGACTCGATCTGTGCTGATTCAACCCGTAATGACTCGACTGGTGATTACTCGATCCGTGCCCACCCGATTTGTGGTTCCCAGCGTGGACAGGAGGAACGACCATGGCTGACAGTTTCGCCGCCGACCCGCAGGAAGCGGACCGGATGGCTCGTGAGCTGACTGGTATCCGCTCTGAGCTCGACGCCGCCGACAGCTGGTTCGCCGGTGCTGAGGCAACCGGGTCAGCGCGAATTCAGCAGGCCCTGCAACGGTTTCGTGAGGACTCCGCAGAGAGCCGCGCCCATATGGGTGAGCTGCTGGAGCGCGCGGCGGGACTGCTGTTCGGTCTCGCCGAAGGCGCCACCGCTGTCGACCAGGCGCTGGCCGGCGCGCTCGAGCCCGAACAACCGGCCAAGCCGGTGCCGGCGGAGGTGCCGTGATGGGCGCGACGTTCACCGTGCGAGTGCCGCCGTCATGGTGGGAGTTCGACGTGTGGCGGGCGACCCGCACCGGTGACCTGGCCCGGCACGTCGACGCCCGGATCGCCGACCAGCCGATGTTGCGCGCACGCCGCGGGCCACTGCTACGGGCACTGCGCGAGGCTGCCGCAGACGCCGAACGTCACGGGGCGTTGATGTGCGCGGTGATGGGCGAGTTGGTGGCGGACGACGTCCTGGCCGGTGTGCTGATGGCCGTCCAAACTCACGGATCACCAGACCGCTCCGACAACACCCCCGAGGCAATCGCCGGGCAGATCACAGCGACATCCCAGCAGGCCGGATCGCCGTACTGGCGGCAGGTCACGCTGCTGGATCTGCCCGCCGGGCGAGCCGTACGTCTTCGCGGCATCGAGGCCGTGACCATGGGCGGGCGGGTGAGCGACTGCGTCGTCATGCACACCCTGATGCCGTTCCCGGGCGGCGAAGGACTGCTGGACGTGGTCCTCACCAGCCCGCAAACCAAGCTGGCCGAGCCCATGCTCGACCTGTTCGACGCGATCAGCGCAACGCTCACCTGGTCGCCTGGCACCACCGTTACCGCCACCAACCCAACGAAAGGAACGTGATCGCTGTGTCCATCACCGTTAGGTACGAGGAACTTCAGACAACCGCCGGTCAGCTGCGCGCCGGCCGCGAGGAAATCACCAGCAACCTCACCCGGATGCGCTCGCTGGTCGATGGCCTGGTGCAGTCCGGATTCGTCACCGACACGGCCTCGGTCCGGTTCCAGCAGTCCTTCATGCAGTGGAATGACGGGGCTAACAACGTGATTCAGGGCCTGGAAGGGATGAGTACCTTCCTCGACCAGGCCATTGCCCGCCACCAGCAGCTCGACTCCGAACTGGGAGCGGCTACCGGGGGTTGAGATCCCCAGCTGGCCAGGTGACCGGCGTCCGGCGAAGTTCCAGGGCGGAACGCCCGGGCGCCGGTTACCACGGCCAACGACAGCGGACGAGCAGAATGTCACGGAGGACATGTGATGGCCGACTGGTCGGTACTGGGCAGGTCGGACCCTGCCCCAGGAGATCCGACCGGAGTGCGACAGATCGCTGCTCGGCTGGGCGGTGAGGCCATCCGGGTGCAGGATGCGGTCACCCGTCTCGACAGCGTGGCCAACGGCACCAGTTCGCTCCGGCTGGAGGGCGACTACGCACCGAAATATCGTCAGTCGCTCGCGAGACTTCCTCCGGAGCTTCGCAAACTCGATGCCGCCTACAGCAGGGCCGGCGCTGCCCTCGATCGCTTCGCCGTCAGCCTGGAGGAAGCCCAGGTCACAGCCGGTGCCGCGCTGCGGCAGGGGAGCGATGCGGATGGTCGGTACACCGGCGCCCTGAACGAATTGCGCGCCCTGCTCCCGGATGGGCGCCAGTCGGTGTTGCTCGGCGGCGTCAACCTGAACTCCTGGACGCTGGATGCGGCCACCCTCGGGATGGACGAGAACATCCGCTCCCAGATCCGCCTGGTCGCGGCTCGCGCTCGTTCGGCGGACGACGACCTGGACGCCGCCAAGCGCCTCGCCGATGCGGCCGCCCGCCTGCGTGCGGACGCCGAACGCCACTGTGCGCGAGAAATCGACGAGGCCGATGATGCGATCGGGGACAAGCCCTGGCACGAGAAGGCCTGGGACTTTGTCTCGGCGCCCTTTCGGTCCTGGGACGACTTCGTCAACCTGTGCCGCAACGTCGCCCTCGTCGTCGGCTTCGCCGCGCTCTTCATCTCCGGGCCGATCGGTTGGGCTCTGGTGGCGGTGGCCGTCGCGGCGGCCGCTGTCGCATTCCACGACGATGTCGGCCGATACGTCAGCGGCGAGATCGGGGTGGGGGAGCTGAGCCTGGGCGCGCTCGGGTTGATACCCGTCACCGCCGGTGCAATTCGGGGAGCGCAGTTGGGGCTGCGCCTGACAGCCATGGGCCGGGGCCTGGGTGCCGGCGGCAACCTGCTGGCCGCAGGGGGCCGGGTCGCTCGCGGCGTGGTCCCGGCCATCCGCAATGGCATTGGCTCGCTACGCAGCGCCGCCGGGACTGTCGCCGAGAACGCCTGGCGTTTCGTCACCGATCCGATCGACCCGGTTACCGGCGACATGCTGCTGGCGCAACTGGACCTGACCAGGGACGGTGTGCTCCCGATGGCGCTGGAGCGGGTACACCGCTCCAGTTACCGGTGCGGGCGCTGGTTCGGGCCCTCCTGGGCCTCGACTTTGGACCAGCGGGTGGAACTTGACGCAGGCAGCGCCTTCGTCGCGCTGGCCGATGGCACCCTGCTGGTGTACCCAGTCCCGGAACCGGGTGGCCCAGGCGTTCTACCTGAGCACGGGCCACGCCTGCAGCTGGCCGCCACGGTGGAGGGCACCTGGGTGCTGAGCGATCCGCGCACCGGGCGGGTGCTGCACTTCGCCGCCGCAGGTGCACCCGATTCGGGCGTCTACCCGGTGCAGCAGTGCGCGGACGCGCACGGCAACGTCATCGACTGGATCTACCAGGGTGATCAGCTCGTGGAGGTCCGCCACGGCGGGGGATACCGGGTGCGGATCGAGACCACCGGCGGTCTGGTGACCGCGCTGCTAGCCGACCGAGGCGACGGAACCCAAGTTATGGTAAGACGTTTCGGCTACGATGACGCGCGTCGGCTGACTCAGGTGCGCGACCCCGACGGTGGTGCGCAGGTGTTCGACTACGACGCCGCAGGCCGGATCACCCGCTGGCAGGACCGGATCGGCACCTGGTATCGGTACGAGTACGACCACCTCGGACGGGCTGTCCGGACGCAGGGCGCCGACCACTGCATGGACGCCGTCCTGGAATACGGCGAGAGCACCCGCCGCTGGACGAACTCCCTGGGCCAGGTGACCACCTACCAGGTCGAGGACGGGCAGCCGACGCGGATCACCGACCCGCTCGGACACGCCACCAGTTTCGGCTGGGACCACCGCAGCCGGCTACTGCGGCGCACCGACCCGCTGGGGCGAACCACCAGCTACGAATACACCGAGCACGACGACCTCAGCGCGGTGGTCCGCGCGGACGGCACCCGTTCCGAGGTCAGCTACTGCGCACCCGGTCGTCCCGAGTGGGTCCGCGAACCGGATGGCGCGCAATCGCGGTGGAGCTTCGACGAACACGGCAACGCGCTGACCGCGAGCGACCCGACCGGTGCGACTACGCACTACCGCTACGACGAGCACGGTGCCCTGTCCGCCGTCATCGACCCGCTCGGCAGCACCACACTGATCCGTAACGACGCTGCCGGCCTCCCGGTGGAGGTTACCGACCCACTCGGGGCGGTGATCCGAATCCGCCGCGACAGCGCCGGTCGGCCAGTCGAAATCGCCGATCCGTTAGGCAATTGCACGACGCTTGCGTGGACCGTTGAAGGTCACAGGGCAGCCCGGGTGTTGCCGGACGGCGCGAGCGAACGTTGGTCCTACGATGGCGAAGGCAACCTCGTCGAGCACGTCGACGCCGTGGGCGGCGTCACGAGGTTTGACATCGGCCGGTTCGACACGACGTCCGCGCGTACGACACCGGACGGCGCCCGGATCGCGATGGCGTACGACACCGAGCTGCGCCCGGTCGCGGTCATTGACGCACGCGGGTTGACCTGGCAGTACGAGTACGACGACGCCGGCCGAGTGGTGCGCGAAATCGATTACGATGGAAGGCGTCTCAGCTACCGATACGACGCTGCCGGGCAGCTGATCGAGCGCAGCAACGGGGCCGGTGAGGTCGTCCAGTTCGTCCGTGACAGCCTCGGCCGGGTGGTCGAGGAGCGTGCCGCTGACCGGCGCGTCTCCTACACGTACGACACCGTGGGACGCCTACTGCGCGCGATCAACGCCGACGCGGACGTCACGTTCGAACGGGACGTGCTCGGCCGCGTCGTGGCCGAGACCTGCGACGGGCGCACGGTGTCCTCTCGGTACGACGACGCCGGGCGGCGGGTGGCCCGGATGACTCCCTCCGGTCTGCAGAGCCGCTGGACTTTGGATTCCGTCGGCCGTCCGGTGAGGCTGGAAAGTGGCACCGGGTCACTGTCCTTCAGCTGGGACGGCGCTGGCCGGGAGACCGAGCGCGGGCTCGGTGCCGTGACCCTGCGACAGTCGTGGGACCCGGCCTCCCGTCTGCTCTCTCAGGATCTGAGCGGGCCGGGCACCGCACGCGCGCGCCAGTTCAGCTACCGCGCCGACGGATACCTGACGAGTATCGGTGATCGCCGGTTCGAGCTGGATCCCGTCGGCCGGGTGGTGGAGGTCGGCGGGGACGGCTCAGCGGAGAGCTATCGGTATGACGCCGCCGGCGGGGTGATGGACGCGCGCTGGGCGCCCGGCGGCGATGCTGCGGGTGATCGCGAGTTTCAAGTCACCCGGGTGCATCGGGCCGGGCGGACCCGCTACTCCTACGATGCGCAGGGCCGGCTGACCTTGCGGCGGATCCGGCTGCTGTCCGGGGGCACCCGTGACTGGCGTTTCGGTTGGGACGCCCACGACCGGCTGATCGCCGTCACCACGCCCGAGGGAACGCGCTGGCGCTACCGCTACGACGCGCTCGGGCGCCGGGTGGCCAAGGAGAGACTGGCTCCCACCGGTGATGCCGTCGTTGAACGGGTGTGCTTCAGCTGGGACGGATCGTTGCTGGTCGAGCAGCGCTCCGGCGACCGGGTGATGGCCTGGGACTACGACCCGGAGGATCAGAAACCCTTGTCTCAGAACGAAATCCATCATCGGGACGAAATAGGCCAACGGTTCTACGCCATTGTCACCGACCTGGTCGGCACGCCCACCGAACTCGTCGACGAGGTCGGTACCGTGCTGCCGGAGCGGACATCCCTGTGGGGTGCTGACGCGGGCGGCTCGCGGACCCCGCTGCGGATGCCCGGCCAGTACGCGGACGAGGAGAGCGGCCTGCACTACAACTTCTTCCGACACTACGATCCGGCCACCGGCGCGTACGTCAGCCCGGATCCGCTCGGCCTGGAAGCCGGCTTTAATCACCGCCATTACGTGCTCAACCCGCTGCACTGGCTGGACCCGCTCGGGCTCACTCCGCACAACTACGCCAGATCGCAGGCCTTGGCGTCCGCCGATGACGTACTGAGAGGGTTGATCCGACAACGAGCGGGTTTCCGGCCAGACGGGCGACCGTACATCGTGGACAACTCGCTCGGTGTCAACCCTGGGTCTGTCGCAGAGGCCCTACGCCAGACCGGCCACAACTGACCCGTCGCCCACCGGCGCATCGACGAATACGACGCCGCCGACCGGGCTCTGATCTACGGTGGGCCCCATCATTTCCCGGCGGGCCGGGGTGAGAACCGGGTGGCTGACAGTTTCACTGGCAGCTCGAAGGGCAATACCGGGTCAGCGGCAGGCTGGATCTGGACCACCTTTTCGATGAACAGCGGGTCGGTGGACATCTTGAAGGTGTCGGTGCGGTGGGGTTTGAGCGACAGTCCCTTCCCGAACCCCCAGTCCGACCGCGACCGCTTTACTCGTCAAACCATCCGCGCAGGCCAGCATGGTCTTCGAACGCAAGTCCTCGGCGACGACGTTGTGTGCGGGAGCGGGGAACAGGGCGATCGGATGACAAGGGTCATTGACAGAATGACAAGGTCCATTTAC
>JANNPJ010000560.1:0-5977 GCA_031400005.1 Kineosporiaceae bacterium | reverse complement strand
CGCCCGTTCCTCTACGTCATCCATGACGTCCCCACTGGCGTCCCGCTGTTCATCGGCCGCATGCTCGACCCGAACACCACCTGACGCCAGCCCAGCGCCGGATTCTTCGGATCCGACCCAGCGGCAGAGCCACGCAGGTTCGTCGGGACCAATGGCTGCGCCCGTGACCGGCCATCCGTCCGAGTAATCCCCGATCCGGATCGGGGCCTCGTCAGGGTCGTGCCCGATTGTTCACGATTGTCCAATGAGTCAGGCTGATGGCATGCCGATCACTAAGTGTCGTATCCGCTGGCCGAGACCGTGGTGAAGGGACTGATCCTGACCGGTGTGATGGACCCGATCGACAAGGGCATCAGCAACATGAGCCCGGAAGGCTGGTTCAACTTCGGCGCAACCTGGCTGATCTGGGATGACAGAGTGCCTTCACCCGGCGGATGTTCGGACCGGGGCGCGGACCGAACCGACGGCGGCAAGCACGGCGTGCGCCACCTGGTGGTTCTGAATGGCACTGTGGCCGCTAACGAACCGATCGGCACGCAGGTTGTAGACCTGCCCCTTCGTCAGGGAGTACGTGCCGGAGACGTCGAGGAGGTCCAGGTCCACGTGCTCCGGGGTGCGCTGCGCGCCGTTGCCGCCCAGGCCGCCGAACCGGCTGTCGCGGTCACCTATCGCGCTGGAGTCCTGCCCGGCAACGCGCGAGGCCAGCGCATAGGCGATCCCCACGAGGACGTCATTTCGGGTGTGGGTCACGATGATTGGGCCCTCGACGACGCCGCCCGATACCACCTTGCGGAAACCGCCGTCCTTCCCTGGTGACCAGTTGTGCGCGAAGGCGTAATGCGAGAACGCCGCCTGGAGCAGGCTCAGGGACTGGGCGCGGCGTCCGGTCAGCCCCGCACAGGCCGCAGTGACCAGTCGGGCGCCGAAGCTGTGGCCAACCAGGTGCAGGGCGACGCCGCGGTCGAGGTCGCGCAGCACCGGTGCCAGGCCCCGCTCGCCGATGACACCAGCTCGGGTTTTCATCTGGTAGTAGCTGATGAAGTTGAGCAGGTTCCTGGCCTTGTTGACGTTCGGCAGGCCGAATCCCGCAGCGGCACCGCCATCGGCAGGACCGGAGGACCCCTGGCCCGGACGACGTCCCGCCGCTCCCCCGGAGCCGTGCGACTGCCCGCCTGGTTGCCCGCCAGGTGATCCGGCGGGCGACCCACCTGGCCCCGCGAACCCGGCCGGGGTACCGAGCGTGGGGTCGTCGAGCCGATCCATCAGGTCCACCGCTGAGAGGTCGAAGAGGACGCTCGTCGCGTCGTCCGCCTCAGCGCCGTCCGTGCTCACGAGCGAGCGCAGGAGGCGCGCGTACCTGGTCTGCGCCTCGCGCGAGGTCTGCAGTTTGGGAACCAGAGCCGCTGCCCGATCGAGGGTTTCGTCCGCATTGTCAGCGTCGAACACACCGTGCATCCCGCGCAGGTCCGCGGCGAGGCGGGCAGCCTCGGCGCCGGTGGACGCGGAGCCGCCGGGGATCAGGTCGGACTCAGCAAACTTCTTCGACGGCCACAGCACGCCCACGAGTGCTGTCTTTCGGTTGGCAAGAGCGCCTTGAGCGCCGGCGTGGGCAGCGTTCATCGCACGGAGGTTGGATGCGAGCCCGCGGTACAGGGCTCGGGCGTCGTCCACGTCGTTGTTCCAGCCATGCGAGAGCACGAGGACGTCGGTGACGTCACCGGACGCCGCGAGGGCGAGAACCGCGGCCTTCTGGTCGGGGTGGACGAGGCGCGCGTTCTTGTCGAATTCCAGCTCCCGGTAAGGGTATCCGCTCAATTCGCTGGGCATGGCAGGCTCCTTTGGAACGGCTAGTGACTATCTGAAAGCCTTTTTAGCTGTTGACAACTTCGGTTGATGACCACGTCAACTGATGGGCAGCTGATGGCTAGACGGACTGGATGGCCCGCATGAGGTCGACGAGACCGCGGCCCTGGAATTCGGGCACTCGCCCGAGATCCGTTGCGGTGGAAGTGAAAATGCGCTTGACCGCCTGTGGCTGACCGATGAACTCCCGTCGGATCGACAGGAAGGCGGCAATGACGCCGGATACATGCGGCGCGGCCATGCTCGTCCCGCTGTTCTCCACGTAGTTGACGGACATGCCCTGCGCATCCGCCACAGTGGCGAACGATCCGGTTGCGGCCGACAGGATCCGCTCCCCGGGCGCAACGAGGTCGGGCTTCGCCCGCCCGTCACCTGTTGGCCCTTTGGAGGAGAAGTAGGAGACGCCGAACCGATGTGGCATGTCACGATGCGTTGAGCCGACGGTGATGGCCTCATCGGCGTTGCCGGGGTCGTTGATGGTCAGTGCCCGGCCAGCGGCAAGTTGCGCCTGGCTGTCACTGTCGAAGGCGTAGGCGTAGCCGGAGTTGCCGGCCGCCACGACCACGCATACTCCGCTCCGAACCAGTCGGTTGACCTCTACGCACAGCGGGCTTTGGCCGCAGGCGAACCACTCCGGGTTGAAGTCGTAGCCCAGGCTGAGGTTAGCCCCGTGGATCTTGAGCCGGCGGCCGTACTCGTTGATCCGCTGGATCTCCTCGATCGCGTCCAGGACCGTGCTGCTACTGCCCCGGCCCTGGTCGTCAAGCACCCGGTAACTGACGATCCGGCACTTCGGCGCGATGCCAGAGATTTCCGTGAGACCCGAGCGTCGCCAGCGGACATTACCCTTCTCGTCCTGCTCGCACCGCACCGCGGCGATGGGGTGCTTTCGGGTGTTGCGCATGGCACCGGCGATAATCCCGGCGACGTGGGTGCCGTGGCCATACGCGTCCTTCGTCGCGTCGCCGTCGCGCAGGAAGTTCTCGTGCCGCAAGGGAGCGCTCAGCTTGAGGTTGGCATGCTGTTGGAAGTGGGGATGGCTCACATCGACCCCGGAATCGAGGACAGCCCAGACAATGTCGTCACCAGACGCCGCGAACGACGCGCGGGCGGCATCCGCCTTGATCGTGGCGCCGGAATGGTCGAGGAGAGCTCGCACCGGGAAGTCCGGCCAGATCCGGAAGATCGCGCGCTGGGCGGCCCCGGTGCCGCCGTTGCCGTCGAGCGCGACGAGCGCGACAATCACCTCCGGCTCCAGCCGGGCGACCAGGTACTGACCTGCACGACTGCCGATGAGGTCGTTGTCATCGGGCGAGCCGGCTTGCGCGATGGCCTGCCTGATGAGTTCCTGGACCCGGGTGCGGGCTGAGTCCCGCCCGTCGTGATAGTTGAGGTTGAGGTCGATCACGACCTCAAGCGGCACGCCTGGGGCCGGGCTCCGACGCATCTCCCGCAGCAGCGGAATCGCGATAATCGATCGATCGAGGTCTCGTGGGGAGAACCCGGAGCGCGGTGGCTCGCCGGTGATAGGCGGCTGAGCATCGAAAGCATCCATGGGGATTCCTCCATCCCGTCACAAGACAGGAGGAAGGGGCGGGTCGCATTGATACGCCTCCGGACTCCTCGCGCTGAGAAAACGCAGGCGCGGATGCTGTCGCGCAGGTTACCGTCAGTGGATGATCTCGTGGCGTCACGTCACCCCGGATGACTTCCCGCTGCTGTCGCGTTGGCTGTCGGCGCCGCATGTGGCCCGCTGGTGGTACCACCAAACATCAATGGCCGCCGTGGAGCGCGATTTCGGGCCGACTGCGCGCGGCGAGGAGCCGAATGAAGACCTCTTGGCGTTCCTCGACGGCACACCGCTCGGGCTGCTGCAGCGCTCGTTCTGGCACGACTACCCGGACTACCTGAACGAGTTGACGCCAATCACTGCAGTGCCGTCGCGGGCAATGACGATCGATTACCTGATCGGCGATGCGGCGAACGTCGGGCGAGGTCTCGGCACCCGCCTGATCCGCTCGGCTCTCGACCAGTTGTGGGTCGACCACCGGAACGCCGAGTGCGTGATCGTGCCGGTGCACGCCGACAACATTGCCTCCTGTCGAGTTCTGGAGAAGGCCGGCCTGACGCGCGTCGCCAGCGGCGAACTTGACCCCGACAACCCGATCGACGACCGCCGCCACCACATCTACCGGGTGGACCGGCCCGCGGACTGAGGCGCGAACGATAACCGCGCCTGCAGATCCGACCGGCGATCCGCGGACAGCACGCCGAAGACTGTGGGCGCGTCGTCCTGATGTGACATGAATTTCACCGTTCAGTGGCATCTAATGTCGGACGTCCTGTCTCTGTTGCCGGTCAGCGCCCCAAAGGACGGGCAGCTATTGCGATCCCTGGAGAGATTCCTGTGAACCGTTTCTATCGTCCCGCCCTGATCAGACTCGCCCCAGCGACCGCGCTCGCGGTGGCTGCCACCGGGTTGACCGTGACCGGGTTGACCGTGACCGGGTTGGCCACCGCCGGTGAGGCCAACGCGCTGGCACCGTCGCCGGCCGTGAAACTCGTTGCCCCGAAGTCCCAGCAGACGATCAAGCGCGGCAAGGGCGAGAACGCCTTCCTCTATGACCTCGGCCTCCAGGTGATCGCCGAGAAGACCGGAATCGAGATCCGCACTCAGCGGGGCCGGTCCTACCGGGATCCGATCAAGGCCACTCTGACCCTCGGCCAAGGAGCAGATGCCACGACCACCCAACTGCCCTCCGAACTGATCACGAGCGTCAACAAGCTCAAAAAATTCTTCGCCTTCTCTGTCACCAGGGCCGGCAAGACGGTGAAGACGGGCCGCATCGACTTCTGCCCGAATTCGGAGGCCGCCGCCCGAGCGGTTCCGGACGGAGCCTCCACCTCGCCTTACCCGATCGAGTGTGGTGAACACCCATTCGCGAAGGGCGGGGTGTTCGGCATCCAGCGGGGGTGGTCAACTCCCATCCTCGGGGACTACGACACCCCGGAGTCCTTCAAAGGCAAGGACGGCGTGTACACCGTCCGGCTCCTGATCCGGGCGGGCTGGCGCAAGGCACTCGGGATGACCGCTGCGCAATCCCAGATCGCGGTCAAGGTGAAAGTGAAGACGGTCGCCGAGACGACCGCGGTCAGCGGATCCGAACACCAGCACGGCCACTCGGACGGGCACGACATGACCGACACCGGCGCGCTCTCCCCTCAGCACGCCGCCATGGCTACCGCCCGGAAGAAGGCGATGGGCAGCGCGAACATTCCGGCTGAGGCCCCTCCGGCCCAGACTTTGCGCGCGGCGGACCTGCCGTCCGGCCCGAAACCCGATCTCCGCTCGACCCCGGCCTACCAGATCCAGCTCGACCGGAACAACAGCGAAGGAAACCCGAGCAAGAAGACGTACCTCACCTTCGGCGCGACAGTCTGGAATGCCGGGCCCTCGCCCCTGGTAGTCGACGGTTTTCGGCGTCCCAATGGTGACCTGATGGACGCATACCAGTACTTCTACGACGCCGCCGGCAATGAGATCGGAGCCAGCAAGGCCGGAACCCTGGAATGGGATCCCCGGCGGGGGCACAACCACTGGCACTTCACGGCGTTCGCCACCTACCGGCTCCTGGACAGCACCCGGAAGCTGACCAAGCGCAGCGGGAAGGAAGCGTTCTGCCTGGCCCCGACCGATGCGATCGATCTGAACCGGCTTACCGCGCAGTGGAAACCGGCTAGCACCGACCTGGGCACCGCCTGTGGCACCGAGGAATCGATCAGCATCCGCGAGGTGCTTGACGTCGGCTGGGGTGACACCTACGACCAGACCTTGCCCGGCCAGTCGTTCAACGTGACGAACCTGGCCAACGGCATCTACTACATCGAGGTACTGGCCAACCCGGACCGGAAGCTGGTCGAGTCGAACCCGAACAACAACAGCGCCCTGCGCAAGGTGAAGCTCGGGGGCACGGTCGGCGGCAAGCGCACGCTCAAGGTGTACCCGTACGCCGGAATCAAAGCCCCGTAGTCACAAAGGCTGATCCTCGGTGTTGTCCGCCGGGTAGGGACAGCTGTACGCAAATTTGCGTAACCTCCGGCCGCTGCCGGACGG
>JANNPJ010000375.1:0-2225 GCA_031400005.1 Kineosporiaceae bacterium | reverse complement strand
AGATCGGCGCCCCGCAGCACGTGATGGGTGCGCCGGGACGGCCACACACCGCGGTTGAAGGACTTCGCGACACCCTGCGCACTCAAGACAAAAGCACCTGGGACGGGCACGGACGTGCCCCGATGGCGGTCCATCACGTGGGACCGCCGAGGCTCAACGAGAAGCCACCAGCGAGGACAGCGGAGCGGGCCAGGTGGAACGGTGCCGGGCCGGTGATGAACGCCGAGACGAAAAACATTCCGGTGAATACGGCCAGCCCGAGAACCGGTGCCCGCCAAGTGCCGAACCTGCGATGCAATCGCAGCAACAACGGAACGGACTTGCTCACGGCAGCACAATCAGGAGAAGAACGCATCACTGCCATCACCTCCATTAGCAGCATCTGCCCCTCAGCCGCCAGCGACCAGGGACGAACGTCCCGCCCACCAAGGACTTTGACCCGCACACGCGGAGTTGCTCCACCACGGGGTCTGGCCGCTTCGCCTCCGCTTGCCCTTCCTCTCTGCCGCGCGGGAACCACGATTGATCGCAGGTAAAGGACCTTCGGCCCGGCTGCAGGGTCGCTCAGGACATGAAGTCGCCGTGGGTAGATCGTTGGATCTCGATGGTTCGTCTGAGAAGTCGAGGGCGGCGATTAATGATCTTGGCGCGGACTCAAATCCAGCAGTCTCGTGACGGAGTGTCATGTTGCGTCTCATTCGAGTGATAGTGATCATGGCCTGGTGTGAGCGATGGTGGCGTCGGTTCGGCGGCATTTCCATACGTGACGTCCTGAGTGAGGGCGGGGAGGTCGCGCAGGACTTCGCGTGGTTCGTTCCTTGGCCAGCGGTCCTGCTGGTCTGTTCCCAGCTATGAGGTGCTGACTTGTTAGAGGCTGATCAGATCCGTCGTTCTGGGGAGCCGATGTCGGATCCGGTGGACCAGCTGGGCGGCGGGGCGGGCGCTGACGGCCCAGGGGCGCCGGTGATTGGCGGGGCGCTCAAGCCGGTGGTGGCTGATTTCATCGGTTACGCGTCGACCTATGTGGGGGCGGCGCTGATCAGCGGCGCGGTGGTGCATCACCCGTTGGATCCGCCGCGGTTCACGGTGATCGCGGTGGCGGGGGCGATGTTATTCGTTGTCGCCACCGCGTTCACGGAGTTCGTCGTCAACCGCCAACGGGCAACCGCCCGCGCGGTGATGACGATGGTGCCTGCGTCGTTGGCGTTGTCGTTCGGTATCGGGTCGCTGAGCGGTGGTATCCAACACTTCGAGGACGTGCCGGCCCGGGCCGCTGTGTTGATCCCGGTCGGGCTCGCGTTGGCGTTCATCGCCTATGTGTTGCGGTACCACGCCCAGCGGTGGCGCAGCGTGCTTGGCCCTGCCGGGTTGGCGTTGCTGGTTACGGCGGCGTTGGCGTTCGTCGCATTGCATCAGGTCGCGGCCGGGATGCCGAGCGCGCCGTCGCCTAGCGTGCCGTCGGGGGATCACCATGGACAGCCTGACGGTGTGGTCGAAGTACCGTCGAAACCAGCATCGACTCTGCAACCGTCCGTGCGGCAATCATCTCCAAGTGTCTCTAAGGACCCCACCTCTACCCGCTCCGCTCACCTCAACGACGGCCACGGCCACGGTTGAGCAGGTTGACGGGTGTCACTGGGCGGGCCGCTGGGGCGGCCTGCGGCCGTTGTTGACCAGGCCGAACACGCTGACACCAGTCAAGTGCTGGCTGATCGCGGTCCCTACCTCGCACCTGGGAAGCACTCCCCGACGCCACGGTGATCCACAGCATCCTTAGCGGCGCTGGACGGCGAGTGAGCATCTTAGGACGCGGATCAGTCGGAAGGACGGTCATCGTCCGGTGGTGGCCGTCGACGTGCAGACCGCCATCTGAGGTGCCCCACCGACGTCAGCACCCCATCATGTCAACGGCTCCCGGTGCCTGTGGGCACAGTGGACGACCCCACCGGTTGCTCCGGTGGTGCTACCGGCGTGCCTGGTCCGGGAGCCTGAGCCGTTTGAGCGTCAACGCGTTGACCGCGACCAGGAAACTGGATCCGGCCATCGTGATCGCGGCGATCTCCGGGCGCAGCACGAGCCCGAAAGCCGGCTCGAAAACCCCCGCCGCGATCGGCAACGCGATCGAGTTGTACCCGATCGCCCACCCCAGGTTCTGCTTCATCTTGCGGACCGTGCCGCGGCCAATCCGCAATGCCACCGCAACATCAAGGGGGTCCGAACGCATC